>NZ_JAYEEY010000011.1:0-167677 GCF_035156415.1 Algoriphagus persicinus
AAAAGAATCCTGGCGTAAGTGTCGAGATCAAAGGATATGCAGATGAATTAGGCCCTGAAGACTACAACATGAAACTTTCTGAAAGAAGAGCTAAGTCAGTTTATGACATCTTAGTAGCTTCAGGAGTAAATGCTTCTAGACTTTCTTATAAAGGTTATGGTGAAGACACTAGCGTGGATAAATCTTCTACTGATGCAAGACAACTGGCTAGAAGAGCGAGCTTCGAAGTGAAATAACTATTATTCTAACTCGGCTATTATAAAAACCCGGTTCCGAAGAGCCGGGTTTTTATTTTATATTCGCAGCATGTTTATTCTATCTGATACGCCATCTATAGCAAATCATTTTCTGCGTGAAATGAGAGACATACGTATTCAAAATGATAGAATGCGTTTTAGACGAAATCTAAAACGGATTGGTGAAATACTGGCCTATGAAATCTCAAAATCCTTTGAGTACGTTTCTGAGGAAATTGACACGCCGCTTACCTCGACTTCCGCATTAAAACCAATAGAACAACCGGTTATCATCTCTGTAATGAGAGCTTCATTACCGTTTTACAATGGTTTCTTAAATTATTTCGACCAAGCAGACAGCGGATTTATAGGTGCTTTTCGAGATGAAAGTCAGCCTGGAGAAATCACGGTTCAGTTGGGCTATCACGCTAGTCCAAGCCTAGAAGGAAGGGTAATCATTCTTGCTGATCCTATGCTGGCTACAGGTAAATCGCTAGTAGAATCGATCAACACGATTCTTTCCCATGGTACACCAAAGCATATTCACATAGCCTCAGTCATTGCTGCTCCTGAAGGCATCCAATACCTCAAAGAAAATACCACTAGCAATTATTCACTTTGGATCGGGGCTATCGATGAGAAATTAAATCACCAATCCTACATTGTCCCTGGACTAGGCGATGCGGGCGATCTTGCTTTTGGGCCAAAACTTTAATTACTACATGCTCCCCTACTTCCTCTTATTTCTTGGTTTGGTCATTCTTCTATATGGAGGAAAAATCTTAGTTGACGGCGCCTCTGCCATGGCAGTAAAGCTGGGCATGAGTGCAGGACTAATTGGCATGACTGTAGTTGCATTTGGCACTTCAGCGCCGGAGCTATTAGTGAGCATAAATGCCGCACTCAAGGGAAATAGCGACATTTCAATTGGCAATGTGATAGGATCCAATATTGCCAATATTGCCTTGGTGCTTGGAATAAGCGGGATATTTTACCCAATCCTGATTAAAAAAAGTCATATCCGCTTTGACTATTTGGTCACCTTACTGGTGACCATACTTTTCTATGGCTTAGGCTACAATGGGCTCATAGGATTTTGGGAAGGAATTTTGCTTTTCGGATTATTTATTGGATTTAACATCTATCTTTTCAAAAGCCCCAATTCAGATTTAGTGGAGAATACTGAAGTGGAAGAGGAGTTAGAGCAAGTCAAAAATTACTCATGGCCCACCTCCATAGGCCTGTTTATAGGAGGTGTTTTAGGATTATACTTTGGATCTGAACTATTAGTCAACAATGCCGTGAAGATCTCCAGAGAGTTTGGCGTTTCAGAACGAATAATCGGAGTGACTATCATTGCCATTGGCACTAGCTTACCGGAGCTAATCACCTCAATTATAGCCGCTTTGTCCAAAAGAACGGATCTGGCATTAGGCAATATTCTAGGTAGTAATATCATGAATATTCTATCTATAATTGGCCTTACAGCGATCATCAAGCCAATTGGCGTATCACAGGAATTTATCGATTCGGATTTCTTGTGGATGCTTGGAATTACTCTCTTATTATTCGTGTTGATGCGTACAAAGATGCGAGTTTCAAAAGTTGAAGGTTCACTGCTCTTACTCAGCTATTTTGCTTATTTGTTCTTCCTGATATGATAGAAAATATTCTTACTCTTCTTGGAATCTACTTTCTGTGTTGGTTCAAATTTCTGGCTGGACCAGTATTAGGTTCAGCAGCTGGCTATAGCGTAGTGGAGAATGTGCTAATAACTATCGCGGGAATGATGACCAGCGTGGTCATTTTCACGCTAATAGGGTCAAAGATCAAAATGCTTTTTAAAAGGAAATTTATTTCCAAACCAAAACTTGTATTCTCCAAAAAAAATAGACGAATAGTTCAACTTTGGAGAAAATATGGTGAAATAGGAATCGCTTTCTTTACTCCAATTTTCCTTACTCCTATTGGAGGAACACTAATAATGGTTTCATTTGGAGTTAGAAAAAGACACATTTATTTCCACATGCTTTGGAGTGCCAGCCTTTGGGCGGTGGTGCTCAGCTTAAGTATTGATCAGCTTCTGGCAATTCCTTTTGTCAACGGCTTATTCCTCTAATTCTTCATCAGGTAAGATTTCAATATCCTTGATCAATACCCGCTCGGCAATAGCCTGGCCTGTCAAAGTAGCAGCTAATCCTCCCATGGCAGTCTCCTTATACCTGCTTTCCATTGAAGCCCCCACTTCTCCCATTGCCTCCACACATTCATCTACAGGGATTACGCCACTGACATTTGCTAAAGCTATCTGAGCAGAACTGAATGCAATGGCTGCTGCACTGGCATTTCGAACCACACAAGGCACTTCTACCAATCCTGCCACAGGATCACAAACCAATCCCAGCATGCATTGAATAGTCACGGCTACAGCATTGAAAATCTGATCTGTATTGCCACCTAAGCAATATACAATCGCACCGGAAGCCATTGCGGCGGCTGAGCCAGTTTCTGCCTGACAACCGCCAACCGCTCCTGCCAAACTCGCCTTTTCCTCAACAATCAACGCAATGCCTGCTCCGACTAAAAGCCCCTCTACTATTTGATCGTCGCTCAATCCATGGATTTCTTGAAGCGTCACCAACGTTCCTGGGAGAATCCCACTGGCACCCGCCGTAGGTGCTGCCACCACTCTACCCATGCAAGAATTGACTTCTTTTGCTGCTAAAGCACGTGAAATCAACTTTTGAAACTCTGGAGAAAGCACAGATAAAGGATGGTTGTAAACTTTCTTTGCGCCGTTATTAATCATTCCGGAGCGTGAAGTCATTTCTTCTTCTAAACCAGTTTTCACAGCATCTTTCATTACGCCATAAGCCTGAAGAAGACCAGCCTTGATAGAAACACTTGCACCATTTTTCTGATCTACTTCATACTCAATCACAGATGCTGGTAAGGATATATTCTTCTCTTCGCAATAGCTTTTCCAGCCTTTGAAGGATTCAAATAAATAGCTCATTTTCGATGGGTTTATATACTTTTAAAATTCTGAGCAATAAGTTGGATGCTCAGAAATCGAAATTCAATGTCTGCTTGATCTCTGGATCCAAGCTTAATGCAACAGGACAAGTTATGGCTGCATTTTTCAATTTTTGGATCATTGCAGCATCATTTACAGGATTTGCCCAATGAAAGTCAACGATGATCTCACTTATTTTGCGCGGCGATGCTTGCATTATTTTGGTTACTTCCCAGGTCATCCCCTCCAATGAAACTGAATCACGATTAGCGACAATTCCCATAATAGTCACCATACAACTCCCTAACGCGCTAGCTACCAAATCGGTCGGAGAAAAAGCTTCTCCTTTTCCATTATTATCTACGGGAGCATCTGACAGAATTTTCACTCCTGAGTGCACATGCTCAGATTCAGTTCTCAAATTCCCCAAATATGAACTTTTTATAGTGGGCATAAACTCTTATTTTTAAAATCAGTTAAACAACTAACAGCCAAAAATAGGGCTATATTTTCGACCAACTCGAATGAACAAGCTGAAATTCATTTTACCACTTCTATTACTCACCGTTTCGATTGAATCTTTTGCCCAACGAGAAGACATAGGCAACTACGATTACGATAAGGAATACATGTTCGGTGTCAACAAAAACACAAACGGAGGATTGATTGGTGGCTTTATATTCAAAGCAGGAACACGAATTGACGATACGCAGTTTAGCTTTTGGGCTGTGGAATTTTCCAATGTGAAAAACCCAAAGGAAAGCCGATATTCTACCGTACTCGGTAATAGCTATATTTTTGGGAAGTCTAATTACCTCTATTCGATAAGACCTCAATACGGTCGCGAAATAGTTCTTTTCAAAAAAGCTCCAAATCAAGGCGTCCAAGTGTCAGCCTTGGCCGCGGTGGGTCCATCATTTGGATTAATCGCTCCTTACTACATAGAATATGCACTGAATCGTGTAGAGACTGTACGCGAGCAATACGATCCAGTAGTGCACCAAAGTAGATTTAATATCTTAGGAACCGGCAGACTTTTGGAAGGCCTAGGGCAATCAGAATTTGCTTTTGGAGGAAATTTGAAAGCTGCTGTTAACTTCGAATTTGGTGTCTTTCGTTCCAATGCAACTGGATTGGAACTTGGATACATGCTGGAAGGTTTTACCAAAGAAATCCCGCTGATCCCTACTACGGAAAACCGTCAGTTGTTCCAGTCCGTGTACTTCACCTTTTTCTACGGGTTCAGACAGTAAGTCAACTTGGGTTTTGCCCTTTGCTGAGTTACCTTTGCATCAAATCAGAAATCAATGATCGAATTACCTGTAATTTCCGAAGAAGCTACTCGTAGAAAAAAGCCAGACTGGCTTAGAGTAAAACTCCCTGTAGGAAAAGAATATGCCAAAGTCCGCAAGCTGGTAGATGAGCACAAGCTCCATACTATCTGCGAAAGTGGCAATTGCCCGAATATGGGTGAATGCTGGGGAGCTGGCACAGCTACCTTTATGATTTTAGGAAACGTATGTACTCGCTCCTGTTCATTTTGTGCTGTAGCAACTGGCCGTCCGCCGGAGTACGATACTGATGAGCCACGGCGCGTGGCAGAAGCAATCAAACTCATGGGAGTAAAGCATGCGGTATTGACTTCTGTGAATAGAGATGAGCTGAAAGATAAAGGCGCTGAAATCTGGTATCAAACTGTGATTCAGACCAAAGAACTTTCTCCTGAGACCACTATAGAAACTCTAATTCCAGATGTGAAATCAAATTGGGATGCATTATATCGAATGATCAGCGCAGGGCAGGAAGTCGTTTCTCACAACATGGAAACAGTAGAAAGTCTCTATAGAAGAGTTCGCCCACAGGCTAAATATGCCCGCTCATTAGAGCAAACTAAATTGACCAAGGAGTATGGCAAAAGAACCAAGACAGGCATTATGCTAGGTTTGGGAGAGAAAAAAGAAGAGGTATTAAAAGCAATGGATGATCTGGTAGCGCATGGCTGTGATATCCTTACCCTAGGACAATACCTTCAGCCTACTAAAATGCATATTGAAGTTGCCGAATTTATCCATCCAGATCTTTTTGCAGAGTACAGAGAAGAAGGATTGGCAAGAGGATTAAAATACGTGGAGTCAGGCCCCTTGGTGCGATCATCCTATCACGCTGAAAGACATGTAAACGTCTAGGTATTACTCGAATAAAAATTCAGCACACTTTCGGGTGTGCTTTTTTTATGTCTATTTTTTTAATAGTTTAAAGCAATACTTCTCACACTAACTTTTAAACTAATGGTAAAAATTGAAAAAATTGGAGTTTCCTCCGCTGCTAAAATCTATGGCTTGACTTTGGGTGCACTTGGCTTTGTTATCGGCTTATTCTATGCATTATTCCTATCTGCTTTTTCAGGACTTCTTGATGATTTTCCTATTTCTGGAGCAGGAGGAATAGGAATTATTATGGTTATTGTATTTCCAATTATATATGGAATTATGGGGTTTATATTTGGAGCGCTCGGCGCAGTAGTGTATAATTTCGTAGCTTCAAAAACAGGAGGCTTAGAAATCCAGCTTTCGAAGGATGATGAAATTCCGATTCTTTAAATTCAAATAAGTCCAGCTTCTGGAGAAGCAGGACAGCTGCGACCTTTGCGCTACCTTCGCACACTCCGCGGTTAAAAACCAAAAAAGGGCTACCAATTTCGGCAGCCCTTTTTCTATTTATTTAAAAGCTATTCAAGCCTCTTCACTAGCGTAATCTTCCACAGGAATACAGCTACAAATCAGATTTCTGTCTCCATAAGCAGAATCAATTCTACGCACAGTTGGCCAGAATTTATTTTCTTTCACATAGCTCAGTGGATAAACTGCTTTTTCTCTTGAATATGGCAAATCCCAATTGTCAGAAAGAGCCATCATCGCAGTATGTGGTGCATTTTTCAATACGTTTTCCACCCTGTCAGCAGTTCCATCCTCGATTTCCTGGATCTCTGCACGGATAGAAAGTAGCGCATCACAGAACTTATCCAATTCTGCCTTAGTCTCAGACTCAGTGGGCTCGATCATCAAGGTGCCTGCTACCGGGAAAGAAACTGTAGGCGCATGGTAGCCATAATCCATCAATCGCTTGGCGATATCTTCTACTTCCACTCCGACTTCTTTGAACGCTCGACAATCAACGATCATCTCATGTGCTGCTCTTCCTTGCGTACCAGTATATAAAATAGGGAAATGATCTTTCAATCGTTCCTTGATGTAGTTTGCGTTTAGAATTGCCATTATCGTAGCATTCTTCAATCCATCTCCGCCCATCATTGCGATGTAAGCGTAAGAGATAGGCAAAATACTCGCGCTGCCATAAGGTGCTGCCGAGATGGACGATACAGCCTGCTCTCCACCCGCTTTCACTATTGGATTACCGGGTAAGAAGGGTGCCAAATGACTTGCAACACAGATCGGCCCCATGCCTGGTCCACCACCACCGTGAGGAATACAGAATGTTTTGTGAAGATTCAAATGACAAACGTCAGCCCCGATTCTTCCGGGACTAGTCAAGCCAACCTGAGCGTTCATGTTTGCTCCATCCATGTAAACCTGTCCCCCATTTTCGTGGATGATTTGGCAGATTTCCTGGATCGCTATCTCAAATACTCCGTGTGTGGATGGATAAGTCACTAAAAGTGCTGATAAATCCTTTGAATGAGCTGTTGCTTTAGCTCTCAAGTCTTCAATATCGATATTCCCTTTTTCGTCACATTTCACCAAAACCACTTTCATTCCAGCCATCACAGCGGAGGCAGGATTGGTACCGTGAGCGGAAGTCGGGATCAATGCCACATTTCTATGATGATCACCTCTGCTCTGGTGATAGGCACGGATCACCATCAATCCTGCAAACTCACCCTGCGCTCCAGAGTTTGGCTGGAGAGAAGTATCTGCAAAACCGGTGATTTCATTCAGCCAATGTCTCAAGTTTGCGAACAGCTCCTGATATCCAGCAGTCTGATCGGTTGGAGCAAAAGGGTGCATTTGACCAAACTCAGGCCAGGTAACAGGGATCATTTCCGCTGTTGCATTTAGCTTCATGGTACAAGATCCAAGCGAAATCATGGAGTGCACCAAAGACAAATCTTTATTCTCAAGACGCTTGATGTAACGAAGCATCTCATGCTCACTCTGGAAATCATTGAAAACTGGATGTGTCAGGTATTCCGACTTTCTTACCAAGCTTTCTGGCAATTCCAGTTCAATCTCATCTGATAAAGTCGACAGATCTGGGGCTTCTACTCCTTTTGCCTTTGCAAAGACCTCAACAACCGCGGCTATATCTTCCAATGTCTTAGCCTCATCAAAAGTCAAGAACACCGTGTCGTAATCATATCGGAAATTCATTTTCGCTGATAGTGCCAAAGATTGAATAGCATTAAGTGACTTGGTTTCAATTGCTATTTTGATGGTATCAAAATAATCCTTTGAGGAAACCTTATATTCTAATTGCTCAAGAGCTTTGGCGGTAAGTTTCGCGAGTCCATGCGTTCTCAACGCAATATTCTTCAGACCTTTTGGTCCGTGATAGACTGCGTAAAAGCTTGCCATCACTGCCAAGAGAACCTGTGCTGTACAAATATTTGAAGTTGCTTTTTCTCTTTTGATATGTTGCTCACGCGTCTGCAAAGCCATTCTATACGCTTTGTTCCCTTCTCGATCCTGAGAAACACCAATTATTCTGCCTGGAATCTGACGCTTATACGCTTCTTTCGTAGCGAAGAAACCTGCATGTGGTCCACCGTAGCCCATTGGTACTCCAAATCGCTGAGAAGAACCAACTACCACATCAGCTCCCATTTCACCTGGCGCAGTCAAAAGTGTCAAAGCAAGTAAGTCAGCAGCAAAAGCAGTTGCCACATTATTTTCTTTGGCGGCAGCCACAATAGCAGTATAGTCACGTGCTTCACCGTCTGCATCTGGATACTGGAACAATACACCGAATAGCTTCTCATCGGTCAAATCCAAGGAAGCAATTGATCCGAAAACCAACTCAATTCCTACTGGCTCAGCTCTAGTCTCCAATACCGCTTTAGTCTGAGGGAATACTTTTTCGTCTATAAAAAATTTTGTTGCGTTCTTTTTCTCTCTTGGTTTTACCGCAAAAAGTAAATTCATCGCTTCTGCTGCAGCCGTGCCTTCGTCTAGAAGAGAGGCATTTGCTAGCTCCATTCCCGTCAGCTCCATCACGACAGTTTGGAAATTAATCAAAGCTTCCAGTCTCCCTTGAGCGATTTCGGCTTGATATGGCGTATAGGCGGTGTACCATCCTGGGTTTTCTAATACATTCCTCAAGATCACCCCCGGCACCAAGGTGTCGTAATATCCCAAGCCAATGAAAGACTTGAATACTTTGTTTTTAGAAGCAAGTTTTTTGAAATCCTTCAAAAAATCAGATTCCAACTTCGCTGACGGAAGATCCAACGGGCGCTCCAGTTGGATAGACTTCGGTACAGTTTGGTTGATTAATTCCTCTAAAGTTGAAGCTCCGATTTTCTCCAGCATTGCTGTGATCTCTAAGTCTGTCGAGCCATTGTGTCTGCTCTCAAATTTGACAGCATTAGAAAGATTGATCTTCATATAAGAATATTAAAGACGATGAACTATTTGGGTTTGAAATCCGCTGATTTTTCAAGGTGCAAAGGTACAATTTATTGAAAGATAAAGCTTTCATGAACTCCATTATTTCCTTTTTGTTAAATCAAAATATATAAATGGTTTATTACCGCTAGAAAAATTCTCTAGTTTAGCGCCTTAAATACAAACAGATTGAAATCAGGCCTTTATTCACTACCCAGTATCACTCAGTGAACTCGAGGAAATTTTCATCTGAAATCAAAAAAACCTAACTATAAACATATGAATAAAAGTCTGTTATTGACGGGCGCAATGGCTTTGGGCCTTGCACTGCCGTCCTTGGCGCAGCAACCTGTACAGGTGAAGTATGCCAACACCATTACCGCTGGAGATCTGAAAGAGCGTCTTACTTACCTTGCTTCTGACGAAATGAAGGGCAGAGACACAGGTTCAGAAGAACAAAAAGTAGCTGCTAATTACCTGGCTGACTTCTATAAGAAAATTGGATTGACTGGCCCGGTAGGCGGCAGTTATTTGCAGGCAGTAGAATTGGTCAGCTCCTCTTTTGGAGAAGTTTCGCTGAAAGTAGGCAAGCACAAACTGGTGAACAACGAGGATTTTGTGTTTATCGGTGAAGGAAACATGAAGAAAGCGGCAAAGACTGACCTTGTTTTCCTAGGCTTAGTTTCCGATGAAAATCTGGTTAAGGTTGACGTGAAAGACAAATTGGTAGGAATCTGGGCTGTGGGCGTAAGATCCAATGACCTTTTGACTCAAGTAATGGATGCGGGTGCTGCAGGTATCGTGATCGTGAGCATGGAAGGTCAGGCAAACTTTGACCGTATAGCTAATCGCTACAAAAGCCTAGCTGGAAAAGGAAGAGTCGGTATCCCAAAGCCGGTCGAGCAAAAGCCAGTATTCATGGTAAGCTCTGATAAAATGGCTGAACTGTTCGATACTCCTGTGGAAGACTTGAAAGAAGCTGCAAAAACAAATCCTGAGTCTATCAAGTCTCAAAAAACTACCTATAAGATTGAAAAGAAAATCGAAGAAGTGGAAAGCTCAAACGTAATGGGCTACTTGGAAGGAACAGACAAAAAGGACGAATTGTTAGTGATTTCTTCTCACTACGATCACGTAGGTGTGAGCAGCACAGGTGAAGTGTTCAACGGCGCCGATGATGATGGCTCCGGAACTGTTTCTGTCACTGAAATTGCCGAGGCTTTTGCAGCCGCAGCAAAAGATGGAATCAAACCAAGAAGATCCATACTCTTTCTAAATGTGACCGGTGAGGAAAAAGGTCTTTTGGGATCTGAATATTACTCAGAAAACCCAATATTCCCTTTGGAGAACACCGTAGTGAATTTCAACATCGATATGGTGGGTAGAATTGATTATGAATACCAAGATGCTGCAAATACGGATTTCGTCTATGTGATCGGTTCGGAAATGCTTTCTACAGATCTGAAAAAAATCCTGGAGTATAACAACATCACCTACTCTGATCTGATATTGGATTACAGATATGATGCCGAGGATGATCCAAACAGATTCTACTACAGATCAGATCATTACAACTTTGCAAAGCACAACATCCCGGTTGCGTTCTTTTTCAACGGTGTACATGACGATTATCATCAAGTCACTGATACGGTGGACAAAATCGAATTCCCGCTAATGGAAAAGCGAGCTAGACTGATTTTCCACACCGTTTGGGATGTAGCCAACAGAGAAAATAGGCTTCGTGTCGATGGAACAAACAACAGACCTGCTAGGTAATTATCTGGATTTCACTATTTTGAAAGGCTATTGGAGCAATCCAGTAGCCTTTTTTTACGGTTTAGGGAAAATAGCAAGAATTAAAATTTGGACACGACGAAAAACAAATTTGATCTTATACGACTTCGCTCAGTCAGACAATCATCAAGTCGAAAACAGTTAGCTACTAGAAGGCTTTGCTTCACACAAACTAAGCAGACACCACCGTTCATTTGTCACGAACGGGTTGTACAAACACAAATCGCGACCTCTGCGTAAACCTCCGCGAACTTTGCGGTAAAATAAATTGATTGGCATTTTCCAATCTTCAAATTTTATAAAACGGTATCTTTACCTCACGAACGCAACCCAACCCTACGTGTACAAATCTTTACTGAAACCCCTCTTTTTCTTAAAAAAGCCTGAAGCTGCCCACCACTTTACAGTTGATCTAACCCGCTTTACTTTCAATCTTCCTGTAATTGGTTCGATTGTAGAATCTGTGTTTCATCTGGAAGACAAAAAGTTGGAACGGGAAGTTTTTGGATTAAAATTTAAGAATCCGGTGGGACTGGCAGCTGGCTTTGACAAGGATGCCAAGGTCATCGATGAAATGGCTATGCTCGGATTCGGCTTTATAGAAATCGGTACCTTGACCCCGCTACCGCAAGAAGGAAATCCACGACCTAGGTTATTTAGACTTCCACAAGACGAATCACTGATTAATCGTATGGGATTCAATAATGGCGGAGTGCAGGAAGCAGTGGCGAGGCTGAAGAAGCGGAAATCTACGGTGCTAGTGGGAGGAAACATTGGCAAAAACAAGGTCACTCCGAACGAGAATGCGGTAGACGATTACTTGATCTGCCTAGAAGCTCTGCATGATCATGTGGATTATTTTGTAGTAAATGTGAGTTCGCCAAACACGCCAAATCTTCGGGATTTGCAGGAAAAGGAGCCACTTAAGGTATTGCTCCAGGCTGTGAAAAATGCCAATGATCTCAAACCAAACCCTAAGCCTATTCTCTTAAAAATTGCTCCAGACCTGACAGACGGGCAATTGGATGACATCATCGAAATAGTACAGGTCACCAAAATTGATGGCGTAATAGCTACCAATACTACCATCGACCGTTCACAATTGAGCACTTCAAAAACTGAAGTTGAGGCGATCGGGGCTGGAGGAGTGAGTGGGAAAGTTTTAGGGAAAAGAAGTACAGAAATCATCCGCTATCTATCCCAAAAGTCGAATAATGCTTTCCCTATCATCGGCGTTGGTGGAATCTTTTCTGCCGAAGATGCCATAGAAAAACTGGAAGCTGGAGCGAGCCTGATACAAGTGTACTCGGGCATGATTTATGAGGGGCCTGGGTTGATCAAAAAGATTAAAAAAGGATTATTGGCTCATTTTTCGCAGTAATTTGTCAATCTAAATTCATTCATCTTATCTTAAATCGGATTTGAATCGCATACATGGCCACCAATTCACCAAGGACCAATACTTTTAGAAAAAAAGGAGAACCCACCAAAAAGAAAGGAGCAGGCTTCAAAGCTCCGAGCTTTTCAGTTGGAAAGATCAATACCGCCAAAATCAGTTTGACATTCGGGATTTTGCTGATGTCCGTCTCTATTTTCCTTTTCATCGCCTTCATCAGTTACCTACTGAATGGCCCTGCGGATCAGAGTTTGGTCATGAACAATCCTAGCGAAGCGATTCGAGAAACAGCCCGTGAATCCACCAACTGGCTCGGGTATCTGGGTGCACAGGCTGGCAACTGGATGATTTATCGCTGGTTTGGAATTGCAGCATTCTTATTTCCGCCCTTTTTATTTTTATTGGGATTCAAGTGGGCATTCAAAATCTCACTTGTTTCACTCACTCGATACACCACATTCGCTCTTTTCTTTACCTTCTGGATAGGCTTACTTACTGGATACGTGGTGATTTTGATCCAAGGATATTCTTATTGGAGTTTCCTTTCAGGCGGCTTTGGCTATGAACTGGCAAAGCTCTCTGCTGATTTCTTAAGTTGGGGGACATTCATTTTACTGGGTGGATCCATGCTAATCTTTGTGATTTTCTTCTTTGATATTGACAAATTAGACTGGTTTAGCAACAAAGCTTCCGATTTTGAGCAGGCTGAGGATGAGCTAGAAACTGCTTTGGATTCTCCTGTAAAAAATCCTTTCAAAGAGGATGAAGAAGATGAAGAAATCGATGACGACGGAAGCTCTTGGATCATCAAAGAAGATAAACCCGGGGATCAAATCGAACTCAATCCTGAGTCAAAACAAAAGCCAAAGAAAGAGGAAATAGCCTTCGATGTACCTCAACTGAATATTCTGGATCCAGTGGTCAATCGTGAGGCAGAAAAGAAGTCTGAGGAAAAAAACTTCTCGGTTATAAAACCTTTAGGTGAAGAAAAAACTGCTGAGGAAGTTGAGAATTTGGATGCTTATGACCCGACTTTGGACCTGCCGCATTACAAGTATCCTACCTTAGATCTGCTGAATGAATATGACCTGCAGAAAGTCACTGTAAGCCGTCAGGAACTTGAAGACAATAAGAACAAGATTGTCGAAACACTGGAAAACTTCAAAATAGGAATTCAGGAGATCAAAGCGACCATAGGCCCGACAGTGACCCTATATGAAATCGTCCCTGAGCCAGGGGTAAAAATCTCCAAAATCAAGAATTTGGAAGATGATATCGCCTTGAGTTTGGCGGCTCTGGGCATTAGAATTATTGCCCCAATTCCGGGGAAAGGCACCATCGGTATAGAAGTTCCCAATAAAAACAGAGAGTTGGTACCGGCACGAGCGGTGTTGGGCACGGAGAAATTCATGCGCTCAGATAAAGACCTTCCTATTGCTCTGGGTAAGACTATTTCCAACGAAGTTTTTGTGGTTGATTTGGCAAAAATGCCCCACTTACTCATGGCTGGGGCAACTGGTCAAGGTAAGTCCGTGGGCTTGAATATGATTTTGGCTTCTTTGATTTACAAGAAGCATCCTTCTCAATTGAAGTTTGTCCTGGTGGATCCTAAAAAGGTGGAATTAACCCTGTTCAATAAGATCGAGAGACACTTTTTAGCCAAACTTCCGGGATCGGAAGAAGCTATAATCACCGATACCAAAAAGGTGATATACACGCTAAACTCACTTTGTATCGAAATGGATAATCGATACAATTTATTAAAGGACGCTGGCACCAGAAATCTAAAGGAATACAACGCAAAATTCGTCGCACGCAAGCTCAACCCAGATAATGGACATAAATTCATGCCTTATATTGTCTTGGTGATTGATGAGTTAGCAGATTTGATGATGACCGCAGGTAAGGAAATCGAAGGTCCGATTGCACGTCTTGCACAACTTGCCAGAGCAATTGGTATTCACTTGGTCGTCGCTACGCAAAGACCATCCGTGAATGTGATTACAGGCATTATTAAAGCCAATTTCCCAGCTCGTCTTTCCTTCCGAGTGACCTCCAAGATCGATAGCCGTACCATCCTGGATACCGGCGGAGCAGATCAATTGATAGGCATGGGAGATATGCTCTTATCACATGGATCCGAAATTACACGGATTCAATGCGCATTCTTGGATACACCTGAAGTCGATTCTATCTGTGATTGGATAGGAGGGCAAAAAGGCTATTCAGACGCTTATTTGCTTCCTGAGTTTGAAGGAGAAGACTCAGACAATTCCATAGGAGATGTTGATTTCTCCGACTTGGATCCGCTTTTCAATGATGCCGCTAGGCTGCTGGTAATGCATCAGCAGGGAAGTACATCTTTAATTCAACGAAAACTGAAATTGGGCTACAACCGTGCCGGAAGAATAATCGATCAATTAGAAGCTGCTGGTATAGTAGGTGCCTTCGAAGGATCGAAAGCCCGCGAGGTGCTTATTCAAGATGAAGCCAGTTTGGAACGGTTATTGAATAGTTTGTAAAAGCTGTTCAACAAGTTCAAACAGCCTCTTTTCATGAAAAAATTCGCCCTAGTTTATACTCTTTTTCTTACCCTATTATTCTCGTTCGAAGCCTCCGCTCAAAAGGATCCAAAAGCAAAAACTGTTTTAGATGCCATGAGTCAAAAGTTTCAGGCAATGAACGGTTATACGGCAAATTTCGACTTCACCTTCCAGGATGGAGCAGGCACTGGAGATCGCCAGTCCGGTGACATCGCAGTCAAAGGCGAGAGGTACCGACTCAAGCTCCCCGATCAGGAAATTTATAACGACGGTAAAACAGTGTGGACTTATATCCAATCTGATAATTACAAAGAAGTGACCATCAACGATGCTGACCAGATGGAAGGCGAGCTGACTCCATCCAATATCTACCGACTCTACGAATCAGGCTACAGCTATAAATTGATTGGAGAAAAACAGTTTCAGGGCAAAACAGCTTTGGTGGTGGAACTGCTCGCAGAGAAGAACAATGCGCCTTTCGAGCAGGTAAAATTGATGATTGACAAAAACAGCTCCAATCTAATGGGCTGGGAAATGTTTGATGGACAGGGAGGCGTGTTTTCTTATACCTTCAAAAATCTAAAACTTGAAGCCAATCTTCCAGCCTCCTATTTTGTGTTTGACACAAAACAATATCCTGGAATAGAAGTGATTGATTTGAGGTAAACTCATAAAGTTTATTCTTATACTAGTGGCCCTAAACTACTAATATGAAGATTCAAATCCTTTTTATTTTTCTAGCCCCTATTTTTCTTTCGTGCCAAACCAAGGAAAGCCAAACAGGAAACAGCACGAATGAGCCACCCTGTATTAAACTGCAGACCTTAGATTCTGTGACTGTCCGTGGTATCCTTGCGAAAAAATTCATGTTTCAGACTGTTGATGAAGATCACCTGATATTCAAAGATGTGGTTTCTTCTGAAGTCTATGTCTTTGATCAGGAAGGTGAGCAAATTGACAAATGGAGCAAAACTGGTGATGTCCCAGGCGTATTTGGCATGACTAGTGGAAATATAACTCAGGACAAGGCAGGAAATTTGGTTATGCTAGACATCATGAATGGCCTGAAAGTGCTTAAGAAAAACGGTGATGTAGTCCAGAATTTTGGCATTTATCAAAGCCAATGGAGTTTAGGAGGATTATTTTCTCATTTCAAATCTTACCAAGTCATCGAAAAAGACGGGAAAGAATACTTGCTTTACACTCTTGACGTAATCGAGGATCCGACTGGAGATTATGGGCCAGAATTTTTGCAGAGCAGAAAAAATATACTACTGACTGACTTAGAAACAGAGGAAACCAAAACATTCTTGCCATTCCCGGAAGGCTCTCAATTCTTAAATGGTAATGTATTTTTATTCGAAGACTTCAGACCTGTGTTCTCCTATGATGAAAAATCCCAGGTACTTTATCTCGTTTTTCAGAATGAGCCAATACTATATATTTATGACTGGTCAGGAACGGAGCCAGTTTTGAAAGAGAAGATAACCTTGGATCTAGCCGGATTTGTAGCGGGCAAAGGATTTGAGAAAGGAATCGTGAGCTTTCCGAAAATTTCAGATTACAAGATCAATCCCTACCCCTCTCATATTATCAATTTGGAAAAATATGGAAACTACCTACTGATCAGCTACAAACCAAGTCCGTCCGATAAAGGTGACCTGGCTTTGGTGATGGCAGGTGAAGCTTCCAAAGAATTAAGAGCGAACCTATACAACCAAACAAGAACAAAAACAGTAGTGCTGACTCAGAAGGGAACTATCATTCCACTTGAGTTACCAGCAATGGACTCTGATAGCTTTATAGTAATTGGAGATAATATCTATTGGATGAAAAAGTATAGTGGAGAAGAAGAACAGGAAGATTTTACGCTTTATAGAAGTAACCTGATTAAGAAATGATACAAACTTCAAAAAGTTAAAAAACGCCATTTTAAGCGTTTTTTAACTGTTCAATATCAAACTTTTTCATTTTCATAAAAGCCTGAATTACGCGCCCGGATCGGGCTGGATCAGACATTAATTCAGAAAGGATTTCAGGTACGACCTGCCAAGAAACTCCAAACTTATCCTTGAGCCAGCCACACTGACTTTCTTTTCCTCCTTCTAAAAGCTTCTCCCAGTAATAGTCTATCTGCGCTTGGTCCTTACATTCTAGCACAAAGGAAAACGCTTCGCTGAATTCAAAATTATGCACAATTGCACTGTCCATAGCCACAAACAATTGTCCATTAAGTTCAAATTGGGCATGATTGACAGTCCCGTCTTGCCCATTGGGATCATCGGGCCCATACCTTGAAATTAACTTGGTAGTCGAACTATGAAATACGCTAGAGTAGAAGTCGATTGCTTCCTCGGCTTGGCCAAAATTAGTCCCAGAAAACAACAGGGCAGGAATGAATTTTTGATCGGAATACTCGGGCTTATCGATAGTCAGTTGCCAAGTAATGCCAAATTTATCCTGCAGCCAACCATACTTTTCACTCCAAGGGTAAGTGCCCAAAGGCATTAGCGCTCTGCCGTTTTCAATCAATTTATCCCACAGCAGTTGAATTTCTCCTTCACTCTGGGCAATGGTGTAAAATGAAATAGCCGGAGTAAACATATATTCGGGGCCACCATTGAGGCACATAAATTTTTGACCCGCAGCCTCGAAGGTCACCACCATTGGATTTTCCTGATGGATCGCTGAGTCCGAAAACACGGAGCAGTAAAACTCAGCGGCCTCTTTCGCATTGCCATCAAACCACAAGCAGGGATGGATGGGACTACTAAGAATGCTAGTGGGATTACTCTCCATTTCTTTCACAGATTTCTTTGAGCTTATCAAGTGCTTTTGGCCACATGCCAGTAAAATATTCATCGAATTCCATTGTGGAGTCCAAGTCAATCAAGAGTAAGGTATCGCCACCTTTTGGCTCAAAGGTATATTTCTCATGAGCCCCCTTCCACATTTCTACTTCCTTCCCCTCCATAATTTCGACGCCCTCTTTCAACTCCCCAAGATGCTCTACATCCACATGTTTGTTAGGTATGTTTTTAATAACTTTGCTCACAAGACCATTTTGATTGCCTTCTTCACCTAAAGACACAAAGAGGATTTTACTTCCTTTCTCCCAAGTACCTATATAGGTAGATCCTGGAGAAAATACATCCGTCCATTCCTCATAAGATGGCTTTTCCAACATGATTCTATAGACCTCAGCGGGAGACTTTTCGATCAAAATCTCAAAATGTAACCTGACCAATTTCGCTTCAGATTCAGTATAGGTTTTGAAATTGTCTAGGATTGCCTTCCAGCCATTTTTCTGCATTTCCACGGGATTGCTCGTCTCAGCATCGAAAATTTCTGTCAATTCAACTCCGCCTGGCACTTTTTCAAAGGTGACTTTCACATGACGACCATCTTCCAGAATGTATGAATACAAAGAATGCTGCTCCACTTCCTGGTAAACACCCGCAAAATCAAAGCCCATACTACCATCTTTAGCTTCCATTCTGAAAGTGAAGCTTCCGCCAGGCAGAAGGTCATTTTCTGCTCTTGGCGTATGCCAATCGGGTGAGGCGTTGTTCCAATGCATGATGTGTTTTGGCTGCGTGAAATAATCCCAAACTGTTTCTAATGGTGCATTTACAGTCGTTTTAACTGTGATTTTGGTTTTTTGAGTTGTGGTCATGGTTTTCGGATTTGATTATAAAAATTTTCTTGACAAATATATTAAGTTCCACTTCGATTTATCCTGCTCAATTCAGACTAATGTGGGGTAGCTTGCGACAGGAAATGCTAAATCCAAGTTATGAAAAATATCGCTATCCTAGTTCCGGAGTGCTCTGTTTTGCAGGTGATTGCCAATCCACAGTATTGTTTCTCAGCAGTGAATGACTTTCTAACAAGATCCGTAGTAGCGGGAATAGGCACGAAAGCTATGACGGGTCAGAATCAGCACCCTCAGCGTAAAAGTTCAATGGTTAGAATTCTTGTCGTTCGAAACTATTGCAGGATCTTCAGTAATAGGATATCCCATATCTCTCAACTCAGCTCTTAGCCCTTCCATTACATTGTGAGTCATATAATCAAAACTTACTCTGCTTTTGGAAACATTTATATCAACATTTGAGACACCTTTTATCTTAGACAGCTTGATTTGCAAGGCATTTTTACAACCATCACATTTCAAATTCTCTATAATTACTGTTGCTCTCATTATTAATAATAAATCTCTAAGGTAAACCTAGATAAACAAGAGATAATATGAGATGATATATATCATCTTTATCCGCCATTTAGGCAGACATTTTAAATAATGAAATATAGACTAAAGCAGCGATGAACCTCAACTAAGAATAATATGACAGATTAACAAAAAAGTGAGGTAGGTTTTTTAAAAAATTGAAACACGCAACAAAGCTAATAATACTATTACCACAGTTAGGGAGAATATTGATGAGGCAGATACTGGGATATTTAATCGCATTTCAAAAGATTAGATTAAAGTACAAAAGAGTTGAAAAGCATAAGCTCCCAAATTCATAGCCCCTCACTTAATCTATGAAGTGCTTTATCATCTTCAATTTTAATCCGTTTGCCATCAGTACTTATCAAGCCTTCTTTTTTAAAAACTGCTAAGGTGCGAATACAAGCCTCTTTGGCTGTTCCCACCACGTTCGCTATGTCTTCACGTGTAAGAGTCATGGTAATGTATCCCTCAGTGTCAGTACCAAAATTTCCCTCGAGGTAACGAAGTGTCACTGCAATACGCTGTTTTACGGTCTTTTGTGCCATATTCACAATAATATCAGCCGCAAATTTTAAATCATCTGCAATTTGAACTAGAACTGCCTTTGTAAATTTTACATTGTTATTGATATTATCCAATAAATGGTTTTTTGGAATGAAGCATACCTCCATGTCATTGATTGCCACTGCACTCAAATTAGTCTTCTCTTCCGTAATTACAGAACGTTGCCCCAAAATTTCACCTTTTCCCGCAATTTTTACAATTTGATCTTTACCATTATCACTCATTTTGAATAATTTAGAAACACCACTTCGAACACAAAAAACACCATTTAACCGTTCACCTTCTTTAAAGAGCGCCTCGCCTTTTTTGATATTTTTGGTAACTTTACTATCAGAAATATTTTTTAATTCCTCAGTACTCAGAGCTTTCAATGAATTGAGCTGTTTTATAATACAATTCTCACATCTATTATTGCTGTGATATCCCATAAATGTCTATTTAACTGTATTTGTGCCTTCCACCCAAATCAAATTAAAATGTAGGAATAAGCGGAAATTCAATGTCACCTCCAAAAGTGGTCTAAGGACGATTTTACACCTTTCGAACTGCTATTTATCAGCAACTGACAGCATTGAAGAAAATCATATAACTTCTATAAATGTAAGTGAAGTATAAGCCTTCACAAAAAAAAAGGATAAGAAATATCACAAGAGCCTAGGATATTAGCTTTTCATCATCAGGATAGAATGTTCTTTTAATACTATTCCGTTTAATCCAAATTCAGATCTTCAAAATTAATTTTCACACCCATCCATATGTTTATAATTTGTTTTTAATCGTCAGATGGAATCTAGCAGAGTTGATAATCATCCCAGCGTGTGTCACCTGCGACATGCTTGATTTCATCAATAAAGAAACATTATGAATGAAAACTCACAAAACTAAAAGAATACTATATCAAAAGAACAGCATGCCTAGAAAATATATGTTGCTCATGCTAGTTAACATGCCAGCAATGACATATAATAAAAAAATGGAGATCCTAGAAATCTTTTTTTCTAGATTTATTATATATATTAAGTAAAGGAATAATTACCCAAATTGATAAAGCCAAAAGTGATGTTAAAAGACCAAAAGCTGTACCGAAAAATTTTTGAAAAACAGCCCCCGTATAACCTAATAATGCGGAAATATCTAACTTCAACAAAATTAGAATGCGTGATAGATCGATTGGGTTAAACATTGTAGCTCCTATTGATAAGACATCGAGTGGATAAGACTCTAAAAGGATAAGTGACATTAAAAAAAGACCATCATAAATAACAGCCATAAATAACCAAAGCAAAATAGCATAACTAAATCCTTTTATTTTATTTTCATTGTACAAGGCAATATTAAAGGCCAGTGCAGTAAAAATCAAGGTAAGAAATGTTCCTGTTACGAGTAATAGTATAAAGTCCCATATTTCGTTAGATTGAAATAGCCCATAAAGTGAAAAAGGAATACCCAAACCAATAATCAAACTCATAGAAAGGGACAAAGCGACTCCTAGGTATTGCCCTATAAAAATAGATGAGCGCCTAATAGGCTGTGCAAGCAATAATTCTGTAAACTCTTTAGAATTATAATAATACATTATCCCAAATATGGTACCGATGAGAGGTACTAAAATTGTAATTACATTCATTAAGGTAATGACGGCTTTAGAAAGGTCATTATTTAAGAAATATATTTAGATATATTGTTTCCTGACCTTATAAGCTTCATTAATATCAATATTAAAATACCCTCCCCTATTTTCCTTTCTTTCTAACGATTGATTAATTATCAAATAGGCCACATTAATCATATTCCTTAATTCACAGACCTGTGTATTCAATGTTGAGGTTTTATAAAGAGTCTCTATTTCTTTGTAAATTTTATTTAAGTGACTTGAGGCAACCAGGAGGCGATCATTACTTCTTGCAATCCCTGCATAGTCCCTCATTAAGAGTTGTAATTCCTTTATACTATGTTCTATAAGAATATGCTCCTTATTATCACTAGTGACTTTAGTATTCCAATCAGGGACATCCATCGAAGTCAATACCGAAGGATGAGTACCTAAATATTTATAACAATTATGGGCATATACCAGTGCTTCTAGTAAAGAGTTTGAGGCAAGTCTATTAGCACCGTGCAATCCTGTTCTTGAACATTCTCCACAAGCAAATAAATTGCGGATGGAAGTTCTGCCACTTTTATCTACCACAATCCCACCGCATACATAATGCGATGCAGGTACTACTGGAATCCAATCTTTTTCAACATTAATATTTCTGGAAATACATTCATTATAAATATTTGGAAAATGAATTTTAAATCTCTCTATAGAGAGATGCGTACAATCTATATATACACAAGGTTCTCCGCTTATTTTCAACTCATTATCAATACTTCGAGCAACTATATCACGTGATGCGAGCTCTCCTCTTTCATCATAATCCAACATAAATCGTCGACCCCGTTCATTTCTCAAATATGCCCCAAATCCTCTTACTGCTTCAGAAATAAGAAATGATTGTCCACTGCCGGCATCATATAAAACGGTAGGATGAAATTGAATAAATTCCATGTCAGAGATATTTGCCTTTGCCCTATAAGCCATTGCAATACCGTCACCTGTAGCTATGCTTGGGTTTGTGGTATGCCCATATACTTTTCCAATTCCTCCTGTTGCTAATAGGGTCGCACTAGCTGTGATGGTTTCAACAGTTCCTGTTTTTTGATTTAGCACATAGGCTCCATAGCAAGAAATATTATCTGGGATATCTGTCTCTAAATGATGTTCTGTGATTAAGTCAATTGCAAAGTGGTGATTAAGTAAGGTTACATTGGTCAACTGATGGATGCGCTTCAATAGAGAAGTTTCGATTTCAAACCCTGTTATGTCTTTATGATGAACAATACGATTCTGTGAATGGCCTCCCTCTTTACCCAGATCCAATACCCCTTTGTTATTCTGATCAAATTGAGCCCCCAAATTTTGTAAATCTTTTACTCTTTTTGGCCCCTCTTCGACAACCATTCTTACAACTTCCAAATCGCAAAGACCATCTCCAGCTTTTAAAGTATCTTCTATGTGTTTTTGGAAAGTATCTTCTTTCAAATCCAGAACTACCGCCACTCCGCCTTGAGCATATTTAGTGTTCGACTCATCCTCATCTGACTTCGTAACAATGCAAACTGTCTTATCATCAAATTTTGATGCTATTTTCACAGCAAACGTTAACCCGGCTATTCCTGAACCTACCACGAGATAATCTGCAACGATCATAGGTTCTAAATTGAAAGTTCTAACATTCGTTCTATAGGCACCAATGCCTTTTTCCTGATATCTTCAGAAATTTTTATTTCTGGGCTTTCATGCAGAAGGCAGTCATACAATTTTTGAAGGGTATTAACCTTCATAAAAGCGCATTCGCTACAAGCACAAGTATTATCATCTTTTATTGGTGCAGGAATTAATATTGATACCGGTACCTTTTTTCTCATTTCGTGCAGAATTCCTACCTCAGTAGCTACAATAAATTTACTGTCTGGATGATCCTTTACATAATTTATCATCCCTGCCGTAGAGCCGATATAAGCCGCCGTTTTCAATATGTGTTCCTCGGACTCAGGATGTGCTATAATTACAGCACCTGGATTTTTTTGATAGAGGTCTAATAACTTATCTATGCAAAATGCCTCATGCACAATGCAGCTACCATCCCAAAGAATCATCTCCCTTCCTGTTTGTTTTATGACATATTTACCTAAGTTTTTATCAGGGGCAAAAATGATAGGCCTTCCTGCTGGTACAGAATTCACTATTTTTAAAGCATTGGAGGAAGTACAGACCAAATCACTCATCGCTTTTATCTCCGCGGAACAGTTGATATATGTGATTACAGTATGATCGGGATATGAGGAAATAAAATCAGCAAATTTTCCCGGAGGACAAGAATCTGCCAAAGAACATCCCGCATTCAAATCCGGTAAAACCACTTTTTTGATAGGATTAAGAATTTTTGCCGTTTCCGCCATAAAATGCACTCCGGCAAAAACGATAATCTCAGCATTAATCTCTTTAGCCTTTTGAGACAATCCAAGGCTATCTCCCACATAATCTGCCAACTCTTGTATTTCTGGCCGTTGATAATAATGCGCGAGTATGACAGCATTCTTCTCCTTCTTGAGAGCTATAATTTTTTGTGTTAAATCCAATTTTATCCCGTCTTAATAAGAATTTAAAAATAGGAGTATTAAAAAACGTATACGGTGATAAATATCATTAGTAATCACAAAAGAATCTTTTTATGGATTTGTAACTCAATACAAAGGCTATGAAATACCTCTAAAACACTTTAACTTCTGCATCCCTGGAATTTATCCTACAAAAAGCTAAGATCTTCAAAACTAAAGTGAAGTTCTTCTTTAGCGAACAAGAGCATCTTATAGAAAAATTGAGGGTAAATTTGAAATGCCAATTTCAGAGAATAAAATGGCTACCAAAAAAAAGAAAACCCCAAATACTTTACGTATAAGGGGTTTCTTGTAGCGGGAACAGGACTACTAAAAACGCTTGATTTATAGGGTTTTATGGCCAAAGTGGGACAAAAAGGGGGACAGGTTCATTTTGCATGAAAAATTTTAAATTTATTTGAATTGATTTTAATTCAGTCTTGGATTTTTCGGATAAAATCAAAGTTTATGAGCTGTATGAGAGGTTTGAATTTTGAATGAAATTTTTTTCTTTTTGATGTTTAGCACCAAAAATCTCTAGAATTTCAGCTGCGCAATTCAGAAATCGAACCATCATTTTTCTCAGCTTTCGAAATTTAAATTCATATGAATCGTTTCTCATTTCAACCTCGAACAATTCGTACGGCACGAAGTGTGCGAGACGTACGAATCGTACGATCGAAGCATCCCGCCTTTTTCTTTTTGCTGCCTGACAATCTTTCTTAAGTGCAAAACCACCAACTGAATGTTTTGCACTTCATCAATCACTTTATGCACACAGTGTGTTCACAAAGTAACTTCTAAAGTTAAATCCCAGGTATGATTCATGAAAAACGGCTAGAAAAACTGATTTTGATCCCCGGCTTTTCGCTCGATGACTCTACCTAGGAATCTTATCCCATCTTTAAGTGTCTGAATTTTCTGTTGCTTTTAAACAAGTTTTTTTTTTCTGATGGAATAGCCTTGTATGAGATAGTCCTTAAGTCGCTTAGTTGCCCATAGGCGGAATTGAATCCCTCGCTTGGAATTCACTCTATAACCGACCGAAATAATCGCATCCAGGTTATAGAATTTCACCTTCCACCTAAACATTCGCCAACCTTCTTCCAACTCCTTTTCCTTTGTAAATATTCCTCAGATGCAAACTAATGGTGTCTGAATCTTTTTCAAACAAAGCTGCCATTTGCCTTTGATTCAGCCAGACTGTATCCTCGTCAAACTTTGCCTGACCCATACAAATTATATTCACCATTTTTTCTTTTTGCTGTGTCAAAGATTTTCTTCGGCTATTAGTTTAAAAATAAACCCAGCTTGAAAATTTTAGACCGCATCACTTGTTCTATCCAGATTGAAGGGGGCTTTACTTATCACCTTAATGGACATAAGCACCTAAAATCATCACAATGACCTTTGTCTCAGTCACATAAATTCATTTTAAGAGATAGTAGAATTCATCGCCTGAGGCCATCTTTCTCATTATAAATTCCTTTTTGCAATCTTTATTGACAAATTAGCGATAAATGAGAAGGCTCAGTGTAACTAATTCAGTTTTAAAACAATTATTGGTCATGGTTTTTATCATGCCCTGTTTTATTTTCCAATCCCGAACAAGCCAGGGGGCAAACTTCTATGTAGGGGATACTGTGTCATCCAGACATACTTTACCAAGTACGCTAAGGTTTAAAAATCATAACATGAACAGCGGGTTGCCCGGTGGCTTTGTTATGGCTATCTCTCAGGATCAAAACGGTCTGATGTGGTTTGGCAATGAAGGAGAAGGACTGGTTTCCTATGACGGCCGAAACTATGAGGTTTTTAGCCAGGATATAGAAGATTCAACCTCACTATCCAGTAATCGAATTTGGTCCATTCAGGCGGATACCCAAAATAACCTTTGGATAGGAACAGATCATGGTCTTAACAAAAAAAAAATTGACCCTGCGAATTATAAAAACAATCGTTTCGAGCAGTTCTTTGCATCATCCCAAGCCACTGATCTGCCGGACAACAGGATAACCAATCTTTTCCTCGCCAATAATTCAGACCTTTTGATCGGTACTGCCAAAGGGCTCTGCATATATCGTGGAAATCGGATTTTTGAACGTATTACTCTAGGGCTCTTTGAGGAGATGGAGGTACAGGCGATCTGCCAAGCCCGATCCGGAAACATTTATGTTGGCACCAATCAGGGACTATTTCTATTGGACTCAAGTTACCGTTTTCTTTCACACTTGAGCCAAATCTCTAAAAACCAAGCATTGAATGTTTCTGCCATCACAGAGGGTCCTGACGGTCAAATCTGGTTAAGCAGTGGAGAACTTTACCTTTTTAATCCGTCAACTCAAATATTCACATCATTTAATGCTAATCTGGATCCGAAGGAGCACTTTCCGTCAAACAACATTAACACGTTGTTGACCGACAGCCAAGGAAGAATCTGGATAGGCACTGTATCTTCGGGAGCCTTTATATACACAGCGAAAGGGTCAGAATATGAGTTTTTAGATGCTCGGGATTTATTGAAGGGCGGTTTTCAGGGCGACCAGGTACGCACCATTTTTGAAGATCGTATGGGGTTCATTTGGATTGCCATGAAAAGCAAGGGATTGAATATATATGACGGTAAAAATGAAAATATCGACCTTGTTGCCCCATTTGACACACCTCCGCCCCAGTCTAGTGACAACAGAATAAATACCATAGCGGAAGACGAAGATGGCAATATCTATTTCGGATCTAGATCCTCGGGACTGGCAATGTATAATTCTAAGACTAGGAGCTTTAAAAACTATAGAGAAGATCCGCAAGAAAGATTATCCCTCAGTACCAATCGTATACAATCCATTAAAGTGAATTCCAACAAGGAAATCTTGATAGGAACTACACATGGCGTTACTTTATTTAGCCCGACTACCGGCACATTTACAAATAATCACATGCCTCCGGTAAGGTCCGTGGAGTCGGACAAGAACGGGGGAATTTGGGCTGGTACTTCAGAAGGCGTGTTTTTTCTGGAGAACATCACGAGTGTTGCTAAGCCATTCAAGATCGAAAATCAAGCATATCCATTCGTTGAGCCGATATCGGTTCTCTATATAGATAAAAAGCAAAATTTATGGATCGGAACCGAGGAACACGGCCTATTTAAGCATAATTTAAGGAATAACCATACTGAATGGATCAACGATTTGGTTGTGAAAAACAAAACTCGGTTTTCAGAAAAATACATAAGATCCATCACAGAAGATTCAAAAGGAAATATTTGGATCGGTACTTTGGAAAGTGGCTTATTCAGATTCAAAAACGGAGTAAATGATTTTGAACAGTATCCTTTCGAAATGATTGAAGGAAGTATCTACAGTATTACTGAGGATAACTTGAACAACCTTTGGTTGGTGACACACAGAAATATTTACAGGTTCTCCCCAAATAACGGAGAGCTGTCAAAGTTCGGAAATGAATATGGGCTTTACGGGATACACACTGTATTGAAAACCAGAAACGGCATGTTGCTTTTCGGGGGAGACCATAGCGTCCTATCCTATGACCCCAACGACCGATTGGGGAAAAGGCCTCCATCAAAAGTCAGCATCAAATCGATAACTCAGCCTTTAAGTTCAGGAAAAAGGGTACAGGAAAGCAATTATCAGTTTCCATTTCGAACTCCTTTGACTTTTGAATTCTTTATTGATGATTATTCTTCACCCGCAGAAAACATTTACACCTACAAGCTGACGGGAGTAGATGAAGAATGGGTTCAGCCAGGCCATAACCATAGGGTATCGTATGCCAACCTCGACCCGGGCAATTACACTTTCATGGTAAAAGGAGCAGGGGCCTCAGGCACTTGGTCAGAAAATGTAGCGTCCATTGATTTCACCGTATTTCCACCCTGGTGGCTCACGATCTGGGCCAAAATTGGTTATTTACTGTTAGCCATAGCCTTTGGCTACATAACCTACCAAGTCTTATCTTTTAGATCTAATAAAAGACGTGAGCTCAAGGAATTAAAATATGAAAAAGAGCAGTCTGAACTCCTAACTCAGCACAAACTGAGGTTTTTCACCAATATCTCACATGAACTTAGGACTCCTCTTACGGTTATGATCCCATCTGCTGAAAAGATTTCCGGAGATCAACCATTGACCATTAATGAGTTGAAAAAGCACGGAAACATCATCAAACGCTCTGCCAATGCTTTGTTTTCACTAGTTGACGAACTGATGCAGTTCAAACGAATAGAAGAGGGTTCCCAGAAGATCAATCCAGCCAAAACCAACGTGGTTGCCCTTTGTTCTGAGATATTCAATGACTTGGACCCTGCGGCTGCGGAAAAGAACATTGATTATGTGTTAATAACCGAAGGCATAGAGGAGGAGCTTTGGATCGACAAAAAAATATTCGAAAAGGTCCTAAAAAACCTGATTTTCAATGCCATCAAATATACTCCAAAATCAGGTTGTGTCAAAGTAAGAATCAGTTTGGAAAAAGCCTTATATCCCGGGCTGCATGGGAAGTTGAGGATTGATGTCATTGATGATGGCATCGGAATATCAACTGCCGACAAGGACCACATCTTTGATCGGTTTTACCGATCCGAACAAGGATCCGAGTTTGCCAGCGGTTCGGGTTTAGGGCTCGACTTGGTCAAAAATCTGGTCGCACTGCATCAGGGCACCATTAAAGTAAAAAGCCAAAAAGGCAAAGGTAGCCACTTCATGGTTACTCTTTCTTTACTGGAACCTATTTCCTACCCAAATGATTTCAATCCAGACCTTGCTCAACCCTTTGAATCCCAAAATGGATTTAAGGAGGAAATTAAATCATCATATGAAGACCATATTCTGATCGTAGAGGATGATATCGAAATATTATCCATGCTCCAGGAACTGTTTTCATTGGACTACAAAGTATCCATCGCAAAAAATGGTGAAGAAGGATTTACAATAGCCATGGAATACCCTCAACCCAACGTGATCGTCAGCGATGTGCTCATGCCAGGAATGAACGGATATGATTTATGCGCCGAGCTAAAGAAAAATTTCAAAACCAGCCATATTCCTGTACTCCTGCTTACCGCAAAAAGTTCCATCTCAGATGAGCTGGAGGGCCTTGGATCGGGGGCAAATGCCTATATCACAAAACCCTTTTATCCCAGAGTGCTAATGGCAAAAGTTGATAGTATTCTGAAAAACCAGAAATTGCTGAAAGAAAGATTCAGCAGGGAGGCCCAATTGAATCCTTCTGAGGTCGACATACCCGACCCGGAAAAAGTACTTTTGACTTCTTGCGTCAAAATAATAGAAGAAAATCTTCAAGATGAGCATTTTGGCGTGGAAGACTTCGCAAAGGAAGTTGGGATGAGCAGGACCCAACTGTTTAGAAAACTCAAATACCTTGTGGGCATGTCTCCTTCCGAACTGATTTATTCCATCCGTCTGAAGCGAGCTTCCGAACTATTGAAATCCGGGAATTTTACCGTTTCAGAAGTAGCATACAAAACAGGATTTGCTACACCAAGTTCATTCAGCAATACTTTCAAAAAGCATTTTAAAGTATCGCCAAGTGAATTCATGGAAAACACATCCGAATAAAATAATTACCGTTTTCAGTAGATTTTTAGTAGGTTGAAACCTCCGTTATTGTTTTTGGAACATCCGTAAATGACCCTTCCAAAACAAAACTTCATATTTGTCCCAATCATTGACAATATAAATAACGAGAAAACAATGAACGCTACATCAGTCAATATTTTCAGAAATAAAGACAAACTTCTCAGGGACTTCTTCTTTATCGACCCTACACATTTGAGGATAGATAGTGTTAAAAATTTAAAAACACAGTTCATTGCGCTGTTTTTGATTATTTTCTTTTTCTCCGGTGGCAGGTCGTTTGGGCAGTCAGTGGACCCAATTCACTGGAATGAAGCTCTTGAGCAAGATGTGAAATGGTATAGGAGCTCTGAATCGATTCGAATAGCAGACAATGTATTGCTCTACCAGCACCCAACTGGTGGATGGCCGAAAAATATAAACATGGCACAAGTGCTGAGTGAGGCGGATAAAGACAGCATCCGGAAGGAACAAGCCGCCGGGGGAACCACACTCAGCAACATCACCATCGACAACGGTGCTACTTATACCCAAATGCAGTACTTGGCCAGTGCATATGATGCGACCGAATATGAGCGTTACAGGGAGGCTTTTCTTCGGGGGGTGGATTATTTATTGGAAGCCCAGTATCCCAACGGCGGCTGGCCTCAATATTACCCAATACGAAAGGGATATTCTGAGCATATTACCTTTAATGACAATGCAATGATTGGAGTGATGAGTCTATTAAAAGACATTTCAGTTCAAAAACCGCCCTATAAGTTTATCGACAACGAGCGAAAAGCTAACATTGCAAAAGCACTAGATAAAGGGTTAGATGTTATACTTGAAACCCAAATCAAAGTGAATGGGACTCTTAGGGCCTGGTGTACTCAATATTATAAGGATAATTTCACACCTGCCGGAGCTCGAAGTTATGAGCACCCTTCAATAAGTGGAAGTGAAAGTGTAAATATCACTCGGTATTTAATGCAAATCGAAAATCCATCACCACTTGTGATAGAAGCTGTTGAAAGTGCTGTAAAATGGTTTGAAGATGCTGCAATTCATGGGAAAAGACTGGTACAACAAGAAAATCCGGATGTTCACCGGGGATACGAGCGTTTTATTGTGGATGATCCCAATGCCCCTCCAATGTGGGCGCGGTTTTATGAGATCGAAACCAATCTTCCCATTTTTTCCGGTCGTGACGGCATAATCAAATACCATTACTCGGAAATTGAACATGAGCGTCAGGTAGGCTATTCCTGGTTCGGGTCATGGCCTCTCTCCCTATTGGAGGAAGAGTACCCGAAGTGGAAGTCAAAACAAAATCTTTCATCGAGATGATTGGATTGATCCTAACAGCCAGTGAACCAGTACCCAGGATGGAATTAACAACACCAATGCCCTAGGAAATTAACTTCAGTGATGGATGGGGTGAAAAGTGGAGATTAGAGCAAATTACCAATATAGAAACCTCAGAAATTTTGGCGAGGGATCTTTGGTCAGGAACTATGTATTGCCTTCCAACGAGGGCCAGATATATTCGGAAGAAAACACGGACATTCAAAAAAACATGGACCACCGCTTTGACCTGCGGATGGAATACAATATAGACAGCAGTAACATGTATAATAGGAACACGTCTATGATGTTTATCAGATTTAGTTAACCCGTATAAAGAAACCCATTGTCATTCTAGTTTATGATTAAAAGAACATTTTCTCTGAAGCTCTTCCTGACGGCATCTACAACTATGTGCATATTGTTGTCGTGTGCAGAACAAGTTTCACAAAAGGCCAGGCTATCCAATGTTGAGCCTGATACTGCTACTGTCCATAGTGATCGCCCACGGGTTATTATTAGCTCTGATATTGGTGGTACTGATGATGACGATTATCAGTCACTTATCCATTATCTGATGTATGCTGACAGGTTTGAGACAGAGGGATTGATATCTTCTCCTTTCGGCAATGGGCGCACAAAGCATATTTTCAAGATTTTAGATCTCTATGAGAAAGATTATCCAAAGCTGGTTGCACATTCCAACCTATTTCCTACAGCAGATGAATTCCGAAAAGTGGTTAAGCAGGGCGCCCTGAATAGAGCGCCCGGAAAAGGTTGGGCTACTTCTACTGAAGGCTCAGAATGGATAATTAAGTGTGCCAGAATAGAGGCGAAAAAGCCTCTATGGGTATTGGTGTGGGGAGGTTTAGAAGACCTGGCCCAGGCCCTGCACGATGCGCCGGAGATAGCAGATGTGCTGCGTGTATACTGGATTGGAGGGCCAAATAAAAAATGGAGTGCAGAAGCTTATAATTATGTGGTACAAAATTTCCCGGACCTTTGGATGATAGAGGCAAATGCCACTTATCGAGGATGGTTTGTTGACGATGCCTCACTGGTTGGCTTTGATAATGAAACTTTTTATGAACATCATATAAAAGGTGCAGGCGCCATGGGGGACGACTTTATTAATTACTATGACGGAGAAATTAAGATGGGAGACACTCCCTCAATGGCTTATCTGCTACAGGGCACGCCGAAGGAGCCAGGCAGCCAAAGTTGGGGTGGCAGTTTTATCCCACTAAAACACAGTTCCAGAAGGATTTTTAATCGGGAAACTACTTTAACCGATGAGGTGCCGGTGTTCGGGATGATCGAGTGGGTAATGCAGGGGCCGGACCGAGGACCCGCTAGTGATGAACCAGCTTTGTGGCTGGAGGTTTCCGGACAAAGGTTTGAAGGATATTACGAAGGAGAAGGTAAATACAGGGCGAGGTTTGTCCCGAAGTCAATAGGGAAATGGAGCTATCAGGTGCATAGTCATATTGCAGAGCTTAGCGGAAGAAAAGGTCAGTTTACCAGTACTGATCCTTGGCCGGGAGAATTGAATCAGGATGATATTGTTTCACTGAGAAATTGGTGGAGTGACAGCCAGGATACTGAGCAGTATGCCGAAGGGCATCAAGGTGCAAAGACAATAGCCCGATGGCGAAAAGATTACTTAAGAGATTGGGCAGAGCGCTTGTCATGGTTGTCTGGGACAAAGGTAGGAGGCGTGTCGAAGGCCAAATAACTAAATTTAAACTGACCATGCTTTACTTACAAAACATGGACCTTTACAAGCTAAAAATTAGCACCTGCATTCCAGTCAAGTATAAATTTTTAGGTACGAAATATGAAAACAGCTATGGATTTTAAACTCTTATTTCTACATGCAGCTTGTATCATCCAGGTTGTATAATGATATATGCAGTTTTTTAGCTGTCTTAATACTTCCTTTTTTTTACATAATAATTTAACGTGATAATCTGAAACTAAACTTTGTATGAAATCTTTAAGAATTACTGCCTTGCTTCTTTTGATAGCCCTAATACCTGCAATTGCGCAGGTACCTGAAGAAAATGAAAGACGAAAGGTGTTGGTACTTACTGATATAGAGAATGAACCAGATGATGCACAATCCATGGTGCGTTTCCTTACTTATTCCAATCAGTGGGATATAGAAGGGCTGGTGGCAACTACGTCCGTGCATCAAAAAAATAAACTGGCTACCTGGCGCATTCACGAAATCCTTGATGCCTATGCTAAAGTGCAGCCTAACCTATTAAAACATGAGCAGGGTTATCCAACAGCAGAATACTTACGCTCTGTTGTACGGGAAGGGCGTGCGGATTATGGAATGCAGGCAGTGGGTAAAGGAATGGATTCCCCTGGTTCGGATTTAATAATTCAAACTGTTGATAAAAATGATTCGCGGCCTCTATGGGTGTTGGTTTGGGGAGGGCCTAACTGTCTGGCGCAAGCGCTTTGGAAAGTGAAAAATACACGTTCTTCGAAAGAGGTGGATAAATTTGTTTCTAAGCTGCGGGTGTATACCATATCTGATCAGGATGATAGCGGCCCCTGGATTAGACAAACATTTCCTGATCTTTTTTACATTGCTAGTCCTGGCTTTCATTCTTACGGTGGCTACCACAACGCCACCTGGACAGGCATAAGCGGCGACCATTTTCATGGGCGTTTTGCCGGAGGCAACTTTACTGTTGTAGACAATCCTTGGCTTGATCAGCATGTTCGGAGCAAAGGGGCGCTTGGGGCAGAGTATCCGCATACAAAGTTTTTAATGGAAGGCGATACACCTAGTTTTTTATACCTTGTCAATAACGGACTTGGAAACCCTGAACATCCTGATTGGGGTAGCTGGGGTGGCCGTTATGAGTTTTACCAGCCCAGAACAGAAAAATGGTTTTTAAAGCCCGAAAACCGTCCGCTCTGGAGCAATGCGCAGGATGAAGTAATGGGTGCTGACGGTTTTTGGCATACCAGCAACAAAGCAACCGTCTGGCGCTGGCGCAAAGCTTTTCAAAACGATTTTGCAGCCCGTATGGACTGGACCATCAAGCCTTATGAAGAAGCCAATCACCCGCCTATACCTAAACTTAGTCATGATTGGCAAATTACGGCCAAGCCGGGAGAAAAGGTTAACCTGAACGCTGAAGGAACCAGCGACCCAGATGGCAACCAGCTTTCTTACCAATGGTTTTATTATGGTGAAATTGGCACGTTCACTTTGTCAACAGCCAGAACCGGTGATCCCCTGAAGATAGAGGATGCCGACAAAAATAAAGCCTCCTTCGTTGTTCCCCAAAAATTTGGGAGGCCAGGTACAATGCATATTATACTTGCAGTAACGGATAATGGCATACCAGCACTTACCCAGTACAAGCGGGTGATTGTAACAGTGAATGCAGAAGAATAATAATAATTCCCCAAAAAATTGGATGCATTAAGTGAGTGCCAGAAGTTCATTTTTAGCTTTCTGTACCCATTGTAGGGTCGAAAGGATCGGCACCCTTTAAATTGACAAGCAGTCGTTGTGTAAAAAACCTTCGTTTTTTACACAGAAACAAAAACTACCTTTTTGTTAAATTTACCTTTTTATTTTTCTGTCTAAAGCTCCCCTTCATCTACAAAAGAAAAATAACCCTCCGGACTCAAAATGACATGGTCTACAATTGGAAGATCCAAAGCACGACCGATTTCCGCTAGCCTTTGGTCAATCTTTAATCTGTTTCAAAAAGAAAAACTTTGGTGACTTTGTCAAAGAAATTTTAAAATGATAAAACCACATTGTTTTATCAAAGAATGGATCAATAGTGTCAAACAGCAAAAGTATTTAAAGCGAATCAATCCTCCGGTACTAGAGAAGATGATTCAAGGCTTTCTTTATTCAGGAGTTAACCATCCTCTAAAATCAAAAAAAGAGGACAAATAGTTGGACTGATTTGGGGACAAATTGAATCAAATGGAATCGATTGGAATTGACAAAACGCACATGAGAGGGTATAAAACACAAAAAGTTGACCTTAAAAAGGTCAACTAATTGTTTAGTAGCGGGAACAGGACTACAAATTACTTCTGATTTACAGTAACCTATATAAAAAGGGGGACAAAAAAGGGGACAGGTTTGTTTTGACTGAAATATTTAAAATTTATTTGAATCGTTTCAAATTTAAGACTTACATAATTAGCCAAAAACAAGCTTTAAGAGTCGTATAAGCGATTTGGATTTTGAATGATATTTTTTTCTTTTTGATGTTAAGAGCCAAAAACGTCTCAGATTTCAGCAACGCACTTTAAAAACTGAACCTTGAAAAATCAGGAGAAGTTCGGTCCTGAAATTAAAATTCATTTGAATCATTTGGAATTGAAGGCTCGCATTTTTCGTACGGTACGAGGGGTACGATGCTTACGAATGGTACGAATCTTAATGCTATCATTTTTCTTTTTGCTGTTAAGACATTTTCTATATTTTATTTCCTAGCGTTTTTCTTGGCTCACACGACAACGACCAGGTATTGGAATTAGTTATAGGAGATCAAAATGTTGCTGAAGCAATTAGCAATTGAATTGGTTTGCCATTTATACCTCATCAACCATCTCCCCTTTTCATCTTTTTGTCTCCGTAATTCACTTTCCCATGCGACGGAATACAAGAAGCCTCCATTAAAAAAACCTTAATCACAAATTAAGGTTTTTGTAACTACTCAGGTACTAACCTAGCGATATGAGCGAGGTTTTCCAATACGTTCTGGGAACGCTTTATCAGGGTATCAATGATGGAACGGATTACACAGAAGTCATCAGCTCCCTGACTGGACTTGAATTACCCTGAGATTTTCTGTTTTACCTTGATGTTTCTTACAGCTCTTTCCGAGGCATTGTTGTCTGGGGGTACTTTATGGTAATGCAAAAATGTAAGAAGGGAATCCCTGTATTTTTTGAGTCTTTTCTGTAAGGTGACTGCTTCTTTGTGGTTGGGGTCAAGGGGGATTTCCAGTAGCCTGTCCATCCGCTCTTCCAAAGCTGTTATGCTTAATTTCTGTTCCGGTGAAGTGTTTTTCCCCAGCTTTTTTTTCAGGGTGATGGCTTCCCTGAGCAAAGAGCGGGTCTGGTCAGCCCAAGTGGATTTGTGTCTTTCCACTACGTAATTGAGTTCTCTAAGAAGATGTGCACAGCAGAGCTGGTGCAGATTTCCTGAATAGTGGAAGTAGGTTCTCCAGGCATCATGACACAGGATCGCTTTTCCAAACCCGGACTCAAAGTGGCTTGTTATGGCTTTAAGCCCACGTGATTCGGACATGGCCAACAGCGTGTATTCTTCGGTTTGGTAAGTCCAGACCCAGTGTTTGTTTCCGCTTACTTTTGCCCCGGTCTCATCGCAGCCGATTACCGCACTGGCTGACACCGCATTTTTTAACTGCTGATAGACCGGGGCTGCTTTGAGGGCAAACCTGCGGATGATGTTATCAATGCTCCCTTGGCTCAGATCAATGTGGTAGCAATCTTTAAGCAGTTCTTTCAGTCTGTTATAGGGAAGGTACTGTCTGCCGTGCAGGTAGCCTACCAAAGTCTCCACCCCGCTGCCGTATTGCACAGGTGCATTGACATGACCGGGATAAGCCGCTTTGTTTTTGGTGCCACAGCGGCAAATTTTGTGGTAACTCCGGTGTTCGGTACACACCGGGCGGATCACAGGAAGATCGATGACCTGTCTCTTTGAGGAAAGCTCGGCAGCAATCATGGAAAGATCATCACCACAGCAACTGCAGAACCCCGGGATGTGGTCGGTGATTACATCAGGAACTGATCTGAACTCTAGCGTATGGCCTTCATGTCCGGGCTGTCCGCCTGGCTTTTTGCCCGAGTTCTCCCGGAGACTTTGCGTCTTTTTGGGCCGGTTCTCATCTTTGGATGGGGGAATCGAACTGTTGTTGCTGTTCTTGGGAGTCCGATACCTGGCAAGCTCTTTCTCCAGTTGCATTACACGGCTCTCCAAAAAATTGATCCGCTCCATCAGCCGGAGATTCATGTTGACCAAATCCTGAATCTGCTTATCCCTCTTGTCCACTGTCCTGTTGGAATGTTTTGGCTAATATTGATGCTCAATTCAATAAAAACCAATCTTTTATACTTTATTTACCCTCAAAAAATTGTGGATAATTCAGGTTAAAACCTGTTTTCACAAAACGCCGAACTAAACCTAGCCAGATCCAACTCAAGGGCAGGTAACGAAGAAAAAACCTGACCAAGAGTTAATAAAATAACAACCTGAGTAGTTACAGGTTTTTAAATAAATACATATTTATATTTTTACACATTTATGCTTTGAATTAAAATCAAAAATTAGTATACTGCATTCTAATCAAAAGCAACTGATTATGTGGTCAGTAATAAAATTTTTAGGGACAGTTTTCATCAGCTTCATTGCGATGATCGGAGCATTAGGGGCAGAAAATCCTTTTCCTCTTTTTGCTGTCGCTTGGGGAATATGGATCATTTATATTCTGAGCCTCCGGTCAAAAAGAAAAAAGGAAATTGACAAAGAACAACTTATCAGGGAAATCCTAGATAAGCTTTAGAATCCAAAAAGAAATTTTAAAGACGCGAAAGATCCCAAAAGAAAAAAACAAAACGAACCAACGCTAACCAATGTAAAGCCCATTCTGGAAAGAAAGGGCCTTTTTATGTGTGCGTCTTGGATCAAGGAAAGTATAAATCCAATACCAAGAAATAGGATAACAATCAGTAGTGGTTCCAGCATATTGGATCAAACGGTTTGGACTAAGTATTGTTAAGTTATTAATAAACAACAACCATAGAAAAAGGGGATTACTCCTCCCCTTTTGATTTGATTCCAAGAATATAATTGGCTGCTTGGTGAGCTTTTTGTGATGCATAGATCAGCATTTTTGGATCATCCTTTAGAGGCTTAAGCCATCCTTTGAGGTAGGCCAACGAATTTTTAAAATTGGCTTCCTTGATCCCAGCATAAGCATTTAAAAAACTGGCTCCCATTTCCGCAACTAATTCTTCCTTAGAATATTCTGCAGATTTGTATCCAACCAAAGCAGGTCTTTCTGAAAATCTGCCCAATCTGCTTGCATGCCCTGTGCTATGGATAATTTCATGAAAAAGAACAGAATAAAATTGCTCATCTCCTTGGAAGGCTTCTTTATCGGGCATATTGATATAATCATTAATTGGGCTGTAATAAGCTTCGTCGCCCTGGTGAACGATATTTGGGCAATCAGTGTAACCTGAAATAATGGCCTCGCAAGTTTCGATTGGAGAAAAAACTCTTTCCTCCGTTTCCTTGATAGAAAAATCGATTCCTTCTATTTGATCGATATTAAAAACCGTCCAGATAAACGGAGTAAACTTCCTTCCAAATACATCCTCTTTCTCCCCTTCTTCGTTTTTCTCCTTTCCTTTGACAAATTTGGAAATCTTCCAGAATACAACCTTAGTCCCCTTTTCGTTCTTTTTGACATTACCGCCTAATTGCTTCGCTTGTTTGAAGGTTAGAAAATAAGGGCTACTGAATTTTTTGGAGGTAGTCACCCAAGCTAGCCAAAGTGAATTGAAGCCCAAATAATGACGATCTGAAGCATAATTTTTAGGTTCGTTTTTAGGATTCCAAACTTTCTCCCATGTAAGATTTTCGTTTTGAATACCTTCGATGATTTCGTTAGTTACGGTTTCTGCTAGTTTGTTGAAATTTTCCCAAGCTTTCATAGTAGTATAGATTTAATTGTGTTGAAAAATGACACCTCACTCATTTGATCAGTTACCCTTTCTCCCTGTAGTATATCCAAGGATATTAGGAAGTTCGACCCGACATTAGACCCAAGATTTCCCCCGAACACAAGGGGTAGATTTTTGGGAGTGAAGGGCGATATGTGGGCGTGAAGTGACATTTTTTTTATCCACTGGTATTGAGGTTCTGACCGATATGCAACCCATAGAGTTCGGTTCTGCATAGGGCAAAAGACTGGGCTAAAAACTGGGTGGCAGTCCGTAGGAAACCCTGTTTTTAGCTCAGGGCGGAGCGCACTTTTGACCATTGCAGGTTCGCACTCAACCTTTGCTTTGTCGTGTCATCTCTTCAAATACCAGGGCATTTCGGAGGAAAAAAATGGAACGGATCGGCAACCGACCAAAACGGACTAAAATCCTCTTGTGTACGGAAGGAAAATCTGAAAATGGCTTGCCCCCCTAAAGGTGGTCTGGTCTACGGCTTTACGGATCGGACTTTCCAAGTCCTAGGTTTGCCTGGATCTTGGACAAGGCTAAGTGTAGTAAAGCGGTAGACGTGGGGAGTGAAAGCCCTCTCGTAATCGGAGTGGAAAGAGCTGTCATTTGAAAAATGGTGCAAATGGATCGGAATGAAAGGAGTGGGCGAAACGGCGGAAATGGCTTAGGGATAGAAATGCAAATCCTTTTTTCAAAAAAAAGATTGGGAGTGGATAGCCCGATCCTAAGAAAGCCCCAATAAATAGATAGTAATCTGAAAAAGGAAAATCTTAAAAACACCATCTTTATGCTTCAAATCAATCTACCATGTCCACGTCTATCCATGTCAGCAAAAAGCTGGAAACATTAATCAAAAAGCACATCACCCCTATCGGAGAAACGGAAAACACAGGAATTCTGGGAAAATGGAATGCTACGGTATTTTATGTCAACCGAATGAAAAATTGGCTGCTTTACAACCCAAAAACCCATTATTCCCTGATCTTGGAAAACATCACAGCCAAAGACCTGCCGAACATTCGTGAGAAAATCAGCCAAGAGCTTCATCTACAGCTAACGGTCGATGGAATCAATTCAACCCAAGAACAAGTCAACTGGCTCTTGGACGAGATCAGATTCCATTCCACCGATGGGGATCGTAGCGCCTTGGGATACATGAACCAGATTATGTTCACCCTTGAATGCCATCTGGACGGAGCGTTCTATCGGAGCCTAGCCCAAATTAACGCCTACCTAAACGACAGTATCTTCAGTCTGGACGGTGTCTCCAAATACACCAACATTACCAAACCGAGGAAGGAAATGGAAAAAATTTTAAAAAACTATCTTGTCTCAGATCAGGAAAAGCCCATTGATCCAAGTCTGTTAGATTGATGGATTATTTCCGGCATCTTCCATAGGACGTGCTAACTAATAACCAGCCCAATTACGAAATAAAAAGAGAGCCCTAAAGCTCTCCTTCATCTGCAAAGGAATAATACCCTTCTGCCGTCATGATCACATGATCCAGTACTGGAATATCCAGAATATTACCTACTTGTTTAATTCGCTGGGTTAATCTTTTATCCTGCTCAGATGGCAAAAGATTCCCACTTGGATGGTTATGTGCCAGGATTATTGAGTGGCAGTTACTCTTGATTGCAGCGGCATAGACCAGTTTTACATCCACTACCGTTCCAGCTGTACCTCCAGAACTGATGGTTACTATACCTAATACTCTATTCGCCCTAGATAGCAGCATCACTTTAAAATCCTCAACAAACTCAATCCGATCTGTATCCCAAGCTTGTGCAAATACTTCATACACCTGTCTGGAAGAACTCACCTTAGGACGTAAGGAGTTTTTCACTTTGGTACTATAGCTCAGCTTAATCTCAGCTACTTCAAACAAATCAATTTTTCTTTCGGAAGTCTCCATAATCTTTTTCGTTTTTGTGGAACAATGAATTATGAAGCTTCATCAGGCCTGGGGCGACAAAGACCGAAAGGAAAAGGAATAAAAAGCGCAGCGAAGCAAGCGGCTTTATGCCGGAAGCTCACGGTCGCCCAGAGCTCTAAGGACTAACTTTGTGAGGAATTCTAGGTGCATAAAAAACTACTTAAAACCTCCAAGCTTTTGAGCGATCAATGCCAATTGGAAGCTGAATAAATGAAAGGATGTGGGCAGGATAGGAACGAAAGGAGTGAGCGGAACAGTGGATTTAGCTTATGAAATTAAAACCATATGCATTTTAATATTTTTATATAAATGCTTCTTTACGTATAAACGAACGATCATATTCCGGTTCTTGAAATGTCATACAAATTTTGCTCAAAAGAACAGCAAGGGTTAGATTCTCCGCTACAAAATGTGCGGATTTTGCGGTTTTCGTACCATTATGCAACGGGGATTATTCCACTTCCTGCCTTACAAAACTCTAATTCACCCGATTGCCCTCGTATTTGTTCAGTATTGGGTATGTGACTGATAGGCATTTGGGTAAGCTTACCCTGCAAGCGTAATCAACTTTGTATACTCACTGGTAGCCAAATCAATTATCGAATTGACCTTGCACTCCAAGATGGGAAGAAGCTTTTCAGGTACTTTAAATCCAGCATGATAGCGGGAATTAGCATAACACTTGTCCAGCAGCTTAAGTAGTTTTTCCTCCTCTGGAGAAAAAATTGATCCTAATTCGGGGTTATACTTGGATGCAAAACGTAGCAATACCCTGATTTCATGGGTTTTCTTTTCAAGCTTTTCCCAAGCCATCAAAATAGCCCTAAGGGCCATCTCTGCCGATTGGTGAAGTAGGAATGGAGCCATTTCTCGTTTGGCCTGCTCAGTGAGTGATTGGAATTCCTTTGCTTTGTCCAACCCCGATTTAAGCCTTTCTGCAGCTTTGGTGAAAATCTGTTTCCGATCTTCGGGACTTAAGGTTGGCAATTCCTCAAAATTCGAAGAGAGATATTTTGCCTGACTTGGAAACACTTCTTTCCATAAGTAAGGATTCCCTTCAGTCAGGCTTTTTTTCAGATAGGAACCCGAGATACAATGAACTTGGTGCCCTTCATTTGCTGAGGCCAGAAACTCAACCACTTTCTCCAATTCGTCATGTTCATTGGGACTGAGATGCGGCAGGAGCAAATACCAATGGTGGATGGTAGCGACTTCATGCTCATAGACTGCCAATGGATGAAGCAGTTCGATGAATGCGCAACAAAGCGCATCCATTCTGCTGATAGTTGGTTGCTCTTTTTCTTTTTGCCTTTTTTGATACTGATGGCTCAGCAGATGGCTCAAGAGCTCATAGAAATACATCCGAGTGGCAATATCCATATCATCCTTTTCCCGCTGGGTAAGGAAAATCATCCAGCCCTGAAGCATTTCCCAGAGGTATTCATGCAATTCATTTTTGGGAAACAGGTTGAATAAGTCATCTGGAGCATGGTCAGTTTCAAATTGTAGCATCGCTTGTTGAATTTTGAGAGGGAGAGAATCGAACGTAGATCAGGTAGCAGGCTTCAGTGAGCTTGAGAAAGTATTGGAAATCTTTATGATATTCCCCTTCAGCACCCTCCGTTACAGAAAAGGAGTAAAAAGCTGTTTCACGAAAGTGATTCCAGCGACGAATCCATGATTTCAGTTTTTTCCGTTTAAAAAATTTTCTTAGGAATCTGCTTGGATCCAAAACCTGAGATGGGCTTAGATGTCTTGGAAAATATTCAAGTAAACTGTAGAAGGAATCAGGTTTGTCCTGATTTAAATTTCTGCTTTCAATCAAATCATCGATAAGGTGTGCCCACTTTAGCTCCTCCTTTGCAATAGCTGGGAAATCAATCAATAAAGTGCTTGCATTAATTAGCTTTAGAAATACCTGTCCATTGTAATGAACTGCATCAGGAAGTATTTTGTAAGAAGAAAATCGAGAATCAAAAACTGAATTTTGAATGGTCGAAACCTTTGAGACCCAATATGGAAGATCTGCTATAGCACCAAAAATATCGTCTAGCACCTCAAATGCCTGTCCCTGTGATTGACAGCGGTATTTTTTTCGAAACGTTCTGAAAGTATTTTCCATTCTATGCTCGGTTTGGTTAAAACACAACAGGGTAACTCAAACTAAAAGAATCATATCCGTCCGGTTTTTCAGCATCAAAATGACGGACATAGATCAAATAAGTAGCCTCAATCAGCTTATGGAAATCCCTAAAATCAGCCTGAAATACCTCTACGTCTTCGGGTTCTAGAAAAGTAAGTCCACTAAATGACTCTTCAATCAGTTGATTCCATCTCCTGGCCCAGTCGGGACATTGTCGGCTATAGTAAAACTCCTTAAGAAATAAATAGGGATCTTGAATCTCCTTAGGACTCAGGAAGTGTGGTAATAAACTGATTCTTTCTACCAATGAAGGTGTCCGCTTCCTACTATGTTTAAGGATCAGATCTTTCCAGCTTGGATTTGGACAGGGAGGAAACTGAGTCTTTTGGCAGAGGTAAAATCCGATATAAATAAGCTGCAAAAATTCTCCACCTTGGTTTATAATCGATTTGGGACTAAGAACCTTAAAATTGGGTTTATCCTGCAATACCTGCTCGAAAATCGCTGACAGGTCACTTTTCCAAAAGCTCAACTCGCAATAATCGCAGAAAAAACGATACAATCCCCTGTGACAATCCAGTAAGTCTTCACATACTTTTTCTTCTTCAAAGGTATTGAGGTAATGATACATGACATTGGCTATTTGTTGTTGAGACAAATTCATGACTTTCAACAGGATAGGCTATTCCTGAATGGGATAAATTAGAAGAAAAATGGGAATAAAATATTCAGCTACAGTCTGTTGATGGGTGAGAAATCATTCTGGGATGGGGGAATGTCAAATTACTATGTATAGCAAAGGACTCCATCCCATAAATTGCCTCCTACCTCAGCATGGAGAATAAAGGGATTCAAGAGTTCATCTTAGCTATAGCCCAATCAATAACTTTTTCCGATAAAAAAGACTGAGCAAATTTGATATTTCCTTGGATCATGCCTTCCAATGGAATAATTTAGTTTATTCCCTTTCGGGAGAAATTCTTATTTTTCCATTGTACTTACAGACTATGAACGACAAAATCCACCACGGCAGAAATATCAAGCGATTCCGGGAGATGATGGGCATCAAGCAGGATGCCTTGGCCCACGAACTCGGAGAGGAATGGTCCCAAAAGAAGATCAGCTTACTTGAGCAAAAGGAAGAAGTCGAAGAAGAACTGCTGCGTCAGGTCGGTGAGATTCTCCGAATTCCGGTGGAAGCCTTTCAGAATTTTGATGACGAGCAGGCAATAAATATTATTGCTAATACTTTTGACAATGGCTCTATTTTAAATGGTATTAACCATAATCCAACATTTCATCCAATCGATAAATTGATTCAACTTCACGAAGAGAAAATCGCCCTTTATGAGCGGATGTTGAAGGAGAAAGATGAGATGATGGCGAGGTTGGAGAAGTTGTTGGGTAAATAAATGTATTAATCACAAACTAGAAGTCTTTCTATCACCTTTCAATAGCCCTTTGTGCAACCTAGGGAAAAAGGAATTCAGAACGAGGAAGACAACCCGAATGGTATTGAACTTAAGGGAAATGGAATTACAAATTCCAAAAAATATTATGGTGTAAATGCAGTCTACGCTAAGCGGCACCGGAACCTCAAATCTGGAAGACTATAGGCTATTATGAGCCGGAGGTTTATGTTTTTTTTGATCTTTCCTCCAGGGCGTCGATTTCGCGGTCGAGACGGGGAAATTAGCTGAAAGAATACTTTGAATCAATGTTCTTGATATCTCCAAATCTTATTAAAAGCGAACCCTCATATGTGAAATTGAAAAACACCTGAACATTTTGAGAAGATCCCCTAAGTCTTTTCACCTGATCTTCTTCAGAATAATTTCCAATAACTTTTGATATTGGCTGAATTAAAATCTCTTCATTTAATAGACCAGCAGACAAGAATTTATTTTTACTTTTGCCAAATTGTTCACTTTTTAATGATGACCATTTAAGATCTAAACATTCCCAGGATTTTTCTTTTTCTGATGAATAAAAATAATTAAAATGCTCATCAGATTTTAAAATTGTATCGACAGTGTTTGAGTAATTTAAAATTACAAACCAATCAATTTTATCGATAATTAAGAGAATTGAAATAAATTCCTCCTTATTGATTTCATTATTTATATATTCTTTAAATATATTACCAACTAATTTAGATTTAAAAACGTCATTCTGTTGAGAAACATAATAAATCGTTTTCTTTATTATTTCAGGATCATCCTCTATTTTGTTTGTAAACTTTTCCTTTTCACCCTCGGTTTTGGGGTGTGCTGAGTCAATAAATGAAACAACCATTTCAAATTCTCTAAAATCCCTATTCGAAGCATACCCTTTTATAAATGGATTTAATATTGCAGTAATTGGAGGTATAAACAAAGGCTGACCAAGTAAAAAAGTGGATAAGGAGGGTATAATGGATTCTAAACTTACAGCAAGAATCTCTTTTAGGTTATCTTGGATTTCCTTTTCCGTATTTCTAAATTCCTTCAATAAAACAATTTCACTACTTTTTGCTTTCATCCCTCAACCCCCTCCACTATACTAATCTCTTCCAAAGTCAATCCATACAACTCATACACTAGGGCGTCGATGTCGCGGTCGAGGCGGCTGATGCCAGAATGGAGAAAAGAAGGAATTGTTATATTCAAATTAATTATTTTCATGATTTTAACCAATTTATATGATCTGGATGAGCTAAGAAATTTGGATCAAGTGATTCTAAAAATTTATTTTTTAAAAGGCTCTCAAATTCTAGATTCTTTGGGAAATAGAAATTATACAAATAAAAAATTAATGCCTTCTCTTCATCAAGTAAGACTTCCTCAAAATATGCAATACGATCAGCTGAAGGAAAATCAGTTAAGCTTTTTATTACTTTGTCTAAACTTCTCCTGTAAAGATTTAACCCTCCTCCTTTTGTAAAAGTGCTTCCTTTCACTGCACTTTGAAGTGATTCTACTACTTTTGATTTTTCATTTAAATCACCACTATGCTTAATTAAGTAATCTTTAACATTTTTATGGAAGTCTATAATGCCAGGCTCACCAACAAATCCTCTGTATTTAATTTTACTTTTTACATTTTCAAAAGAATTTATTACTCTTTCTATCAATTCTTCTTTTTTTCTCAAATCATTTTCTTCAATTTCTTGACGATGTTTTTTTTCCTGCTGAAGATAAGCAAGAGTTAGTAAAATGAATCCAATAAATGATCCTGCTGCAATGGAGTAATTCCCAACAAAATTTAAATATTCTATATCCTTAAAGCATTGTGGAAGTAAGGTTAGAATTCTTGGAAAGAGCATAGGTGAAATTCCCAATAGGGCTAAAGGAATAGCTATAACTATTAGAAAACGTTTAAAAAAATCACTCATACATTACCACCTTCAATAAAACTCATCCTATTAATTTCTTTCATCATTCTATCCGTCTGTGTAAAAGCTTTGATTATTCGTCAATATTCCATACTCCCTTCCAAATTGAGGATTCTGCCTTTCCTTTCTATATGCCATTTTTGGCTTGATGTATAATCCATCATCTTTCCTTTTCCTAAAGTTATCAGTTTTACTGAAATCGAAAAGCAATTTTATGGATTTAGACGGGATCAGCTTCCGCCCCACAGATGGAGATCGCAGCGCATTGAGCTACATGAACCAGATTCTGTACACGGATGAATGCCACCTGGACGGAGGCTTCTATCGGAGCCTAGTTTACCACGCCTATTGCTTTTGGACTGGGGTCCCACTTTGCAGGCTGGACTTGAGAACCTTTTACTGGATTATGGATATCACTACCACTTTTTATAGTTCACTCTATATTATTCGTGGTGGCATTCAGGCGAAACCTTATTATCTTAGGAATCGCAAGCAACAAAAACAGTTATTCCAGCCTTAACTGCCCCAAATAAAAGAAGTTAAATGAACATCACCCAGATTGAATCCAACCTTCAAAATCTGATCAAGACCTTTTCCAAAGAAACTTTCATTTATGATCTGCTCTTGGCGTATGGCCTGCCAAAGGCTTCAATCACCCGATTACAAAAAGGGAATCTCAACCTATCCAAAACAGAAGGGGAAATATCCTGGAAAAAGAAACTCCTTTTTCAAGAAGAGTACACCGCTGATTTACATCTTACTATATCGGAGCTAGTCAAATCTATTAAGCATGACCAGCGATTTGTTATCGTCACCGATTACAATCTTTTTCTGGGGGCAGACACAAAGACAGGTGAAAAGCTTGATATAGAATTGCAAGAATTGCCGAAGCATTTCGATTTTTTCTTGCCCTGGGCAGGAATGGAAAAGGCGCAGCACCGCAATGAAAATCCAGCAGATGTCAAAGCTGCGGAGCGGATGGCGAAGCTTTTTGACGAAATCAAAAAAGATAATCCTGTTACCTCTGAGGATGATTCACATGCGCTAAATGTCTTTCTGACCCGACTCCTGTTCTGCTACTTTGCTGAAGACACACATATTTTTCAGGATGGGCAGTTTACTAATGCTATCAGCTCACATACTGCGGTAGATGGAAATGATCTCCATACCTATCTGGAAAATTTATTTGATGTGCTTAATACAGCTTCAAAAGATCGGAAGAATTTGCCTGTCTATCTAAGTGCATTCCCTTATGTCAATGGGGGATTGTTCAAAGATCCATATCAAGTCCCTGTCTTCACTAGAAAATCAAGACAGCTGACTATCGATGCCGGAGAGATGAACTGGAAAGATATCAATCCGGATATTTTCGGGTCCATGTTCCAAGGTGTCATCGATCCTGACAAAAGAGGAAGTTTGGGGGCACATTATACCTCTGTTCCCAATATCATGAAGGTGATCGAACCGCTATTTCTGGATGAGCTGAAGGCAGAATTTGAGAGATCGAAGCATAATCCTAAAAAACTGAAAGAGTTGCTTGCCAGACTCAGCAAAATAAAAATCTTCGATCCTGCGTGTGGAAGTGGCAACTTCCTGATCATCGCCTATAAAGAACTAAGACGACTGGAGATAGCAATTATCCAACATCTTCAGGAATTACAAAAAGCTGCTGCTGGATTTAACGGGAAAAGCGAACAGCTATCTTTTATTCCTAAGGCTCAACTTACCCTCGCTGCATCTTTTCAGGTAGAGTTGTTTTCCAGAATTCAGCTTAATCAGTTTTTCGGAATTGAGATCGATGATTTCGCACATGAGATTGCTCAGCTATCACTCTGGCTAGCTGAGCACCAGATGAATGTAGAGTTTCAGCGAGAATTCGGGAAAACTAGCCCTACTCTACCGCTGAAGGAAGCAGGTAAGATCGTTTGTGGAAATGCTTGCCGTTTAGACTGGGAAGACGTCTGTCCGAAGAAAGAAGGAGATGAGATTTATATTTTGGGAAATCCGCCATACTTGGGAGCTCGGTTTCAATCGGACTCACAAAAGGAAGATATTTCAGTAGCATTAAAAACTATAAATGGCAGAAATAGTCTTGACTATATATCATGCTGGTTTGTTAAAGCAAGCGAGTTTATACAAAAAACCTGGGCTGAGTTTGCATTTGTTTCGACGAATTCAATTTGCCAAGGAATACAGGTGTCGTTGCTTTGGCAAAATATTTTTGATGCAGGAAATGATATAAAATTCGGGTACCCTGCTTTTTATTGGTCAAACAATGCAAAAAATAAAGCTGTCGTTGCCGTTATTATAGTTGGTGTTAAAAATGCTGCTAAAAGCACAAAAAAGACTTTGTACCTAAATGGAATTAAAGAAGAGGGGTCAAATATTTCCCCTTATTTGACTTTGGGATCAAATTTGATGATTCAAAAAAGGCAAACAGCGATTTCTAATATTTCTCCACTAGTATTCGGGAATCAATCAGTAGATGGAGGTTTCCTTATTTTATCAAACCAAGAAAAGATAGATTTAATTAAAGCGTATCCTAACTCAGATAGATTTATCCGGAAATTTTATGGTTGGAATGATCTTTCTAAAAATATACCTAGATGGTGTATTTGGATAAAAGAAGAACAGTTAAACGAGGCGCTATTGATTCCAGAAATAAAAGAGAGAATTCAAAAGGTTAAAGAATTTAGATTAAGCGGTGGAGAAGTTGCTAGGTCTTTAGTCAATATTCCATATAGGTTTAGGTATACCCACGAAGGCAAATCCAATTTTATAGCTGTCGGGAGAAATTCAAGTGAACTCAGAGAATATCTTCCAGCCGATTTTAAGCCTGCGACAGATATTGCAGGGGAAACTATGCAAGTTATTTATGATCCGGATCCATTCCTGTTTGGGCTGATTTCATCAAAAATGCACATGACTTGGGTAAAAGCTGTCGCAGGAGGTATGAAAATGGATATTCTATATTCTGTTACCATATGCTATAATACCTTCCCTTTTCCTACCATTTCCGGTCAGCGTAAGCAGGAAATCACCCAATGTGTATTTCGGATTCTTGAAGAACGGGAACGGCATTCTGAAAAAACCCTGGCACAGTTGTATGATCCTGATAAGATGCCGGAAGGCTTACGTGAAGCACATCGACAGAATGACCTGGCTATCGAGCGATGCTATCGCAGTCGCCCTTTTGAATCGGATGAGGAACGCTTGGAATACCTATTTAAGCTCTATGAGAAAATGATAGCTGAAGAGAAAATAAAGGACAGTCTTTTTGAAAAAGAGAAAAAGGGAAAGAAAATCAAGAACTGATGGAGAGTTTACTTAGACAATTTTTGACTCAGGATACTGAAACAGAAATATTGGAATTTAAAGAGGCGAAAACCCAATACGATAAAGATAAGCTGGGTAAGTACTTCTCTGCACTTAGCAATGAAGCCAACCTGAAAAATAGGCCAAATGCATGGTTCATTTTAGGAGTGGACGACAAAAAGCAGATAGTAGGCACAGAAATATCTGAGGCGAAAATCAATGACTACAAGAAAGAAGTATCTGATCACACCTCTCCCAATATGACATTCCGTGAGGTTCATAAGGTACAAATCGACGGTAAAACGGTATTGCTATGTGAGATCCCGGCTGCACCTAAAGGAATTCCAGTTTCTTGGAAACGACAATATTTCGGTAGAGATGGAGAGAGTCTAGGGATTCTAAGCCTTGATGAAATAGATCGGATCAGAGAACAATCAAACTCTTTTGATTGGAGTACTCAGATTATTGAGGAGGCTACGTTAGATGATTTATCACCAGTGGCAATCGAAGTCGCAAAACAAAAATATTCTGAGAAGAATCCCCACATTAAGGATGAGATTTTAAATTGGGAGACACTTACCTTTTTGAACAAGGCTAGGATTACTATACAGGGGAAAATCACAAATACAGCAATTTTGCTTTTGGGCAAACCTGAGTCAGAGCATTTTATCAGTCCTGCCACAGCTACGATTTCGTGGATTTTGAAGGATAAGGACGGTCTGGAAAAAGATTATCAACATTTCACATGTCCTTTGATACTTTCCGTTCAGTCAGTTTATGCAAAAATCCGAAACCTTAATTATAGGTATTTACAGGAGGGGAGTATTTTCCCTCAGGAGGTTAGTCAATTTGATCCTTATATAATCAGAGAAGCATTGAATAATTGTGTAGCCCATCAAGATTATACTATAGCAGGAAAAATAAATGTAGTCGAGCGTGAAGATGGAATCTTGATTTTTTCCAATTCTGGCAATTTTATACCAGGAACAGTTGAAAAGGTAATCGACTCCGATTCTCCTGAAACCAAATACCGTAATCCGTTTTTAGCCAATGCTATGGTTGATCTTAAGATGATTGACACAATTGGCAGTGGAATCCGAAAGATGTTTCTCATCCAGAAGAATAAGTATTTTCCATTGCCAGATTATGATTTTTCAGGCCAGAAGGTCACTGTAAAAATTACAGGTAAAATTTCGGATCTGAATTATGCGCGAAAACTTGCCCAAATGCCTGGCCTTTCACTTCATGAAATTATGTTATTGGATAAAGTGTCAAAAGGAAAACCCCTCAAAAAACAAGAAATTCAGCAGTTGAGAGCCAAAAAGTTGATTGAGGGAAGAAAGCCCAATCTCCATGTTTCTGCTATTGTCGCCAGCGCAACTGATGAACGTGGAGACTATATTAAGATGAAAGGCTTTAAGGATGATTATTATAAAAATCTTATTCTGGGATATCTGGAGAAATACGGAGAAGCTGAGAAAGAAGATATCGATAAATTGCTTTTCGACCTACTACCAAATGTGTTGGATGAGAAGCAAAAAAATAACAAAATCAGAAATTTAATGAACTCCCTTTCTAAGAAAGAAAATCAAATTGAAAATAAAGGGACAAACAGAAAACCAGTTTGGATAAAAAGTTTATCTAACTAACTGATTAAAAATAAAATTTAGATAAACTTTTAGATAAACTTTGGCGAAAAATGATGTTTAAAGCGTCTAAAGAGGCTTTTTATTGAGGAAGGAAGCATGTTTAAAGATAAACTTTAGAAGAATGGATGATGGATTTAGACGAAATATGACCACAACACCGCAGTATTGAGAAGACTTATGAGCTAAATCTTATTTGATGGTCATTTGACAGAATACACCTTTAATATTATAATACACTGATATTCAGATGATTCTTATTTGACGGTTATTTGATAATCAAGATGAAGAAAAACGACAGATCAATGGCTAAAAAAAAATAAACTGAAAATAAATTCTATGAAAAGTGCCTCAGAATTCGATCAAGTCACTTTTTTTCTTTTTGCTGTGAAAATAAATGAAAATAAAAACCAGAGGATAGAACAGAAACACAGAAAGAATAAATCAAGATTCTTATGTGACGGTCATGTGACAGCTACTCAAGCCAAATGTATAAATCACTGATAATCAGATGATTTTTTATGTGACTGTTATGTGATAGAAAGCGAAAAAACAAAGAGCATCGAGGAATCAAAAGTTTATCTAATTTATGGTTTAGTTTAGACGAGTTAGACGGGATTTAGATAAACTTTAGACGAACAGGAATCATAACAATTTGACATATAGCGGATTGAGTAAATATATTTAGATAAACTTAGACGAGTTTTAGATAAACTTTAGACGATTAGCCCTTTTTAAAATGCCCAATATAGTAGAAGTAAACTATCACCAAACTGGTCAGAGTACGCAAATCAATCCTATGGGAATGCGTGACATGCAAGCCCGAGCCTATGAAGCAAGACATGCCCAGTATTTATTGCTCAAAGCGCCTCCTGCTTCTGGAAAGTCAAGGGCTTTGATGTTTTTAGGATTGGATAAGTTGCGATACCAGGGGATCAAAAAAGTGATTGTTGCTGTACCGGAACGCTCTATCGGGAGTTCGTTTGCGCATACAGATTTAAAGTCTAGCGGATTTTTTGCCGACTGGGAGCCAAACGATGCCTACAATCTCTGCATGCCTGGAAGTGATGCAAGCATGAGCAAAGTGAAAGCATTCCATAATTTCATGGCTAATGATGAGCAATTAATGATCTGCACACATGCTACGCTGAGATTTGCATCTGACGAATTGGAAGAAAGTGCTTTTGATAATTGCCTACTTGCAATAGACGAGTTTCACCATGTTTCTGCTGATATCAATAACCGTCTGGGCGACATCCTCCGGAATATCATGCAGAAGTCTTCAGCGCATATCATTGCGATGACGGGATCTTATTTCCGTGGTGATAGTGTACCCGTATTGCCCCCTGAGGATGAAGCCAAATTTGAAAAAGTTACTTACAACTATTACGAGCAGCTGAACGGCTATAACTACCTAAAGTCTCTGGGTATAGGCTATCATTTTTATCAGGGCAGATATACTGAGGCTATATTGGAGGTTTTGGACACAGACAAAAAGACGATTCTTCATATCCCCAATGTCAATTCGGGCGAATCCACCAAAGACAAGCATAACGAGGTAGATTTTATATTGGATGCAATTGGCGAAGTAATTAAGCAGGATGCTGAAACAGGTGTGATTTACATCAAACGCTTTGGGGATGGAAAAATCCTCAAAGTAGCCGACCTGGTTGAAGATAATTCCAAGGAACGGGATAAAATCGTGGAATACTTGAGGAAAAGTAAAGACGAAGATGACATGGATTTGATCATCGCCCTTGGCATGGCCAAGGAGGGTTTTGATTGGCCGTATTGCGAACATGCTTTGACCGTGGGCTATCGTGGATCTTTGACTGAGATCATCCAGATTATTGGACGATGCACTAGAGACAGTAACAATAAAACACATGCTCAGTTTACCAATCTCATTGCCCAGCCTGACGCTGCGGATGATCAGGTGAAGCTATCCGTAAATAATATGCTGAAAGCCATTACTGCTTCCTTGCTTATGGAGCAGGTTTTGGCACCCAACTGGAAATTCAAAACCAAGCTTTCCGATGACGATAAAGCAAAGCCCGGTGAGCTCAATATCCGTGGTTTAAAAGAGCCAAGCTCCAAAAGAGTAAAGGATATCATTGAGTCAGATCTTAACGACCTGAAGGCGGTGATTCTTCAGGATGATCAAATGCTGAAGGCTATGCCTGGGAATGTAGATCCTGAGGTGATCAATAAAGTATTAATTCCCAAGATCATCCAAGTCAGATATCCAGATCTATCAGCTGAGGAAGTAGAAGAAGTTCGTCAGCAGGTGGTAGTAGATTCAGTGATCAAAAACGGAGAGATCAAAGAAACTGGGGATAAGCGCTTTATCCGTATGGCAAATACTTTTGTGAATATCGATGACTTACATATTGATTTGATCGATCAGGTTAATCCTTTCCAGAAAGCTTTTGAAATACTGTCAAAGTCGGTCACAACCAAAGTACTCAAGGTAATACAGGAGACGATAGAAGCGACTAGAATATCAATCAGTGAAGAAGAAGTCTTGCTTTTGTATCCTAAAATCAAGGAGTTCATAGCCATGTATGGCAAAAAGCCGAATATCAGTTCTGGTGATCCTTTGGAAAGAAGAATGGCTGAGGCGATTATTTATATCAATGAACAGAGGAGGAAGCATGCAGCATCGTAAAAAGTACTCCTCATTGGATGAAATCTTTAACGATGAGGAATTTCATCTGATCGAGGAGAAAAAGAAGATCTCATCGACCAGCACTCCCGATAATCGCTTGTTGGCATCATTCCATCAGGTCAATGATTTTTATGCTAAAAATGGCAAGCCTCCAGAAGCTAATATTTCCAACGTGTCTGAATACCAGCTCTATTCACGTTTGAGGAGCATTCGTGAAGATCCTGACAAAGTAGAAATGCTACTTAGCGAAGATATTCACGGTCTTTTGCAGGAAAATGACGCTAATATGGTAAATGAACCCAGCGAGCATTATAGTAAGAAACCAAAGAAAGAGATAAAATCCATTAGTGATATTCTAGATGATGATTTGGATATTTTGGGGGATGATGCCGGGCTTTTTGATTTTAAGCATACACCAAAACCAGAGGAACGGGCAAGTGCTGATTTTGTAGCTAAAAGGAAGCCCTGCAAAGATTTTGCTACTTATGAGCCACTTTTCAAAGAAGTACAAAAGGATTTGGCTGAAGGCAAGCGAAGTCTGATAGACTTTAAAATGGATAATTTGAAGGAGGGGGCATTTTATGTTCACAATGGAGTCTTGTTCCTATTAGAGCATGTAAACATTTCTCAAAAGGAGCATTACAGAGAGGATGGCACCAGAGTAAGAGAAGATGGAAGGACCAGGTGCATCTTTGAAAATGGCACCCAATCCAACATGCTCAAACGCTCTGTAGAAAAGATTCTTTATGCCAATGGAAAGGTGGTCACAGAAAATTTCGAAAAAGTAAATCAGTCATTTCAAGAGAACTTTGGAATGATCACAGATGAAGATAAGGAATCAGGCTTCATCTATGTGCTCAAGTCATTAAATCAAGACCCGAGAATCACTTCCATTGACAACTTATATAAGATTGGCTATTCAAAAGTTGCAGTTGAACATCGTATCAAAAATGCAGTAAAAGAGCCAACCTACTTAATGGCTGAGGTGGATTATATCGCAGGATGGAAATGCTATAATATGAACACCCAGAAATTCGAGCAGCTTATCCATAACTTCTTTGGCTCCTCCTGTCTGAACATTGACGTTTTTGACGAAAAGGGTAAAAGATATACACCGAGGGAATGGTTTATTGCACCTTATGAGGTGATAGAACAGGTCATTGGGTTGATTATTAGCGGTGAGGTGGTGAAGTATAGGTATGACGGGGAGAATGAAATGATTGTGGGGAGGTAATTTAGGAGGTAACTGAGTTTGGGTCTAAAATAGCCAACGAATTCCGACATTTAATGCACTAAAGCTTGACTATTACCCTCCGTTTTTTACTTTTAATAAATTTTTTAGCAAAATGTCGGAAAAACTCCGGTTATCTCTTGAACAAGCAAATGGTGAGTTGGTTGAACTAGACAACCTCTCAGGCGAAGCTTTATCTTCTTTTTTGGCCGTTGTTGGCTTTCTTAAAGCTGTAATTGAAGAAGAAGTAGATGAAAGTAAGCTCATTTACAGGTTGAAGAAAGGAAGTGCTCTCTTGGAAGTGGAATCATCGACAAACTCAATCCACACTTTTTACCATAGTTTACAATCGACAGTCAAAAACGGAAGTCATGACCGAGTGACAGTTAATAACTTAAGAAAAATGCAGTCTTACTTCAAAAATGATAGCTTAGACTTCAAGTTCGGACTATACTCCAACCTTAACCAACCTATTGACCTCAAAGAGGTTATCACAAAATCTGAAATAAAATCCAAAAGATCCAGAAATAAGTTTGAATTTAAATTAGAAATAAAAAGTGGTCTGTTAAATCAAATTGGAGGCAACAATCCTAATTATCATTTAGATCATGGAGGTATTGAAAAAATTACAATCTTTTGTGAACGTGACCAAGCAATTGAAATTAGAGAATCCTTATATAAAAATGTTAAAAGCCTAGTCGAAACAAAATCACCATCTAGGATTGATCAAGATGAAACCTACACTCATCGAGCAATTTTAGATGAAGAGGAAATTAAAATCATTCGCCCTTTTCTAAAAGACTATAACCAAGACGTTGATTTAATTACAAAACTTGATTACATACATAATCATTCTCTAAAAAACTCAGGAAACAAAAACATTCTGTTAAAATTCCTCAAACTAATTATTTTAGGTTTTACTTCTGAAAAATTCCATCAAAGTGAGTTAAAAACGGTATTAATCATCTCAAAATCACTTAAAGATGAGCCTTCCATTTCCAATGAAAGGAAAAGTTTATTAAACCTGTACAACAATAGATTTAATAAAGGATAATGTTTGAAGTGGTAAAATCTCTTGATAATTCGGAAAAGGATCATTCTTTTGTAGCCTTAGGGTATTTAATAGATAATCCAATTCACCATGCTGCTATTATCATTAAATTCAACAATAACCTCTTCCAATTTCATTTTACAGGTAGTGCTATTGATCTTTCTCCTCTTTCATACGACTTTTACCATAAGATCACTAATATAATTCAGGCAGGGGAAGTCCCTGCTTTTATCTCACACTGCAGGGCAATCGCCAAACAGGCACCTCCTTCATATGGCTTTTTCTATTCAGGCGATTATTTCGACGAAGAAGGAGTATATTTTGGAAATAAGGATGTTGGTCAGAGAATGACTTGCGTCGGCTTTTGTATTAGTACCTTAAAAGGATTTCTTGAGGAAGATTATATATTAGAATCTGACTGGGAGTTTGATCCAGACTTTAGGCCAGGATACTTAGAACTTTATTGTATTAGACATACTTTAAATATAGACTTAGTTAAGCCATTCTGGAAAAGAATAACTCCAGGACAGTTTCTAGCGTCTGGATATTTTTCCAAAACTCCGATCCCTAAGGCCCTTATTGATAATAAATACTCAGATTTAAAAGAAGAAATGGTTAGGAGAGCCGGTTATTTCGAATAAATCTTCAAAGAATTATGAAAGCTAAAACTAAAAAGCCCCGAAGGGCTATTTTTATTAAGATTCCTCTGATTCAGGCTCTTTGACAGAAACATAAACTGTGTGAGTTTTCCCGAACTGGTCTGGTTCTTTCAGCTTCGCTACGTTGAATTTGATGTAAGTTTCACCTTCATATTCGAAGGTGTGGTTTTGAAGCTCAGCCATGTTTAGGCTTACTTCCACGATGTCCATGTTTTCAACTTGCTTTCCTTTACCGATGTACTTTTTTGAGAATGCCATACTATTTTGGTTTTAGTTAAAATTTATGCAGGTCATTTAGGACAGTTTGGAAAGCGGAAAAAAATTAGAATTTAAAAACTGGGAGGTAGTCCGTAGGAAACCTCGTTTTTAGAAAATTCTGCTTGAAGCCCCAATTTTTTGAAGCAGACAGGCAGTTCGACCTTTGTGCATACAATTTGGACAAAACCGGAATAGGGCATGGAAATGCATTGGCAATTAAGCCAGAACGGATTAATGAAACAGCCATTTCATCTACATGAATTTAACCCTTAGGAAACTCCAACGAAAACGACCATTCTAGCTTTGAGAGCCTAGCTTTCAGTTTCTCAATACTCGCGAGCAGTTCATCAAAGGTTGGCGGCTTTTCCTCATAAATCATTTGTTCACGCATTTTTTGATAATCCGCTTTCCATGCTTCTATCACCTCTGGTATTGGCGTTGAGTTCAGTGTTTTTGGATTAAGACTATTATAATCTACCCCGCCCACTTTTGAAAAAGTAAATCTATGGTTCACTATAGTTTCATAGAGATCTTTGTCATTGATTGCTTTCTCTGCTACTTCAGAATTTGCCAATTGATGCACATCGTATAAATGGCGACTTAAGCGATCCACCCGCATTTTTCCCATAGGTCGGTGAAATTCCTCATGAAGCAAGAATAATTTTTCTAAGAAAGTTCTTTCGGGATTTACAGTAGGAATAGCAATCAATGGTGAGGTAAATTCACCCCCCTCATATATTTCATCGACAATTGACCCAAACTTTTTAACAGTGTATGGCTCTCGTAAAGATCGACAACCAACCTCAATTTGCACTCTTGGCAAAACGTAATCAGGTGTTTCAATAAGATTTGGATAGTGAATAAGAATAATTCTGGGGTCTTGATCGCTATCCTCGGCAGGAACCACTTCAAAGCTGACATCATGAAAACCTTTTGCGATGAACCTTGCTTTTAGTTCTTCACAAAATGGCCCAGTCGTATAAATACCGGCTTGTTTTCTGAGATTAGTTCTTTGCTTTTTAGAAAGATCTCCCTCGAAACCTAGGAAAGTGCGATCTATCGCTAAATCAACATCTTCGGAAAATCGCTGGATTAGCTTCCATGCTTTACTTAGTGATGTGCCGCCCTTGAATACTAGGCTTTGGCCAACCTCCATTTCAAATATGATCGTTAAAGCCTGAGTTACCCACCAGTCTTTCTCCACGGCGAATGCTGGCATCCCTGTTCTATTACTGATATCCTGAAAGATGAGTTCTTTTTCCGATGCCTCAAGAGTGTAAAAATTGCCTTTCTGCATTTTATAAAGCTTTCCTCATAATTTTTTGAATCCAAACTGGTGCAAGCCCAATATCGTAAATCAAATTCTTTTCGTCCTCTTCCTTGAGTAGCTTTATTATTTTCGCTTCTTCACTTTCTGTGACTTGACCATTCCCTATTTCTTTTAAAGCTTGTATGACAAGGCGGCTTATTTTCCCCTTAGCTAGAAGACTTTTTGGAGTTGTCTTTTTAAACTTGATCGTTCGCTTTCCGATTTTTATTTCTCTTGGAGAGCCATCCGTCAATAAAACAATCCTCATGGGTATCTGTGTACTGAGCCCTAGTGCATTTAACGCATAGGATCCAGTTGGGACTGTTCTCACCTTGTCTCGCTTTATAATCGCTTCGGCCACTTCCTCGGCTGATGGCATTACTTCACCAATCAACTTACTTTTTTTAGGTCGGGTATATATCCCCTGTGCTATTCGGAAAATGACCTTTTTATCTTCTAATCGCTCCAATGCCTTCCTTACCGCCTCGGACGAGCCGAAACTCGAAAAATCATCAGGAAAAAATAAAGACCCCAATGGCTTAACCTTTATATGTCTTTCTATTTGTTTTTCAATGCTTTCCATAGAAACACCGCTGTTTATTTGTCACAAATATAGTTTCTTTTTGTGACAAATATTCTAATCGTTCTGTCACAAATCTTATCAATATTTGTGACAGAACTAAATAGATTTTAGGCTTTCCGCTAAATTGATGAGAAATAAAAAAAGCCCCGAAGGGCTTTTAAGTTAAGATTCCTCTGATTCCGGCTCTTTGACAGAAACATAAACGGTGTGGGTTTTTCCGGACTGATCTGGTTCTTTCAGTTTGGCTACATTGAATTTGACATAGGTTTCTCCTTCATATTCGAAAGTGTGGTCATGTAGCTCAGCCATGTTAAGGCTCACTTCCACGATGTTCCTATTTTCAACTTGCTTTCCTTTACCGATGTACTTTTTTGAAAAGAGAACTATATTGATTTTAGTTTAAATTTATTCTTGTAAGCTAAGAGGTTGAAAGTCTAATAAAAAATCATCCTTTGTATTTAGGTTTAAAAAAACGATATGGAAAAAACCAATCAGAAACTGTTAGAAAAAATAAACTTTCTACTTGGAAAGGGTCAAACTATTACTCAAAACTACCTTGGCGAAAGATATGAGAGGTATGCTCCAAGTATTTTATTTTCAGAATTCAACTCAGCATGTCTATCTTTTATTTCAAATGTAATTGGTGCTGAAAGCGTTTACTACCAACAATTCAAAGCTGAAGTAAGGGGTTCAAACTACTATTATATCGAATCAGCAATTGGAATTTTAAATGCTATAAAAACGGAAATAGAATCTGGCTGGTTGATTTCATTTAAGAAACTAGTTGAAGCAGATGTTTTTTGTGATTTCTTAGAAATGGCAGAATATCTAATGGAAGAAAATTATAAAGATCCCGCAGCAGTCATGATTGGCTCCGTTCTGGAGGAGCATCTAAGAAGTTTGTGTGTAGAAAAATCAATTCCAATTTATGACGAAGGCAAAGAAAAACAGGTTCCAAAAAAAGCTAGTAGGTTAAATGATGATTTAGCAAAAAATGGTGTTTACAATAAATTGACCCAAAAGACTGTAACAAGTTGGTTGGATTTAAGGAATAATGCTGCTCATGGAAAATATGAAGAGTATAATATAAACCAAGTGAAACTAATGTATCAAGGAGTATTTCAATTCTTAAGTAAATAAGTGAAGAATAAAAAAAGCCCCGAAGGGCTATTTTTCAAGATTATTCTAATTCCAGCTCTTTGACAGAAACATAGGCCGTATGGCTTTTTCCGTACTGATCTGGTTCTTTCAGCTTCGCTACGTTGAATTTTACATAGGTTTCTCCTTCATATTCGAAGGCGTGGTTTTGAAGTTCAGCCATGTTCAGGTTCACTTCCACGATGTCCATGTTTTCAACTTGCTTTCCTTTACCGATGTACTTTTTTGAGAATGCCATACTATTTTGGTTTTAGTTAAAATTTATGCAGGTCATTTAGGACTGTTTGGAAAACGAATAAAAATTAGAATTTAAAAACTGGGAGGTAGTCCGTAGGAAACCCTGTTTTTAGAAAATTCTGCTTAAAGCCCCAATTTTTTGAAGCTAACAGGCAGTTCGACCTTTGTGCATAGAATTCTGGTAAAACCGGGATAGGGCATTTGATAAGATGAGTAAATAAGTAAAATATTTGATGAAGCATACAAAAAATATGCTTAAAGTTTCAGTGAAAAATCAGGTGGTTTTTATATCACGGTTATGTAATATATGTGAGAAACCCAACAATTTAGCACATCTAAAACCTATTGATTTTTAGGCTAGTGAATAAAAAATGATTAGTTTCCATTATCTGTCAAAGACAGATGAAAAGCCGTATGATCACAACCAATCTTGAATTTCAATAATGAGCAAATTGAAGTATTTACTAGTTTTGTGCATTTTCATTCTTTTTACAGGTTGCTCGCAAGCTCCAAAATCAGGCATCAATTCCATAGAAATTCCAAGAACAATTGATTCAAATTTGCACTTATCAGATATAGCTAAGTCCGTAAATTTAGTGCAGATGGAGACTAAAAACGGGGCTTACTTAACATCCATTTTAGAGGTAAAACTTTTTAACGGAAATTTACTTGTTCGTGATACGAGCGGGAGTGTACGGATCTTTGATTCCAAAGGTAATTTTATTGGAAAATTAGGAGTTAGAGGAGAAGGCCCTGGTGAATATAGTAGCGCATATTCGATTGAAATTGATCAAGGATTGGGTTTAATTTATTTAGGCGGAGTTCGGAAGCTGTTAGTATATGACAAGAATTATGAATTCTTAAAAGAGAAGAAGTTTTCTGATTTTATCACTTATATAAGTATAGTTGATCAAAAGCCTATAATTATTACCGGCAGAGATTGGATTCCTGTTGAAGGTGGGTATTCCAACCAAACTATATTGTTTGAATTGAACCGTGAGCTCGATATTACTGACAGTATTCTTTTTAGAAATACAATACTTAAAAAAGCTAATGGAATTAGATATACTAGTAAGCACTTTTTAAGCAATACTTTTGATGGTACATTTTTGTACGCTCCAGTACTGACACAAGAAAATATATTGAGAGATACCCTTTATAAATTTGAGGGAGATTCGTTAATCCCATTTGTAAAGCTTGATTTTGAAGAACCTCATTTTGATGAGAATGGCGAGAAGGCGGTTGATATCTATAATATTATGCATTCTTCTTCTTACATAATTTGTGAATACGCTCGGAATAAGGATAAGAAGTTGTTTATATACAGCAAGAAGGAGTCCAAGGGTTATAACCTTGAAGTTGGAATATTGGATGAAGATGATCAACCGGTAGTTCTAAGGCCCCTGGATTTAGAAAATGATATTTTTTATTATATCAAAGAGGAAGAGTTTCAAAACACGGGGGTTGAGGAATTAAATCCCGCAATCGGAATAGTTAAACTGAGGTAAATAATGCTTTCCAAAGATAAATTGAATCAAACTCAATTTAACTATCCCAAATAACTATTCAACAGTAACACTTTCCGAAATCGGAACAGAAGTTTGATCTGAAGGAGATGCCTCGTAGGCGTATTCCCTATAAACTTCCCCATCAGCAAAAACTCGAATTGTTGCAGTTAAAACCTCAAAAGGTTCATCCGGCTCCCTATCCAAAGGAACAGCATTGAACACAAAACCCAGGCTATGGATTGGAACTGAAGATGTTGCAGATAGTCTAGAAGACTCTGGTTCGAAAGACAAGGTATAGGTATTCCCTTGTTCGACCACCTGAGTCCAATCCAAATCACTTGGCTCTCCCAACATTGGAGCAACAAAAGTTGAAGTTTCTGCCAGCATACTATGCACAGAAAAGGTCACCAGATACTTGGAATAGTCTCCTCTCATTTCAATATCGATGGTAACGTCTTTTTCCACCAATTTGGGTTCGTCATCTTCGGAGGAACAGGCGAGAGTTAAACTGACAAAAGCAATTTGAAATAGGTATTTCAGTTTTTTCATTGTGGAATTGGTTTAGTTCAAAAATTTGGATTTTAGAATGGCGATCCATTAAATATAGCAAAACCATATTATTTGGGCTTATTCCAAAAGACTTGATTTAGCTGGTAAAATGACTCTACCCCTTTCTGTTTTGGCTTATAAGTCCGTACAGTTTGCAATACACCCTGTGAAATACAATAGGTCCGAAGCGAAAAGGTGAATATTGATTCAGCTGAAGTCCTATCTGTCTTTTTGTTTTTCATCTGAACAAGACTATCAGACAAAACATAAGAACAGTCTCGGTCCTGGATAAGATCCTGAATCTTACAATCCATCACCCGTCCCAAAATCGATGTACTGAAGACCGTATTGATCTTGGCTTTTTTAGGCAGATTTTTAAAAGCCTGTTTCAATAGTTTATGATCAAAATCAGCCCCAATGACCGCAAAACCTGCATCTTCAAAAGAAATTCTTGCATGGTATTGATTGGCAAAGCAGATCAATGATGCATAGGAATCCGATACAAAAACCGAGCGAACATTCTCCGAAAGGTTAATAGCAGAAATACCATGAGAAGCCTTCTTACTTCGGTGAAGACTCAGAATTTCGCTATCGATCAACTCCCCCTGTTTATCAAAAAAATCAAAGATGATCTGCCCTTTTTCATTTTGAGAAGCATGTTTTGAAAAAAGGCGTTGAATATCTTTTTCAACACCTTTGAATGTCAAAACATCAAATTTCTCTTTCAAAATCATTGCTTTGCTCATCCGAGCGTTTTCTTGGATTTCTACCCTCTTCGGTATCGATGCTGTTTAGCCGCTTGATTTTATGGATATCAAAATCGTCCCTAACTTCTTTGGAAAGAGTCTGATCAGCAGAAATTTTGGAATATTCTTCCTTGATATTGCTTAAATCATGTACTGCATCCTTGTCCTTTGAATTTCTGGCGATCCTTCGTTCTACTTGTTTCTGAACTTCTTTAATAGCTTGGAGATACCCTTTGCTATAAGCTTTATCCTCCTGACTTTCCTTTCCTAGCATTTTTTTAATTCCTGTGATCAACAGATAAGATAATCCTCCATCCATCATCACCGAAAGGACTAATCCTGCCTTATTGGATCTGATTCCCTTGGGAGAGGATGGGGAGAGCTGAAATTCCGTACCGTCGGCCAGCTGTACTTTGTCCCCTTCTTTGTATTTCTTCTTTTGCTGTGGATTTAGTTCCTCCCCATTGACTCGATGAGGGGATTTGATATCTCTGGGGTTATAGGAAAGAAATTGTTTGGTGCGTTGATCGTACTCGATGATTTCCGACTGAATATTTCCTTCCTGGTCAACATAGCTTTTCTTGATGTTGGCCAATTCCTTTTTGACTAGCTGGTTCCGTTCAACTTCACTCAAATCGGGATGACTCTTTGGCTCTTTATAGACCGGATCTATCCTCAAGGCAGGATTCCCGTCCTCTCCCCTCACTATGGAAAGTCTAGCGGGTAATTTATCGATGTGGATGTCCTTCCCCTTCAAATCAGACAGTTCCACTATATCAGTCATTTTTCCGTTTTTCAAGGCATTGATTTCTTTTTCTGGAATGGTGAATTTCCCGTCTTTGACGACTCCGAAAATCTCCAAGTCATTCATCGGTAAGTTGTTTTGGCTCTTCATATTGTTGTGGTTATTGTTTTGATAAATAAGTGATTAATTCTTCTTTGGTAGAAACCTTGGATATCATCTGAATAAACAGGACTGGATTAATGTAGTCCTTACCATTTTTGATTGACAAATGAAGATGATCCCCAGCGGCCCTTCCCGTGCTTCCAGAAATTCCGAGCACCGATCCAGGCAAAACATATTCTTCGGGAGAAACCAAGACTTGGGAAATATGCCCGTAAATCGACACATATTTCCCGTGTTGGACTTTGATGAAATTTCCCAAAAGCGGATCATTCCCCACCGAAACAACTTTGCCGTGCAAAATGGAATAGATGGTTGAGCGATTGGTTTTCAAATCGATTCCCCGATGGAATGTCTGTTCTCTGGAAAATGGATCTGAACGGTAACCGTACTTCGAAGTCATGAAAAAATCTTCCAAAGGAGGTGAAGCAAGTAAAACCTCCCTCTCCTTTTTTGTAGACTGGATCAGCTGAGACAAGAGCCTTAAATCAAGCCCGACGAGTTTTGACGGGGAGGCTGGTTGCTGGATCACAGTCACCAATGGCAGTTCCTTTTGAAATTCAATGGAATTGAATTGCGGGAATGCCACCTGAGCGACAAAAAGAAAAAGAATGGATAATGGTGTCCTCTTCATGATGAAAGTGATTTAATCTGCGGATACCATTTCTCTGTGCTTTTCAATGATCTCGGTGACCTGTCGATGGATTTTTTCAAAGTGTTTGGTTAGGATCTCTTCCTTTTTCCCTTTGAAGTCATAGTATTTTGGGGTAGATCGATAGGAATTTTCTTCTTGTTTGATCTCCTTCATGTCGAGATTAACCCGACAATGGACATTGGATGTTTTGTACTTCCCATCGAACTCGGTTCCCTCAGTTGCAATTATCCCTGCAATCTCCCCTGTATGCATGGAAGCTATTTTTCCAGCAGGAATGAGTGGTTCGTATTTTTCGCTGTAAGACACGGAAGTTCTATCACGGTCAATGGACACACTTTGACCTAACTGTTTTCGTTTGCCAAACATCATTTCCAACCATGACAAGGTATCCTTGTGCCGGACTGAGCCAGAAAGAACATTTCCTATTACCGAAGTCATTGTCGAAGCAGTCTCTTTTCCCTGTAATTGGTTTAACTGTGGGAGTTCCTGAAGTCCCAGCAAAACTGCCACCTTATTACTTCGAGCGGTGGAAATCAAGTTTTCAATTTTATGTATATAAAAAGTTGGTGCTTCGTCCGCAATCAGGGCTGTTGGCAGATTTCCCTTGGTATTGATTAGCTTAGTCAGTCTGTTGATGATCACTGAATAACAGGTTCCCGTGATGCTCTGAGTTTCCGTGCTATTAGCAAGTACTAGAATAGAAGGAGAATTGGGATCTGAGATTTTGAGGTCAAAATCATCCCCACTGAATACCCAAGCGGTTTCTTTTGTATTGAGTCTGGAAAGGAAAATTTTTAAGGTACCGACCTGCCCTTCCAGCTGCTTATAAACCTTCTTTTCATAGGCACTGCGGAATGGAGACACCATTGATCTGAGTTCCGGATATTTAGTCAAACAGTTAAAAATATCCTCATAGTCCCTGTTTAGAAAATCGAGTACATGAGCAAAAGTTGAATATTCTCCATCTTTGTACCTGGACACGAAGAAGATACAGGCAGAAAGGAAGTTGATAGCCGACTGTTCGAAAAACTTGTCTGCGCCTCCCGATGAATCTGATTTTTGAAGGGACAGAAATATGGCCTCTGCCGTTTCAGAGGCATTGGCTACCGTTTTCAGATATCTTCTATTGAGCGGGTTGATTCTTCTGGAATATTCCACCTCGTCCAGATTAATCACATGGAATTTGAAATTCGGATTCTTCTTTTTGTCCTGCGATTTAAGATAATAGAAATAGGCGATCTGCGCCAAATCGGGAAATTTAAAATCATATAGGCACATGGTAAAACCCTTACCGATCATCTGACGGATAAAGGGATTGATTACCCCAAAGGACTTACCGGAACCTGGGGTTCCGATCACCAAAGTACCCCTGAAAGGATTCACCAAATTGATCCATCCTTTTCGGACTTTCCCTTTGTAATAGAATTTCATGGGAATATTGACCGAATAGGGATTTTCCACTTTTTTTCTATCCTGCAAGAAAGATTCTCCCTCGATATTCCATTCATCCTTGCCCAATCCTGATTTGATCATTTTGGACACATTGTCCAAAGAGGTATGAATGAGTACTGCTCCCAGGAAAGTGCTCAGTATATAGCCCAAATTTTCAATGGAAGTATAATCGATCACCAGAAAGGAATTTTCGAAGGTGTAGATATAGACAGAACCAAAGAACAGGATCAGGCCGATGGCCAAGGGAAAAATGATCTGGTTTTTCGGATTTAGATCCAGGTTCTTTTTGGAGGCGGTGCCGATGGCCGAAAGAGCTATAGCTATCAAAATGGCTATTTTCCCGACCAACACATTGTTGTAGATTCTCAGGCTCAGAAGTTTATTAAAAAGGGGAATAAGATGCTTTCCTACCTCTTCCGAGGCCATCAGCTGGGGAGCATAGACAAACATCAGAATGTCTATAAAAACCATCAGGTAAACGATGAATTGGAATGTCTCGTGAAGGCTCTTTAATTCTCTTTTCTCATTCATGGCGAAAACTTAATTGAGTGGAAATCTTACACCTCCAAATGCTATGAACCTCCATCTTTTGGAGGGTGGTACCCATAGCAAAACTTGATTTTTGCTCCCGATAAAAAGGTCAATGCGTGTCTTTAAAGTCTGTGAAAGTTCAAACCCTGCATGGGGTGCGGCAATGAACCTTTCAAAATCGGATCCTATGGAACCTCCGAACAATAGCCGAATGGCTGAATTGGCGGATCTGACAAGAATGGGCTTGATTCCAAACCCAGCCAAAACGGTGTGGTAGTTGTTTTCGTTGTCACTCTGGAAGTCGGCAAAAATCTCATTCTGTGCATTGTATTTGGTACTGTAGTCAAAGGAAAATCCCATAAAGGCAATTTTTCTGACTCCATATCCTCCTTTGAAGCTTAGAAACAGATTGCCGTTCTGAGCATGGGCAGAACAAACCAACAGGAAAAGCGGAAGTAAGATTAACCCCTTTTTCATGTGTTTATATTTTGCTTTTCTATGGCCACATAGCATGTCCCGTCCCGGTAACTATCGGGATTGATTCGGGAGAATCTCGCATTACGGATAATCATTCCTCTGTGTGACACTTTCGTCATGCTCGATTTCACAGCGTGTCTGCGTTTAAGAGATCGGAGTATTTGACCTGCAAGGTGAATGTCCTTCCGCTAATCTGGGATTCCGCCAATTCGATGGTAAACACCTTAGAATTGGGAAAAGTGATTTTTTTGAACGCATAGATATTTCGGTATTTCTTTTCAAAGTTATCAGGAGTGAACAGCTGGTATTCAGGTTCTATTTCGATGGATTGTACATTGGTAGCCTTGGTGATTTTCTTGTCCTCGATTTTGAATCTCAGCTGGTCTAGGTCGAACTTTAGGTTTGTCTTGTTTCGGAAGGATATGTCCAAAAAGATATAATCATCGACCGTATAGATGTTGTTGACCTGACCAGTGATCCCATACTGGGTGCTTCGGATGGTGTTTTTCTTCTTTTTACACTTGAAAGCCTCGATTGAAAAATAGCGAAGCTCCTGGTCGCTCATAGGAATCTCCCCAACCTCTAGAGGACTGGTATTAATAGGCAGAATTTCAATTTGGGTCTTTAGCTGGCGCTCGTCATGCGCATACCATAAATCATATTGGGCGATAAACTTTTGTCCGATGATGGTTACTACCCCGAGGGACTTGTTGAATCCGTTCAAGTCAGAAGCACTGTCACGTACAGCTTTCAACCGAAACACATTCTCTAATGGGATATCCCCGATCATATTATTGGTGGAAATATCGACGTACTGGATAGGTTCAGGAGAAAGGAAATGAAGAGAAATATCCTCGTCAATGTAGATCTTGGGAAGCTGGCTTTTCAATAGTGTTCCGCTCTGCTGGGCATAGCTCGAAATCGATATAGCCCAAAGGATAAAAGTTATTATTTTTAGGTTCATAGTAAATCAGTTTTGGTTTTGTATCAACTTTTTGTTTTTCTGCAGTTCGTTAGGATCTATCAGATAGACAGAAGTTCCATACTTGATATTGGCCTTGTTCTTTTTGATGGTTTTGGAAACGGCTTGCGAGGTTGAGGTAAACATTTTTTGCAGGGCTGACATATATAACTGGCTCATTGCATCTGAATTTTGTTGCATTGTCAGATTCATTCCCCCGGTGGTATTGCCTCCGAGTTCCTTTGAAAATTCCCTGAAAGCACTGGCCGGAACGTATAACCCTTCCATTCCATCCACGTCGTAAATCGACAGTTCAATGGGATAGATCTTGTCACCCATCATCACGGAAGAAATGGTTAGTTTCACCCGTTGAGCTTCATATCCAGAAATGAGGGCATAGAGATAGGTTCCCTTGCTGACAATGGCGTTACCGATTAGGATATCGTCCAAAAGTCGTATCCTCAATCTGGCTCCCAGTGTCCCGTTTTTGATATCCTGATCAATGATCGCCTCAATAAACTTTCCTTTTTTTTCTCTGGTGACGGTATTGAACAGGGTAGCCGTCCCGTTGGACTTGTGAACTCGGTAAATCTCCCTTTCAGTTTTTTGTTGGGTAGTTTCAGTCTCTTTAACCGTTTGATGTTGTTCTTGATAGACTGGGTCATTCGCTTTGGATATCGAGTCTATCACGGCCATTTGCGCTTTGAAAAGATCCATTGGGTCTTCATATTTGTTGGATGGTGTTGGCGTTTTATTTCCCTCCAATTGATTGATGGCCTTTAACAATTCTTCATCCTCTTTGGAATAGCTCTGTTGCCTGGGAATCGATTGGGTAACCGGAGGAACTGTATTGGATGCGTTGGCAGAACCTGAATAGAATCCTGAGTTTTTTAAGGCGTTGTCAATGGAATCCAATAACCTTTTTTCCTCTTCATTATAAAGGCTTTTGATCTGACTGGATTCCTCAACATCCAATTCCAGTCCCTTAATGGCGGTGTATCCATCATTTGCCCTTTTGTAAGTTTCTCTGGAAGCGTCCATTTTGGAATCGATCTTTTTGTTCTGAATCTGTTCGGAAGCCTTACCTACCTGCGACTGAATGCCACTGACTCCCTGTAAAGATTCTGTAGCGCTTTCCTTGCTGAATGATTTATAGCCGTAAAACAGCAAGCACAAAAACGGAAGCATGATAATAGGCAAAATGTATTTCGGCTGTTTGAAGTCAATTTTCATCTTCTTTAGATTTGTTGTTGAAGTATTGCAATTGCTCGATTGCTTTTTCTAGGTATATGGAATCTTCCTCGGAAATGGGTTCTTGGGATAAGATCCTTTCAATCTCTGCCTTTAGCTCGACCATTTTCCCCGCTTTTAATGATAGGTTCTGCAAGGCTGAAAATTCACCGATAAATCCTACTGGGATAGCATCAAGTTCTTTTTTGAAGTTTTCAGATTGATTGCTAAAGCCCGGTTTGAGCACAAAAAACGTCAGGATAAAAGAGACTACGATCAGTAGGATCATGATGCAAAAAATAATTTTTGCATGGCAATCCATAAAGGCTTTAGCCTTACTATCAGCTATCTCGATGTGGGGGGAGAACTCTTTTTTGAGTTCTTGGAATACGGTAGTATTCTTCTCCCTAGAAGGTATTTTTCGAAACATTGGAGAGGTCTTTATTTTCTATAGTTTTCCAATTGGTGATCAATACCCCGTGGCTGTTGTTCTCACTTCTTGGGATATCGATCAATTCCCCTTCAGTAATGATCGACCTTGTGATGGTAGCACTTCTGCGGTCGATCTTTTGCTTTCCGTAATAGTGGAACCTGTTTTGGTCAATCACAATGGAATCCGTTTGGATGGAAAGGACTGAACTTGAAGAAAGGATGGAATTGAAATAGCCTTTCTCTTTCAAGTTGTTGTATTGCCCAACCCCAGTTTCATCAACAAAGTACATGGCCTTACCCATCTGGTATTCGATATGTTTATCGTCGGGCGTAAGATTGAAAAAGAGGCTATGGAACAAATCCACGGCAGCTTTGTACTCCGCTGGCCTGTTCATTTGCATATTGGTCTGCTTCGCCAAAATGGGAATGTCATTATCTAGGATATAGATGGATTGCCTGGCGTTTGCTACCTGTTGGTAGGCATATGCTGAGACAAAACCGCAAATGATGATGGAAGTCAGAAAACTCCCCAAGGAAAGAAAGGTAGCCAACCTGATTTTCGATTCAATGTTTTTGATGATCATGGTTAGATTAGTTTAGCTCTGGAAATGGATTTGGTAGCCGAAGAACTCATTCTTCCTGCGGTTGATGCTGCTGAGGAAATGCCCGAAGTAGAAATGATCCATGTGGAGATAGAAGGCACAGTCATTATAGCAATAGCACTTACAATGAAAGCGACTATTACGAGTCCGAAACTCAGGAATCCATTGGAGGCCAACCAAGCCATTTTTTCCAGCCTGTCCGCCCCGCCTCCAGTAAATAGCAGGTATTCGTATTTGTCGATTTCTACTTCCAAGGCATATTGTTGAAGTCTTCCGGTGATGTATAGAATCAGAAAAGCAACTCCTACATATAGATTGACTGAAACAAACCGAGCGATCCAAGTGGTGAAAGCATCTCGAAAAGCAGGAAGAATACTCGCCACGACCGAGAATGGGCCAAGTATTACCAGCACTGTAGAATAAATAATCTGGATCATGAAAATGATATAGACACAAACCCTAAGAATCCATATTGCCAACAATTCTATAATCTGGGTGGCAAGCACTTGGATACTAGTTTGCATCCTTATTCGCATTTGCATGATAGGCCCAAGGACTTGATCTGAGAAAAAACCCTTCACACCGTCCACAATCACGGTTCCCAAATCCTCATCTGCTTCCTGAGCTTGGTCGGATGCCATTTCAGTAACTGCCTGAAATTCGACCAGCTGGTCGGCCATTTCCACCATATAGGCTGCACGGTCTAGCCGTAAAGCATTATTTGTGTCGTTCTGAGTTCCGAAAAGCGCTTCTGTTCTGGCCGCAACCAAATCAGTAGGAAAAGCGATGATCTGGCAGAAAACAGGCCACCACATGAGCAGAATAACTAATCCGAAGGGTCTTAAAAGAGGCATGATTTCAAGTTTCTTGTCACCTGCCATCATTTCGTAACATTTCAGACTAAAAAAAATCAGCATGAAAATACAAGCCAAAGTTTGTGCGTCTCTGATAAAAGGATCAGAATGGGCAAAACCATAATCCCTCATTTCCTCAAAAAAGGTCATTACCCCTCTGTCGTAAATACTGTTTCCCTGCAAATAGCTGATTGTCTCTTTGTATTCGTCATGGTTGACGGACTGTCCAAATCCAGTGAGAGACAATCCAAGAAAAATCGATAGTCCAATGATTAGCTTTTTCATTGCAAGACTTGGGTTTTGTTAGCAATTCTCTTCGCTCTGCCCACTTCATCCTGTGGATCTGAAAGGGTGATGTCCCCGTTTATTAGCCGATTGTTTAGCTTTCGGAAGGCAAGCATATTGGAGGACATATCCAGTTTGTATTGCCATTTTTTCAGGATATCCCTCATGTCGAGCATGATTCTGTGGTACATCAATATTCGCTGACCTCTTTCCATATTTAAGGTCTTAGCAAAGTTGTATCTCTCCGAAAGTGAAGCCATGTTGTTGGTATACCATTGGTAGGCTCCATGATCTGTCATATAGGAAACTACCTTTGGTGAAATTCCCTGAAAAGCATTGGAACCAGGATCTTCCAAAAGTTTGAGTTCCTTTTTATAATAGAATTGGTAAAGAGGATCTGTTGCCGAAAGTGCACCTGAAATGCGAGCAATTTCAGCATTCGCCAAGTTCTTAATCGTATCTGAATGCTGTTTATAGTAGTTGGAAGAAATCTGCATTGCGGCCGCAAAACCCAATCTTTGGGTCTGTTCCCCTGTGGGGGACAAAGGTCTTCTATCCAAATCTGGATAATTGGGATGCAATGCCCAGGTTAAATACCAGATGGCATTGGTCGGAATCCCCAGCAGTCTCTTCGGTTCTGGATAAAATTTATCTTCATCCCATTGTTTAAAGACCATTCTTTCCTGTTGGGCTACAATTGCCTTATCATTAATAAGGGTCTGCCCATAAATGGAAGCACTTATAAAAAAGAGGATCGAGAACGCTAGTAAGGGTTTCATTGGGTTAGGATTTTCTGTTTGATGATTATTTCATTGATCAATCCCAAATTCTTGTTGATATAGGATTGGTACGGATTGAGGGATCTAATTACTCCATTGGTCTTTGCCCAATAGATGCTGTTCCTCGCTGATAATACCAAGGCTAGAATTACTTGTAATTCCTTCTGAACTGTATTAAGAAGTTCGTCCCTGACATTATAATTAATCAAAAGATTATCGCCTTCTTTGAGGATCAGGCTCGAAACTTCAGTTGCAAGCTTGATGCTTCTGGTTTTGGCCTGTGCGGTATATTCTTCGGTAAAGAGGAAAAGGACTGGATTGTCGGAAGCTAATTTGAATGCTTCTGCTGAAATCGAACTGATGTCTAGGACGGTTTCGGCAATCATTTTTACCTGAATTGCATCTTTAAATCCTTCATTTACTTGAGTCAGAGAGTTGACGATCATCGTCTGAACCATAGCCAAGCTAGATGAATTGACAATGATGTCATCGGTGTTCTGTTTGATGATATCCAACGTTTGGTGATAGCCTATTTCGCTTACATTTCTCATAGCGGCGTTGGCATTGACAATCATAAAATGGTTCTTGTCAAACACCATTGTTTGCGAGTAGGCCTGAACAACCATGAAAAACAGCAAAAAGAAAATGAGCTTTTTCATTGTGTGAGGGTTTTGGAATTTTGAATGATTTCTTCCACCAAGGCCATTTCAGTTGCCACATAATCGAGATAAGGATTGACTCCTAGCTTCCTTTCCAAATGGTATTGCAGAGTTTTGGAAGCTGTAAGGGAAATCCCGTTGATTTCTCTCAGCTCGTCAATGATGTGCTGGAAAAGAATCCGCCTTTCCGAGACTTTCATTTGGTTGACCACCCCGATACTTGCCGAAAGGCCTAACAGGTAGTTCAAAAGGGAGTAGGATCTATCGACGAAAATCTTTTCTGTCTCGATTGCGAAAAGCAGCAGTGTCGGATCTTCTCTGCAGTAGTAGACGATCTGCTGTTGGTTGTCTATAATTGAGTTAACCAAGGGTTGTGCTGTGCTCCCTATGCCGATGGCATCTATGACGATGGAAAATTTGGCAAATCGTTCCTGTACGGTTCGGTATTTTTTCTTGACCGAATTGACCAGGCTATTATTTACCTCTTCATTGACTGCATTCTTTCCTTGATTTGCTTTCGCCTCCTTTTGAAGGCTGTATTCAGATTTAGATTCTTCGACCAGCTGGTGGAGAAGTGCAACGTTCACCTGCGCAACACCAACTCCTATGTTTGCGAAAATGACAATGAAAAGACAACAAAATGCTTTCATAATTATAGCGTTTTGGCTTTTCTGGCGATATCCTGAGCAAGCTGGATATCTACGTTGATGTATCCCTGAAAGGGATTCAAAGCCTTGACAAATCCCTTCATCTGAGCAAAGTACATTGCACGATACATACCATAGGTGTAGGATCTCAGGATCACCATTTCAGTCAAAACCTGGTTGATCAACTTGGACCTTTCTCCTGCGTCCATGAGGTTCGTTTCTCCTCCCTTCAAAACAAAAGAACTGACCTCCAAAGCCAAGGAAGTAGCCCGTTGCTGAAACATGGTGGCATTTCTTTCGGCAAACAGAAGCAATGCTGGGTTTTCCCCAGCTAAGTCCGTAACCTCGTTTAGATCTCCCGAAATGGCCGTTGCCATTCTTGCTATTTCCTGCACGTTAGAAAGGTTGGTCAGAATGGAGCTTACTTCCGAAAGTCCCTTATAGATTTTGTCCTGCATCGTATTGACAATGGTCAGGTTTCCCGTTATCGCCAACTGACCCCGTTCGATCAGAGTCAACCTTTCATTGGTCGCCCTCAGCTGGGAATTGATAACGGCAGAGTGGGCGGCTGTGGCACCTGAAACGGCAACGTCCACATATACGGCCTGTCCAAAGGACGATCCCGACAGGGTAAGTAATAAGAGTGATAGGAAGCATTTCATAATAGCGTAGGTTATTAAGTGGAAATCAGTGTTTCTCTTAAGGGGCTCTCGTGTTTGTTTACCTCTCCAAAAAAGCCGTGTAGAGAAAGATTGGAGGACTCAAAATCCTCGACAAAAGCATCCAGTCCGTTGTGGTAGTCTCCAAAAGCATGGGTATAGATTTCTACAGCTGATTTTTCAGGTTTTTCCGTGGTATAGGTGAGGTATTGGTGTAAGGACACTTCTACCCCATATACTTCTCCCGTAGATCCACGTCTTATATAAACTTCCTTGAACCTTCCCCTTCCCTCCTGGTTGTTCAGTTGGTTTATGGTGAAGATCTTTTTCCGCTCAGTCTCATTGATAGAAAGTAGGGAAGCTATCTGGGAATAGTTATCCTTAAATTTGGTCTGATCTAACAGGCAAATCGTATCGGAATTGTTGATTATACTATCCTTGACTACTGCGTTTCCAATGATATCCCCAAGCTCCTGAGTCACTACGATAGCCTCACCCCAGAATTTTCGGACTGTCTTATAGAGATAAAGGATATATCCCGCCATGAGCGGGGAGGCTATGGCTTTCCATGCCTCTTCGATTATTAATGCTTTACGGTATTTGGTTCGGAACCTCATTTTCTGGATGAAAACATCCATAATTATGAGCGTTACAATCGGGAAAAGCACCTTGTGTTCCTTGATGCTATCTATTTCAAAGACCACAAAGGATTCGGTAAACAGGGATTGGTCTACCTCTTCATTAAGAAGGTTTTCAAATTCTCCTCCCCTATAAAATTTCTTGAGTACAAACCGAAATTCATCCAGTTCAAAACCGATTTTCTCACGCGCTATGATGTCTGGGATCTTTTCAAGAGCAAAGTCATAAAAGCTATTGAAGCAAAGCCTGGCTATTTTTCCATCGTTGGAAAAGAAAGAGGAATAGTAACCTGAAATGGTATTGGATATTACGTCTGCCTCTACCTGGGAAACTAAACCTTCAGATGTTTTCCAAAGCAGGGAAACAAGAGTTAGGAGATAGTCTTTCTTCTCGATGTTGTATTCCTCCTCCTTGATGGCAAAGGGATTAGTCGTAATAGGATTTTCCTCTGTATAGGTAATGTATTTACCATTGTAATATTGGCACAAACCCGAATAGGAATGCCCAGTATCTACGATTACCACGTCCATAAGCCACTTGGGATCAGGCCGTTTATTCCACATGCAGTATTGCTCGATCAAGGCATTCATAAAGAATGATTTCCCAGAACCAGAAGGGCCAAGCACGAATTTGTTTCTATTGTTAATCCGGTTGGTTTCCATTGGCAAATCAGCTGGATCTATTTTCAGCGGAATTCCCTGCCTATCAGTGAAACGAATCTGAAAACCGCTTTTTTCGTCTTTGTTCAGTGACTCTTTTAAGAAAAAACACAAAGCAGCATCTGAGGTGGTTAGAAAATAATCGTAAACTTTCAACTCTGCAGTATTGCAGGGAAGCAGAGTCCTGAAAAGTTCGAGTTGATTATAGGAGTTTTTGTTGGCGACGATCCCTTGCTGGAACAAGGAAGATTCCACATAATTACAAGCGGTTTGGATATGTTCTTTCTGAGCCGAAACGACCACGTTAAAGTGACAGTTGACCAAAAGTTGATTGTGTCTTGCTACATCATCCAAAAGCCTGTCAATATCCTCGACACACATATCGTTAACCGGATCAGGCATTCCAGAATGCCTTTTCCGCTTCAATTCAAGTTTTGTGTGGATTGGTCTCTGCTCTATAATCTCAATGACCTGGTTATAAATTACAGTTTGGAAGTTGGGGACATCAAACAGAAAACCCATGTTATCTACAGGAAAGCCTTTGAGGGTATCCTTGTCGTTTCTCTCCAAATGGGTAGTAATGTTTTCAGGAATTTCCACTTTGTCCGTGTCAACTAACGTAATCGAACGAAAAGCCCTGTCTCCACTTTCCACTTGGGTTTCTTCTGATAGCAAGTTGTCCAACACGATCCTTTCTTCATGAAAGTTCATGCTGAGAATTCTTCTTACATAACGGTCGGTTTCAATCCTGTTAAGAGCTTCAGCCTTGATTCCTGAGCGTGTGAATACATCAGATATCTTTCCGAGCGTCTTGATAAAGTCATTCACTGACTTTCCATTGTATTTGCCTTTTGCTCTTTTGGTGATCACCAAAAATGTATTTAGCGAGGTATATTGCCGACCTTGGAAATGCTCGTCATACTTTTGCTGTAGGTATTCCTTTGAGTTATTTTCACTATAAATGCTTCTTGAAAAAATATCTTGTTTTTGGATCAAATGTCCCTCACCGAGTATATTGATTACATTGGTGTACAGTTGGTGAAATGAATCATATTTGGATGAATCCGCCGAATATTGCAAAACAGGATTATCCAGCTTCAGAATAATCCCAAAATCACCCTTTTGATTGAATAGACAATGAAAACCATTGATCTCATTTTCAATACCTATATAGGGCAGTTTAAACTCATTCCTTTTTTTCTTAAACATGATTTTTTGATTTTAAGGATGTAGCGATCTGAAAGATTCCTACATACCTTGTTTTGGTATGCAGCCCTTTTTTTTGTTGCCGAGATGTGATGAAAAGGCCTGTTACCATTACCGAAATGGTGATTACGCCGCCTAGAACCATGCTTGACAAACTTCCAATTAGACCTCCCAACACGACACCGATCACCAAGGAAGCGACTCCCCATCCGATAAATTTTCCTTGAAAGCCACGATAAATAAGGGGTTTTTGAAGCCCCTTATAAATTGGAAATTGTTTTGCCATCAGACTCCGAAAAATGCTTTGATGATCACACTCACCAACACCATGAAAAGGCAGGAACCGCCCCATCCCATTAGCTCTTTGTTGATGTCCTGATCTCCCGAGTTCCACTTGATGTAAACTCTTACCCCTCCGATGATCCCGACCACCGCACCTATCACCAGACAAAGGCTTGCCACGGGATCTACATAAGTAAGAAGTGAGGATTCGGCTGCTGTGATACCTTGAACACCTTGGGCTCTTGCTGATATTGTTGCAAGACTCATTATAAATGCGCTGGCGATGATTTTTTTAGTTCTGTAGAACATGGCTTTATTAATTTTAGTAAGAAAATAATTGATTATATATGGTTGATTTGATAGTTCTTAGGTTAGCGGGACCCCGAAAAGTCCGCTGAGGAAAATACCCATGGTTGCAAGGAAAAGACAGGCACCGAACCAGCTGATTACCTGAACATCTATGTGATGCCTGCCCATCTGCCAATTGTTATACACCCTAAGACCTCCCAACAATCCAGAGACCGCACCAACTACAAAGGACAGTCGAGAAATAGCCACATAGAATTTTCTCATATCTGTCTCCACCTCCTGAAATTCTGCTACCCCAGGAGGAGACTGGCCAAATGATTCAGCTTCCGACAAAAAGAGAAAGAGAAGCAAAAACCCGCTGACGACCAGAGAATGAAGGAATCTCATGAGAACACTACTTTCTTTTTCATTTCAATTGTGCCTTCCTTGGCGAGCACAAACAAGGAATTGAGATTCGTCACACCTCCCGAGGATTTGATGGGATTAAATTCATTGATTTCGATTACCTCCGAATCATCCTCGCTGTTGACCAATTCTTCGGAAGCGGAAGTCGATACAGCTAGGTTCTCTAATCTGACAGGTTCAGGATCATTGTCTTCAATGATCGTAGGCCTATCGTCAAACTCCGTGAGGTCGGTCTGAAAGGAGTAGGAATCCCCTGCCTTGGTTTCTGTATTGGGAGATTTCCGCAAAACATCAATCACCACATTTATTGCATAGTACACCACATATAAGAGGCTTAAGTATAAGAAGAAGTCTATCCAGGTCATGGCTATAATTTTTTAAGTGATTGTTTGATTTCATTGATCCGTTCAGGATTTTTTTCCAAAAATTCCCAGCACAAAAAATTCACAAAGGAGGTTACATCAACTCTAAACATGGGATTCAGAAGTTTCAAGACTTCTTCCGTCCTTGCATCCATTCGGATCAACCTTTTGGAATCACCCTCTATTTCAAAATTCCTCATGTTTTCCAAAAGATTATTTATATCTGAGCTTGCCTTTTTATCAGGTGATTTTTCTAGATGTTCTGTTACTTCTACAGTTTCTTTTTCATGCAGTACCTTATCTCCTCGAACACCATTTAAGAGCTTGTTTATGTAGTCTCCGTTTCCCATGAGGATTCTTCTTTTATATAGTCATCGAATATTTTATTGAAAATCGGATCTAGGATAGGCACCAAGGATTCCGGGGTATAGGAGGTAGTAAGTCTTTGGAAATCAATCCTATCTGTCACTGGGGAAGTCAGCTCCCCAAACTGGCCTAGTGCTTGGTTGACGCTTTCCAGTGTCTCGTATTTGACTGATGATTTGACCCTGTTAGGTATCAGGATGATCCGGCTTGCTGGATTCAGCTTTTTGACCACATAGCAAAATTCAAAAGTGCTAGTCACGCTATATTCATCATAGCAGAATGGGCAAATAATCAATTCGGACTCCTTGAACACCTGAACCAGATTATCGTCGTCCATCTTCCCAGCGAGGTCTATGACCGTGAGTTGTAAAGGATCGTTTTTTGATCTTTTTTGAATTGATTTAAATCCAGTAATATTAGATAGTTCAACCTCATAAAGCTTTTCATTTTCCAGCTGATCAGAATTGAGGTATTTGTTGTACAAAGACTGCTGAAAGTCCATGTCAAAGACCTTAACCTTTCTCTTCCTTTTCTGAGCTGCGAAATTCGAAAACAGCACCGCTAGTGTGCTTTTTCCAACCCCTCCTTTTTGGTTTGCGAATAGAATTATCATGGATCTATTTTATCTAGTGATTTCATTATCCGCTTTTCGTTTTTTGTTTCTTCTCCTGCCATGGGTTGCTTCATCGTCAACATCATTTGCGATATTGAGCGTAGGGACCAGATCAAACATCAAAGGGTTCTGGTCTTGTATATGACCTTCTGTTTCCTGGAAGTATTCCCTTAAAGCCAATTGCTGTTCAGGAGGAAGAATGTCCTTGGTCGGTAAATCTCCCTGAGAAGTTTTCAAGCAGGGATTTCCGCTCCTGTTATCAATCTTTAATGAATGGTGATCCAAGCCTTCTCGGATAGTCGAAAAATCATTAAGAGCGGATTGGAGCTTTACTTTTGCACCAATCAAATCAAGAGGTTTTGATTCGCTAGATTTCTTGGATTGATAAGATTTCCCTTCTCCTTCCTGCTCAAAAAAGCGCTTCATGGAAAACACCTCACTCCCTTTAAACACGATCTTGTTTGCGTTGTCTATAAGGGAATAGCCATAAGGTTGTTTCCCATCCTTGCCGTGAAATATCAGCTGAACTCCAAATTTGTCTTTGATGAATTCCCCAAGATCTGAGCTATACCCTATATGTTTTTTCTTTATTCCGTTCGTTGATGGTTCAAACAGCGGAACAGGATTAGTTTGATAGACTTTGAAATACTTGTCCAAAATCGCCTTCAACTGGTTCACTCGTAACTTATCTAATTCATAGGTCTGTATCTTTCGGTTGATTTCAGATAATGAAAACTGACCTTGCACGGAACCGTACTTGATCAAATCCAAATGATCTCCCTTTTCCCTAACCTTGTAGCCCAGAGACTCCAAAATCATAAGCCCTTGCGCCCGAGTACTGAAGCGGAATTCTCTTAGCGTATCTGCAGCCTTGTCTGCCTCATGCTTAGGATTCATTCTCATGATCTCATTGATTGCTTCCTGCGCTCTCAATTTTTCGAAAGAATCGCTGATCTTTTTGCCTTCTTTATCAATCCTTGATGAAATAATGTGGACATGGTTGTTTGCAGTATCCTTGTGAAAAACGATCAGGAAAGGATTGTTTCCATATCCCATTTTATCCGCCCATTCATGGGCGATGTCTGTGAGTTGCTCTTTAGTATATTCCCTACCCTTGCAACTGATCATGGCATGAAATTGCTTATCCTTGACAATGGCGTTTCTGTTAGAGTGGGCAATCAGAAAGTTTTTCACCTCATTAGGGCCCACTTCCTTGGTGTCTTGGAGGTAGCCAAAATTTCGGAACCTGGTCAGTTCTCCTTTTTCATTCTGGGTTTTATTCGTGTTGTAGGTCACCCCATTAAATGAACTTGTACTGGATAGAATTTTAGCTCTCATTTGATTGCCTGATATATTTGTTTCAAAAACTTGTTCATGAAGTCACGGTATTCAAGATGCTTTGCCATCAGCATCGTATGATCCTGAAAGACCTTTAAAGAAATCTTGTCTCTATAGGTATTGGCATGCTTTGCCAATTGGTTGATATTATTGTTCACCCTAGCCTGTTCGGAGACTACCTTATCGATTGCATTTAGAATTCCTTTCGTGTCAATGATCTTGATTTGATCGTCGCTTAGTTTTATCCTGATCAATTGACTCAAAGACACACCAAGTGACCTGCTTTCATCCTTCAATCGGGTATAGTCATCTGGCTTTAACCTGACAGATACCCAAGAGAGATTTTCCCTTTTGTCTTTCATGGCTACATGTTACTGGGAGTAAAGAATCTGATTCCCTAGGTGAAAAAAAATACCTAGAACTGCGTAAAAACCATATATAGGCATATATGCGTAAATGGATATCCATATACGCACATATACTTACCTGAAAGGTTTATCCTCTCTAAAATGTATTATGAATAAGAGTTTAGTGAGTTAATCAACTCAACCCTGTTTTTGGTGTCCGATTTTCGATAAATCGATTGAAGGTGTTTAGTTACGGTTCTTTCCGAAATAAAAAGTACTTCAGCAACTTCCTTGCTGGTCAAGCCTTGGGAAACCTGCTCCGCAACTTCGGATTCTCTTTTTGTTAGTCCCGTTTTTGTACACCATAGTGTGAATAATCCCTCTGTGCTAAGGTCCTTTTGAAGATCAAACTGCCTCAACTTTTCAAAAGCCTTTCTGTTTTCGAAGATCATCTTACGAATGAACAAAAAAGTAATGATGATAAAGCCCACATTGGTACATAATACTTCTACAAATTGAGAAGCATCCACGTAGCTAAAAAAAGGAAGCAATACCCAGGGAACAGCTGCAGAATAGGTGAGTATTGCTTCCAGCGAATGTTGATATCCTTTGAATTTTTTTCTGATACTTAGAAAAATTATTATGATAAGATAGATCGCATAAAGCAGAGGGATTGCCAATCCGTACCAAACGATTGTAGGTAAATCATCCAACAATGGAAGCCCTAGGCAAAAGAAAAGGAAGAATGGAACTATTAAGAATATCCAAACACCAATCCGTGCATTCCACCTCAAATCATCCAGTTCGAAAACCCGATAAAAATAGTAAGGAAAATATGCACCCATGACAAACCCAGATCCATAGGCCAAGTTGATCTGAAACTTCAATGAAAGGGAAAGTTCTGGATCTGGGAACAATCCGCCAGCTATGTTATAGATGATTAACAGAGCCAAAAGGATCAAGTAATATTTGCGATTTTTATCAGAGGGATTTTGTAGATAGAAAACCAACTGCGACACAAAAAATAGCACCTCACATACGACAAAAATAAATGTCGCTAGGTGCATTTCAGTTCCAAACACTGTCATAGCGAATCCTTTCTATAGAAGTAAAACGAGAAACCAAATTGATTGGAAGAAGCATAGACTGAAAATCCGAAATTCTCATACCATCTAAAATTACGTTCGGTTGAAGTCTCCAAGCAGACCGGAAGGTTCTTTTCCTTTGCCAACTGTAGAACAGATTTAAAAAGCTTAGACCCCTCACCTTTACCTTGGTCTTCCGGCTGGACACCAATAAACCATAAATAAAGAAACTGCTCCTTGGGCTGGACTTCTTCAATGCTCGATTCCCTTTTCAGCACTTTTGATATTCTAGGTATGCCTATACCTCGGATGGCAAGTTTCAAATCCCAGATCCATAAACTTAAAGGCTTTCTCTTTTGCTCAGAATACTTAATAAGGACGCAAGCTTTTCCTGAATCGGAGATATAAACCTCACCGTTTTCTAAACAGTTTTCCAAACTGTATTCCATCAAAACCTCTCTTCTTTTAGCTGAGGTTCCGACTACAAAATCAACTGATTTATTTCCTTTAAAAGATTTGACTAATATGTTTATGATGTTTTTTCTATCCTGTTCTATGAATTTTCTCATGATTCAGTTTATTAAAATTTAACCGAGTTGCGAGGTTAAATGCCTCCATTTTGAATGATTCTGAAAAGAATCTCAAATGGCAAGTGCGTGTTTGTGAAAAAAATTCGGCAGAATTTGTGTCACAAATACACAACTTGCATGGAACACGCAAACGTTTCTCCATCCTAATTTTCATTTTCTATTACCGTAAAAAATGAATAGATAAAGCTTCAACGATCGCTTGGCTAACCAAGTATTCAAAAACCCGAAAAGATGATTAAAGTCTTAAGCAAAAAACACTCCTGAATAACTCATAACATTGATATCCAGATATATTCATATCCAAATATATCAATATCTAGATATTCCCATATCTATATGTCCACATATAGACATACAACTACTGCATATATAGAAACACCAATAAACACATATCTAAATACATTTATAAGTATATATTTGTGATGAATCATCTCTTATAACAGCAGAAGGAAATAAGATAGGCTTCGTACTCTTCCTAAGAAATCGAAGCATGATCAGTTTTTTTTGTAATCACCCTAAATAGGTAATTAGTAAAAGGCTGGCGGACTATTCCGTTTGAATATATCCATATATACAAATATATGGTTTTGCGATATTTTAAAAAATATTTATAGTTTTAAGATTAGAGTAAGATGCATATAACTCAAAATCAGCGCTTAAAAATTATAAGGAAATTCATGAAAGTAACCCAAGTTGATTTTGGGCTTTCCTTAGGTTTGACGCAGGCTGGTTATTCAGACATTGAACGAGGCAAAAACAACGTTTCCCGAAAGATCAAGATCTTGCTGAAAAAGGAGCATAATATTAACCTGAGTTGGCTGGAAAACGGTGAAGGAGAAATGTTTACTACTTCCATTAAAGACAATGAAGTTGACTCAAATCAGTTTGCCAACGAACAAAATCTATTCGAAAAGCTTCAAATAGAAATTGACCGACTTCAAAATGAGAATAAACGTCTTACAGCAGAAAACAATTTTTACAGTGATCTAGTGAAATCAAAGAACCGGATCATCGCAAATCTGGAGGCTCAACTGAATAAAAAATAAATACATTTTTATATAAATACATTTTTACGCAAATAGGTATTTTCATATCTTTGGGTAAAACTCCAAAGCCATGCAAACAATCTCCATCATGAACCATAAAGGAGGAACAGGCAAAACCACCTCCTCCATAAACATCGGTGCCGGACTTGCAAGAAAAGGATTTAAAGTCTTGTTACTGGATATAGATTCACAAGCAAATTTGACCGAGGGATTGGGAATCGTTGATCCAGAAATATCCGTTTATGACTCGATCAGGGAAAACAAAGCTCTCCCCATTCTCAACATCAGCGAGAATCTGGACCTGGTTCCATCTTCTATTGATCTGTTGGGTGCTGAAATGGAAATTGTATCCAAAATTGGAAGAGAGCAAATCATCAACAAATTGCTAAAACCTGTCCGTGAAAATTATGATTATATCATAATAGACTGTCCCCCATCTGTAGGACTTTTGACAGTAAATGCAATGGTAGCAAGTGATACCATCCTCTTGCCACTTCAAGGAGAATACTTCGCTTACAAAGGAGTTGATCGACTGCTGGGGATAGTGCAGGAAGTGCGGGATAACCTAAACGAAAAACTGGAAATTGGAGGTGTTTTCATCACCCAAATCAATCCCAATAGAATCTTGACCAAAACCATCGTTGAAAAGTTAACCGAGGACCTAAAGGACAAAGTGTTTGAAACCAAAATTAGGATCAACGTAGCATTGGCCGAAGCACAGCTGCAGAGACAAAGCATATTTGACTATGCACCAGACTCGAACGGAGCTAAGGATTATGAACTGCTGGTCAATGAAATTTTAAGCAAGTTAAACTGATAAAAATATGGCAAAGAAACTAAATGATCCTAGCAAGGGAAATAAAAACCTTGGCACCAAACAAAGAGGCCTCGGCATGCTGATCAACCCTGAATCTGAGATACAACAAAAAGAAAAATCATCAAGCAAAGAGTTTGACACAGAAGATGTGAAAATCTATTCCCTACGAATTCCGACTGACATGTTCGATAAGCTGAAATACGAAATAGGCAGAGAAACCAAAGCTTCCATGAGAGATATGATCTTGACTGCGGTAGCTAAGTATTATGGCATCTAGGAATAAAAAGCTTATTGTTTTAAATGGCACTAACGGTAAAGTTCATTAGGAGCAAAACACTCAAATGCAGCCATTCAGCACACATAATACTTATACAATGTTGGCGTTCATTGTATTTCGTTCTATTAGTTCAAGAGATGAGAAAGCCATGCTCTATGTCAATATTTGGCTTGTGTATTGTCCGATGTGACTTGACAATGTGCATGGCTTAGGCTTTGGTATTTAGCACGTAACCAAACGCTTTTTCCAAAGTTTTTTCTCCGATTCCTTTGTAATTCGCAAGCGAAATCATTGAGGTGGTTTCCCCATTTTGAATTACTTCTGTTATCCTTCTTGAGTATTGCGGTTGTATTCCAGTTTCTTCCTTGACTTGGTTTTCGTTTAATGACAGCCACTTTTCCTTGAAGGAGGCAAACAAGTCGTCCTTGGCGTTAGGATCGTAGTCGTATATCTCAATATCTATTTTACATTTTTCCAAATATTGCTTCATTAGGCTTTTGATTTCATTTGTAGCCAATCCTCCATTATGAGTGCCAAGTAATGGAAAAGCGATAGAAGTGACACCTTTTTCTTCGTAGGTTGATACAAACTTTTGTAAGCCTTGCTCAATCCACTCAATTTTGCTTGGGTATTTCCAATGGAATTTAGTTGGAAAATTCAAAATCCAAGGTGCATTTTCTTGTTTTGTATAAATCCAAAGCGAACCCGTTCTAATGAGCTTGTTTTGGCAATGTTCTTTATACTCTTTGTACATATTGGGGTATCGCAATTTATAAACCAATGCTATCCCTTTTCCCATTACGCCAACGCAATTCACTGTATTTACAACGGTTTGACATTTTGAGTTAAAAATATTCCCTTTTATATATTTTATTGCCACCTTATCTTTTTTTTAAAATTGTTGAAATTTTTGTTGCCTTTATTTTAATGAATATTTATTCGAGTAAACAAACCAATTCCTATTAGATTCATCTATAAACCTCACATTAATATCCTGATTTAGTTTGTTTTCGATTGTTATATGGGATTTAAATATGATTTTTTTATCGTCTATACTATTTAAGTTACCCGAGACAACCTCTAATTCACTTATATTAGAGCCATTCAGAACAAAATAACCGTCTCCATTGAAGTCGGTATAAATGTGTAGGATGGATTCATCTTCTTGAATTTGAATGCGTGGATTTTCTTGGTTGTAATAACTGTTATCCACCAAAATTTTAGAATAAATGTCTTTTTGCCCTTCTCCTAATAAATTGATAAATAGTGCTCTGTCGGAATCAGATGGGCAAACAATTTCAAAATCCGCTAAATCATTAAATAATAGTTCATCCCTAACCAAAAATTCTTGTTGTGCATAATTTCGATACCTGTTGTAATCTTCTTTAGTAGCATATTGCTCGGGTGTATAGAATAAATCATCGAAACCAAATTTATCTATCATTGTATCAATACTGCCAAATTTCGTTGCATTTGTTTGCATATTTCCGTTACTAATACAGCATTTGTCGTCATATTTGAATAGCACTTCTTTTAGGGAAAAACGAAAAAATATGGGGACTGGGCACTTAGGAAAACCTAAACCCCTTGCCCTTTCATACCAAGACACCCAGCCGTTTTTACCTGGATATCCATCAGTTGTGTTTTTTCCTAAAAATTCGTTGTAAAATTGTGTGGGCGTTTGTGGTCGAAAATAAAAACGGGCATAATTGTGAGCATCACCTCTTCGGTGAACGACGTTCCCTGCGGCATCTCCTTGAATGGTTGCTCTATTTCTACTTTGAATTTTTCTGTTCTTGATAATTTCAACAGCGTTATCAATGTGCGTGAAATGGTAAATGCTTCCTTTCCAACAAGAATATTGTTGTTCGATTTTATCCAAGAATGAAAGCGTTGATGAATTCTCTATTTCATTCACAACATAATCATTAAGTAATTCTTCGATCCGCTTGTTCTGCCTAAGCGTTGTCCAATTCCAGAATGGTCTGAACTCTTGAATAATCTCTTGAGTGAAGTTGATATTTGTGTTTGCTGAAATTAAATCCCAATCTAAATACTTTTTGAACCTTGCTAATGTTTGGCTGTCTAATATTAGTTGTCCAGATTTAATAATAAATCTCCAATCCCATTTATCGACAAACCTTTGTAATAAACCAGCGTTGGAAAAGTTGATTTCCTCATTCTGGGTAATACTCTGCCAATCCCATTTATCCTCAAATTTTGAAAGTAATTCCCCTGTCGGGTTCAAGCTTGAATTCTGTGAAATGTACTCCCAATCTAAATTGAAATCTTTACCAATGGTTAGCGTTTCAATATTTGGAATAAAACTCTTATGACGTGAAACCAATCTCCAATTCCAAGATTTTGATTTAGTTTGCTCTATAAACTCAGGGTTAAATTCAAGATTGACATTTTGTGATAAAACCTGCCAATCCCAACACTTGTCAAGCAAGTTTAGAATTGTACCGTTACTTAGTTTAATGTCCCTTCTTGTAGAAATAGCTTGCCAATTCCAGTTTTTACATTTTAACTCAAGAAGTAAGTCGCTTGATATTTTTGCTTTATTGTTCTCAGAAAGTACTTGCCAATCCCAATCTTTATCCTTGTTGGACAGGATAAAGTCGCTGTCAAACTCTATATCTGTTCGCTTAGAAAGGAATGCAAATTTGATTTTAGGGAAATCCTTCATGAATTTTCTAAGGTAATCGTCTCCGTCTTTCTTCTGCTTTTTTAAAAAGCCTCCAAATTCACTAAGGTGTTCCCAGTCCCATTTTTCGTTTCTGTATTTGGTTAACAGTATCCTGTTGTATGTTAGATTATCATTTTGTGATAAAATCTCCCAATCCCAATAATCTGAAAACCTGAATAAATATGAGTCGGTACTTTTGAACCAGTTATGAAAATTATCCCAATTACCAAAATCAAACTTTTGGATTATTGCCTTACTTCCAGAGAAGATTGACCAGTTTAAATAGATTTTAAATCGGTTTAATGTTCTTAGGTCTGTGGAAAAATGATCGTGGTTGGAAATCATATCCCAATCCCATTCAAACTCTTTTAAATTGTAGGTTGCATTAACATACCCAAAAAGTTGTGGAAATGGATAAACGGCTGTCAGTTCTTTCCAGTACTCTTTTCGCTTTTCATCTTCCAAAATGGATAGACAAGCAGCAACCCTTGACAACTGGTTGTCTAAACGAAGTTCGTTTTCAACAGCAAAAACCTCGTTGATTATAAATGACCAATTAACGTAATGAGTTAAGACCTCTAAATTTTCAAGAATGGTTTCTTTGTCTAGTTTTCTTGTGGCTATTTCCCAATCCCATTTAATGATTAAATCCTCATCTTTCAGGCTTTTAACTATGGTTTCAATCGAAGTAGTATCAGTTACTAAACTCCAATCCCACGGGAAATGAGGGTTGGAAAAAATGAATGAGGGTTTTTCTTGCTGTGTTAATAGCTCCCAAAATAGGGAATGCTTTTCGTTGTTTGTTGTGTAGTGAAAAGCTTCTAAATGCCTATTCCAGAAACTGATGTCAAATGAAGATTGTAAAAGAATTTCATCCCACAGAAGTTCGCCTGTAAAGAATACCTCTCCAGAAAAAGCACTCTCAGCAAAATCAACATTGTCTATTAATGCTTTATTTGTTGAAATACCTTCCCAGTCCCAAGTAAAGTCGGGAAAGTCGTCTATCAACGACGAATCCGTTATCAGTTTGCTCACGTTAGCAAAACCCTTTTGAGTCGTGACTTTGTCGTGATATTTGGTAAAGGTTTTCTTGTTCCATTCAATCCACTCATTGGTATCAAGGCCTTTGATGTAGGATTTTGTTTCCCAATTTATGAGGCTTAATTCATTGAGGAAATCAATTACCTCTGTTGTCCATAAGAACTTTTGGTCACATACTCTATAATAACCTGGTAGACCCGCCTTTATGAGTGATTTGAAATTCTCATCTTTTAAACACTTAACCAATATATCCTCATCATTGAAGAACCTATTTAAAACTATTGGCCATACAATTTTTAAAGCTAACCCTTCAATGTTTTTGTAGAGGAAGTTAATATTAATTTCCTCCGAAATATATTTCCAGTTCCATAGCTTCGCGGAAACACTACCAAGGTTGTTGCTGTGTTTTCTGAAAACGTTTTTAAAAACCTTATTTTTGGAAGTGGTGATTATGTGAAAATCCCAATTGAAATTGAGGATGTTTTTTTCGATAAATTCATCCGGTAAGTGCTGTGATAAATAGTTCCAGTCCCAATCAAAGTCTTTAAGCGTGGGTATGGAAAGTAAGTCAATTACAAATTCGGTTTCTTTAAAGGACAATTCTTCAAAATCCCAATTGAAACTATGGATTTTATTCTTAATGAAAGAGTTGTCAAGTCTTTGGGTAAGAACTGACCAGTTCCAATATTCGTCAAAATCACTTATTACGACTTTTATATATGAGGATGGTACGTTTTCGGAAAGTATCTTCCAAATGCCACCATTTGCCTTTTCCTTAAACAGCTCAAAAGTTTCTTTGTTACCCCAATCTACTTTTGGACATTTAGCCAACTCTTTCCAATCACATATATCAATATAGGTCCTTATATTTTGAGCTGTAATAATGTCATTGTTGGCAAGGATGTAATGATACCTCCCTTTGCGAATCAGCCCATCTCTCAGTTCGTTATTTAGGGCTTTTCCTACAAGTTGGTCAAGTGTAGTAATACTTGAATCATTTTTGTAGAAATTGATTTGAAAAGCACTTTCTAAAAAGGTGGTTTTACACTGTAGCTCAACGTTTCTGTAACTGAACTGGGAGTCTCTATTTTTGCTAATCTCTACTACCTCTCCCTTGTAAATATCATTGTTAAATAGTTGAAATTGTAACTTGTTGTATAAGTCAAGGTTTTCAATGGCTTTAAAGTTTTCCGGTTTACGAATGCTTCCGGGAATATTATGTATTCCAAAAGCATCTTTGAATGAAAAATCTATTGCCTCTCCTTCTGCATTTTGATTCTCAAATAGTTGTGCTGAAGCATAGAAATATTTGTATTTCAGTTTACTTGTTACAGCCTCTTTTCCAAACTCAGTTAAGAAAATAGATTCATTATTGACTTCAATTAATCCATATTCTTTGAGTCCATTTAGATAAACATCTAAAATATCCTTTTCTGCAAGGTCTTCAAGGTTAAAACCGAGTAGTTCCCCAAACTCTTTTTTGTTAATTTGTCTACCTTTAGCGTCGATAATCACACAAAAAGATTCATCAACATCATTGATGTCAAATGCCTTTCTAAACCTGATTTTGTAGGTTGTCGACTTTACTGTCCATTCAAATGGAAAAATTACGCTTATTGAGTTACTGTCAACCATTATGTTCTAGAACCCCTTGTAATTCATCCATTTTGATAATCTTTCCGTATTCAGATTTTTTAATGGCTTCGAATACGTTTTTATAGGTGTCTTTCTGGCAAAAATGTTCACTGTTGCCCACTATAATTAGTAATCTTCTCGCCCTAGACAAAGCTACATTAAGCCGGTTGGGAAATTCAGCAAATCCCAAACTTGGTTGGTTGGGATAGCCTAATTCGCTATACAAATCATAATTTGCTTCTTGGTTTTGTGAAGACGCAATCTTGTTGCTCCGAACCATTGAAACTATCACAATATTTCTTTCCATTCCTTGGAACCTGTCAACAGTACTTAATCGGATAGGATTATCATTGTGATCTTCTTTTAGCATCTTGTTGATGTAGCTTATTTGTTTGCCATAAAAACTAATTATCCCAATTTGCTTTTCTTCCTCGCTTTGCCCTGACAACCATTCATCAAATGCTTTTTTACCATTACTATTATTGAGTATGGTCAAAATAGAATTAATGGCTTTAATTTCCCCGAAATTCACCCTTGACGTTCCTTCCTTGATTTCAGGGGTGTTTACATCCACCCACATTACGTGGGTTTGGGGTGAAATAATATTCTCGAAACTCAAACCGTGGTATCTTGAATTCCATTGGTCAAATGAGTTGTGAAAGGATTCTTCCAAAGGCAAGCCGCAATTTAAGCCACCGTCATCAATGTAGAATTGCCTTATTACCTCATTGATTGCGGGGTGCATCCTGTATTGTGTATTAAAAGTTCCTTTTATACTTTCATCTACAGACTCAAACAATCTTTCAAATTGGGATTTTTCAAATTCTTTATGTGATAAGGTCTTAGCCAATTTTTTTTCTCCGATTGACATAAGCAAGTCCTTTATTTCCTCACCGTCAACCATAGGCGGTAATTGACGATGGTCACCTACAATTATTGCTTTCTTTCCGTAAAGAACTGGTAACGCCAATTCCGGTGGCGTTGCTTTGCTTGCCTCATCCATTATGACCGTATCAAAAGCTATATTAACCTCGAAGCAAGCTCTCCAATCTTTCCTGTCATATTTTGCAGGTTCAAATGTGGCTAAGTAAGAATGAAAGAAAGAAGTTGGCTTACCCTCCGAATTACTTTTTCCTATTGAACTACCTGTAGCACCAATAAGATTGACATATTCCAAATATTTGTCAGCAAACAGTTTCTTTGTGCCACTTCTTGGATTTTGAAGATGTTTTTTCCATTTCCTAAGAGCGGAATTTATTTCCTCATCATCTAGTATGGAAACCCTATTCGAAATGTTTTCAATCCAATGAGAAACAGCGTTTATTTGAGTCTCCTTATCACTCTTCCACTTATTTATTGCCGTTAAAGAATAAAAATAACCTTCCGATTCAAGTTTTTCATCATTACCAAAACGGATTGGCTTTACAAAGTTGTTCTCTCTGTTTTTCAATCGGAAGATGGCATTATCAACTGCAAGATTGGTTTCTGATGTTAGGAGGATTTTTTCTTTCTGATTTTTTCTGATGTGTTGCCAAATTATCTCTGCAATTGCGGTTGATTTACCGGTTCCTGGTGGGCCTTGTATAAGGGCAAATTCTTCTGCATATAGGGATTTGTAAATGGCTTGCCTTTGTGATTCGTTCAGCGAGCTTGAAAACAGGTTGTTCTCAAAGTCTTGCCATTCTGCACTTGTTTTGTTTAGCAGATACTCAATGTTCTCAATAGCTTTAGCCTTTGACGAATCGTATAAAAACTCTTTGGCGTTGTCATTGGGTAACTTTACGTCAGAATCTAACTTATTTACAGTGTCCTCTAACCGCTTTATTTTGTCTTTATTCCCTTTTAAATTAGGGAAGATAGCCTTTATTGCTTTTTGTTCAATATTTCCCTTTAATTCATCAAGTCTTTCTTCATCAATGACAAAATGCAATTCGGGATAGTCCACTTTTTGCAATCTTCCCAAATAAAATTTTTCTCTGTTGTCTGCACTAAAAAAGAATTCTTCCCTTAGAAGTTTTGAGAGTTTTTCTTCTTCCTGCTCTTCTTTCAAATCAAAATTTTCTTCACACAAGTACTTTTCTTGGAATGTGTCATTTATAATGTAGGTGAGTTCATTTGAATAACTAATAGCTTCGTCTAATTTATTCCTGAGCCTTGAAAGTATTTCGGACTTGTTTCCAGTTTTGTAAAACTGCCTGAAAATAAGCTTCTTTCCATTTGCAATTAACTTCGTGTCTAAGTTGGGATACTCTTTGTTCAAATGGGCTTGAAGTTCTTGTAAACCCATGTCAAATTTAATTTTGAACTTGAATTTGTGGTCATCTCCTCGGTCGTATATATCAACAAAGTCAAATGATTTTATTTCTTCTAATTTCTGTTCTAGATTTTCCTCACTTGCAAATACAAAGGATAAAGTTCTACGTGATTGGCTTATTTGAAAATCGTCACCGTGGATTTTAGCATATAGTTCATTCCAAAAAGCATCTTCATTCATGTCGAGTTCTTTGGCTCCTTCATTTAGTGCAGCAAAATCAAAAGAATACGTGGTTGTATAAGAAGTTGAAAATTCAGCGTCAGGAAAATATCTTTTTAATACTCTTTTGAGCCTGAAATTTTCAAAACCTAAATCGGTACCCCAATTTTCATAATATGACTCGCCAAAAGTGAAGATTATTTTATTTTCAGTTGGTTTGGGAAGTTCAACGCCTTTTTCTTCTAATTTGGATACTAGTTCAAATAGGTTTTCAGCATTTTGAAATTCAAAAATCAAACTGTGCCTTTGTTTCGAAAGTCCAAAGTGTTTGTTGAATAATTCGAAAACAGGTTGATGCAATTCCCCTTTAACCTCTATTTCATTCCCATTTTGTGTAACATCCAATTTTTTGTAAAAAGTAGAAATAAGATAGGAAAGGGAAGGTTTTATTGGAAATACTGCACCTGCAGTCTCTTCAAATTCTATGTTGGCTATTTTTTTAGTCTTTTTCCACTGGTCAATGGTTAACAATACTAAGCCTGAATTTTTAAATTGAAAATTAGTTGGGATTTCACCAATAACCGATGACAGCTCTTTTTCAATGTTATCTTCTATTCCGGTTATTTCACCTTCAATTACAGGATTTTCATTGAAATTTATGTAGTTGTTCTCGGCAAGCTCTTTTAGCTCTAGTAAATCCGTTTCTGATATTTTTGATGAATTTTCTAGGCCTGTCAGGATGTAATCATTGTCTAAATTAAAGTCCTTTATTTTAAAAACCCGCTCTACTTCAGCTATAAAAACCTTCTTAAAAATTTCTTGGTCAATAGCCACTTTCACTTTTTGACCTTCGATTTCATAAGGTTTGGAAGTATCAATACCAATAGGTTTAGATTTGTGCTCTAATATTTTGGTTTGTGCGGTTATGTACTCTTTCCAAATTCTTTTTTGATTCATTGTCTCTTGTTAGTTCGCGCGTTGGCAAAAAAAAACAGGCTCTTTTGCTTGTCAAGCGTTGGATTTTTGATGGACAAGCAAATGTGCCTGTTTGTGCGGCTGGGTTTAAACAATGACGCCAAACACTTGTATACCCAACTCCCCTACCTTATTGCGTCGATATCGCTATTATCTACAGGTCTTCCGGGTTCTGCTGTGACCAAATTAGGGATTTCGTCGACGCCATCAAGTGGACATTGAATATTTTTATTGGAAATCGACAGGAAATGGGTATAAATTTCTGTCGTCTTACTGCTTTCATAACCTAAAAGTGCCTGTACGTAGAGAAAGATTATGAAATGTTGGTTGAGGAAATTATCACCAAACTAAACTGAGAAGAACATGGCTAAGAAACTGAACGATCCAAGCAAGGGAAACAAAAACCTTGGAGCAAAACAAAGAGGTCTCGGAATGCTGATCAACCCAGAACCAGAGATGCAGCAAAAAGAAAAAGTATCCAGCAAAGAATTTGACACCGAAGATGTGAAAATATACTCCCACCGGATTCCAACCGATATGTTCGATAAGCTAAAGTATGAGATTGGTAGAGAAACCAAGTTATCAATGAGGGATATGATTCTGAAGGCGGTTTCGGAGCATTATGGGATTTAATATTTGTTCAGCCATATTCACGGAGCTTTAGCACAGAGCTTGTAACTATACATTGTTGTTTTTTGGCCTATTTTTCGATCCAAAGGTGTCAAGGGAGTATCTGATGATTCCATCCACTTTGATGAAATATTCAAAAGCCGATTTCTTGCTTAGCATTGATTGAGCAATTCCCTGAACGAATGGGAGTTCAGATAAGTCAAAGTCACCTGGTTCCCCAAGTTCATATTTCAAATCCTTATTTAAACTCAGAACTTGTGTTGGTACTTTTAGATCCTTGAATATTTTCTTTTTGTCTGCATGAGAATAAGCATTTCTAAAATCCTCACGGTATTGGTTCAAAATCTTGCCATCTTCCTTGGTAATTATCCCAAATCTTTTAGCTCTTGCGATCGTTTCAACTAAACCCTTATCGTTATACTTTTCAATTCCGATTTTAAATGCGGTTCGCATATCTTGGGTGGTGCCTAATCCGGAATTATCATTGTAAATAAGCATAGTTTTGAGAAAGTTCTCCAGTAAGTGGTTCGTTAGGGTTATTGCTGCCTGACAGAGATCACAAATGAGGCATCTAGATATTTCTTCTCTTAAAGGGTCAAATTCTGGCCATCCATAATCGTTCAAAAACTGACTATGAACTTTAGGTATGTTCTCGTCAATATTATTCTCAAGGTCTTTTATAAATAATTCAACTTTTTCTTTAAGTGTCATGATCAGTTTTGCAACAATGCCAGATAACGTTATGTGAATGGTGTGTATCCCTAAAGGTATGCACCTTGTTGTGTATTAGTCTTTTCAATTTCCAGTACTTAACTTTTCCAGTTCGTCCTCGAAGTATGATTTTAATTGTTTGGCTCCAACAGCTTCAGTCGCAGACATAAGTCTCTCTGTTAGATTTTTTAGTGTACGTTTAACTATAGTAGGCTCAGTGTCTTTATGTTCCGTAATCTTCTGACTTACAAATTCACTTACTCCTTGAGGAATATGATAACTAAGATTAACGCCAAGAAGATTTGGAAAACACTTTCTATAGAGCAAATCTATATCCTCTTTTTTAGGCGATAATGAGATATACTTGTACATAAAATCTGATCTCATGTAACAGCTAACATCGTACTTTTCTGGAAAAACTTCTTTAACAGATCTAAAAGTATTAATATCCTGAGATAACCACCATGTTTTATAGCCAAAAATACCAGCGTTATCTGTCTCATTATTTATCTCTCTTAATTTGTACAAATGCAATATGAGCTTAGCATCTACTTCTGCTCGTTTTTCAGATTTTTTTGTTGCTTTCAAATGATCTATTAGCTTTTGAACTTCTTCATTATCTAGAGTTACTTTTTGAGAAGATAAAGTGACATATTCAATTCCAAACACGTCTTTCAAGAACTGAATAATATCGCTTCGAAGAGTACTGAGGCTTGGATCAACAAACTTCATAAGGAAACTGTTGAAGTCAGAAATTCTGCTTCTTTGTCTTGCATAAAAATATGACCTTAGAAGAATTTCATCTATATATAGAAATGTAATCTCATCTTCTAAATAGTCTGATTCGCAATGCTTATAGAGACCAAGGTAGGTATTGTTTATTCCACGTATATGGCTGACAAGCTCATCTATAATGTACTCGTTAACTTTCAAGCTAACACCTGCTGCTCGAGCGCCTAATAATAAATTCCAATACCTTTTATTTTCATTTTCTAAGAATAATTCTGAAAATGCTGGTACAATAATGGAGGTTCCAACATAAACTTCAAGCTTGTTTGCAAGTGATTTGAAAAAAAGTGAAATTTTAGGATCATTTTGAGTCAAAAAAACCATCATATAGGTTTTTGACATTCTACGTAAATACTCTCGTTGATTTTCAGTGCCATTGTAGGCGATCTCACGTAGAGACAATAGAAGTGCTTTTTTAACTGAACCACGATTCTCAATCACTACCCTAGATTCGTCAACGACTTTGAAAACTATTGTTTGAAGAGATTGATCAATAATATCCTTATCGTTATGATAAAGAACAAAATCTGAGAATTCTAATCCTTGTCTATAGTATATACTATGAAGAATTTCTTCGAAAAGCTCATAAACATTTAGAACTTTAGTTTCTACAATAGACAAGTTGTTTTTAATAACTCCAAGTGATTCTTCTTTGAATGCTTCTTGCAGCTCTAAATCTTTCACATCTCGCTCTGCGAGTTCAATTCTCGTCTCATATGGTAAACAAAAGTAATTTTCTTTAGTGTGATGTTTGATTTTTTTAGCACCATTTGATGACAACTTCAATAATCTAGATTCAACTTTAGCTTCAAAATCATGGACTTTGAACTTAGTGATTTTATTTATTGAAGTAATGACCTCACTTACGTCTTTAAATACACCTTTTTCACTACCTGTCTCCTCTAATGAGTATAATATTAGACCATCAAGGATGTTTTCTTCAATTGCTTCGTTACCACCTTCGTCTACTTGGTGTCGAAGAAAAGCATACAATCTTGAGTCACCTGAGAAATCAGCAACCTCAATTAGCTTACCTGGCTTATTGTATTCATGAACATATGTTTCAAGAAAACTCAAGTAGACGTCTGTGGCATTAGGATCTGCTAAAACTTGTGTTACAAACCATTCTTGGTCATAAATAATCACGTCTACCTCATGCTCAGAATAAAGATTTTCCTGAACTGAGTCCTTTCTATGCACCTTCCGATTGGTAACAAAATAAAGCTTATCAAACCCGATAGTGTTTCTGACGAGCTTAGTAACAGTTTCTGTTATCTTGTTACTTTTTTGCTTCCAATGAACTTCTTCTGTAGAAATTTGATAAATTAACTTTGATCGCTCTTTACGTTGATAGATGAATTGGAACCCATCTATTCCTTGGTCTCCAGAGCCACCTACTGGAATAAATTCATCCCCCAATACAATGGATAAGATTTTGTGAGCGAAATGCTCGAATACAAACCCATCAGGCATTCGGCTCAAGATTACCCTAAGAGCGGTTTCATCTATGATCATATTTTTTTATTAGGTATTATTTCACTGACAAACAAGGGTTTGGCGCTTGACGAAGAAGCTGATTTAGAAGCACTGAACTGTCTGCCAGCACTAAACTTGACACGAAGCACAAAGCCCCACTTAAGCACTGATCCGCAACTTTTGGTTAGGTGCTGTTATCGGCTGCCTTTCTTTTCGTTGGTCTAAGCAACAACGCATTTAGTAGCGAAGTCTTCAAAGAATTTCAAATCACTTTCAGCTTTTGTCGTGTCAGGTGGCATTGGATTTAGTCCTGCAGCCGCATCGTGTACCCATTTAGAACTTTCGGTCATTCCCGTTTCGATTGCATTAATTAAGTCGTCTGTTACAATTATTTTCTTTATTTTCTGTGTTTGAATTCCAAACGAAAATCTTTCGACTACACCTTTCAATAGTCTTTCCTCTACTGCTCTTTCCCAAGCTTCTCTTAATAAACTATACCAACTTTTTGCAGCAAATAAATATTCGTCTTCGCCTTTTTCTTTTTCGATTTTCTTTAATCGTACTAACATATCTTTTAATGTTCCAATTCTTGCTTTTACAGGTTGTACGATCCAAGGAAGTTGAGGATTAATAACGCCTGGAGTTCCTCCTGCATTTCTAATTGTGGTGTAACTCAAAGGTGTATCTGTAATTTCTGCAGAAATTTTCAAACGAATGAAGAAGGTAATATCGTGAGTGAAAACAATAACTTGCTTTTGTGATGCAAGTCCAACCAATCTTTCAGCAATTTTTTCTCTTCGATGATGGTCTTGTGATGTAATTGGGTCGTCAAAGAAAACGCCTTTGTTGCTTGGGTTCATTTGAACCTCTGTTAGAAAGTCTGCTAGCGAAATTGCTCTTTGTTCCCCCTCACTCAAAATACTATTTGCAACCATCCCTGCAACTTGTAATTTTCGTAATGTAGAACCTCTTGCATTTTTCTGTGAAATTTGAACAACTTTTGGAGCATTGAGTATTTGACACTCATTAGTAAAAGTCTCTGTGTATTTTTCTGTTATATGTTTTGTAAATAGTTCCCCTTGCTTAATTGTTATAGATTTTGTATTAAAAGCAGAAGCAGAACTTTCGGCTTTTGCAGCCCATTTGTGGGCTGCAACAAAAATTAAAACTTGCCCAAGTAATTTATTTAGTAAACTTTTATCTGTAAGGAGTTGAATTTGTTTTTCTAATTCTGATAACTCGGCAGCTGGATTTTTTTGAAATAATTCATCAATGGCTACCTTTATTTTTTCATCGATTTCATTCATTTCAGTTGTCGAAACTGTAAATGATGCCATTTCTAAATCAAGATTGATATTCGCCAAATTTGAAATAATATTTTGTCTTACTGTTTCAGATGAAGAAGCAATCCCTTTCCATTTTTCTGCAAATGCTGCGTCAGCAAGATTGATATAATCAAACAAAGTCGTTGTTTCGTCAAAATTGCTTAGAGGTAACCCATTCAATCTTTTTTCTAAATCTTGGATTGCCTTAATAATTCTATTGAGTTCGCCTTCTGCTTCACTTTTTAATAAATTCCAATAGGAATTTATTAAAAAGTTTTCTTTTTCTGTAAGTGGCTGTAAACAGAATAAGCAATTGTCTTTGTCTGAAGGATAGATTATTTTATTTCTATTCGCTTCAATTATAGAGGCATAATTTTTAGATGCTTTAATAAACTCCTTCCATTCATTGCTTCCCAAACTTTCAATATTGTAATCTTCTAAACTATTGATGCCTTCTTGTTTAGCTAACTCTTGGAATTTGTGAAAAGAAGTTATCAATACCTTGTAATGCTCAATGTCTTCGGGTTTCAAACAATCTAATATTGCTTGTTGTCTGCTGATAAATTCAATAAGTTGAGTGAGCAATTTTTGAAGTTCAGCAATTCTTTTAGGTATATCAAGTGCTTTTAATTCTTCTCGTTTGGCAATAAGTTCTGCAAGGTTAGTAGCGTCTTCATCTGTATATGTTCCTAATAAGTTCAATTCTTCTTCATTGGAATTTGCACCAAGTTTTGTAACTGCATTTTTAACAGCATTGTCGTTGACAAAAAACTTTTCAAACTCATTTATTGGTCTGTTTGATTTTATCTCTGAATAAAGCTTTGCTTTTACTGCCTCATATAATTGTAATACCTTTTCAAAAAATTCAAAACCAATTGGTGTGAAGTCAAGTTTGTTGTCTTGCTCTAAAATTGCCCTAATACTATGAGTGTCAAAAACTGAATATTGTGAAAATTCTAAGTTGGCTTTCTGTAGTGGATAAGCTAAATCATAAGGGGCTGCTATCGATTGAAAAGTAAATTTACAAGTTGGTTCTCCTACCTCAGCATCTGAAAAAACATTATTTAAAATCTTTTTGTCGCCTCTTGAAATAAAGGCATTGTTTAGTAATCTTACATAACCTGATTTTCCTGTGCCGTTCCCTCCATAAATTATGGTCAAGTTTGGACTGATTGGAATTGATTGTCCCGCAGCAAGTGCATTTACATTTTCAATGTCTTTAATCAATTGTAGTTGTAGATTTTTAACAACTGCTGCTGCATCAATATCAATTTCATTGAAGGCAATATCTTCTCTTTCAGCTTTAATAGGTTTTAAGCCATAATCTTCTTTGAAAAAATCATATGTCCTGTCAATTAAAGCCTCTTTGATATCCTCGCCCTCCAAAAGTCTATTGCCTGCATATTTAAACCAATAGTCGAAACCTTTAAGCCACGAAATGATTGTATTTTTTAAAGGTGTCTCTGGCATAGGTTGATAATTTGTTAGTTATTTTTTTCAGTTTGTCGAATGTTTACAGTGTCTGGGTTAAGGTTGCCGATAACGGTAGTATATCCCCAATGGGTGATATCGATCCAATGCGGACATATATCCACAGGATGTTGGTGATATATCTCAAAAATTTGATACTGGAATTTAACTCAATCATGCTTTTAGGCCTGAAATGGTTATTCATTCGAAAGTACACGTTATCCTGCAAAACCTTCCGACGAAAATCTGTTGGTATTTTTCATACTGATCTCAGGCTGAAAAGCTGTTTATAGAATTCCGGATTTAAGCCCCGAGGGATAGGAAAAGTTGGTTTGCACGTCTCTCCAGATCACTATCCTTAAGGGATCTAGATCATACCTCGAAAAAAGGATCGAGAAGAGATGTTCTCATTAACTATAAATCTCCTACAAGGAAAGGATTATTTTCAAACAAAAAAATACCCTGTACGGGGTATTTTTTTGTTTGAAATGAAAAACTTAGTACAAATCGTTGCTTAAATAGCTAATCAATCTTGGATTTTTAATCGAGTGTACTCCCATTTAAAAACTCATTAACATCCTCAAAATTCTTGTAAAAGAATCTTTGATCAGAAACATCCACCTGAATCTTCCAGAGCTCCACAGCCTTAGATCCATAGATATTTAAATTGGTAAGCAACTTCCCAACTTTATCCCTACTCCCTCGCCAAGCCTTCAAATCCCAATCGGGATCCAATCCATTTTCTAGGCAATATCTGTACAGTTGAGCAACTCTAATAAAATTACTTGTGCAATTGTCACCGGTAGCATCATTATCCAGATAGAGATCTACCGCCTCACTCTCTTTCAGGATATCTTGCATCAAGCGAAAACTGAGATTAGCAGTACTGTTTAAAATGATGGCTTTGAAATTCGTGGCTTTGGAAAGCTTCAGGTAACTAAGAAAATCAAACCAGCCTTCAAATATTTTAATCCTTTTAGGATTCCCAAGCACCCGGATTGATATACCCCCTCCAAGAATATTTCCCTTGAAAATGGAGGATCGAAGCACCCACCCTCCAGCCTCATTGGGAAAGCCCACTGCGAAATAACTTTTACCCTGGTTCCTCCAATGAACCTCCTTGGCAAACTGAGTGATTTCATCAGGCTCCAAACCCCTTTCCCGAATGTAATTCAACAAAGCGATATGAGAGATTTCCTTCACGTTTTCAACCACAATCTTTGGTGGCGATACAGGTTTCTTTTTTGGAATAATTATTCTTTCAGGAGGTGAATCAGAAAGTCTCTTAATGGATTCCGTAAATGATTTATCTTCAAATACCTGGACAGCTTCTATGATATCACCACCTCTACCGGCAGAATGGTCATACCATACATTGGCATTTGCGTCCACAGCAATAGACCCAGTTCGCTGAGTAAGAAAACCAAAGAAGTATTCCTTTCCCTGAATCCCCTCGTATTTAAGGAAACCTAAGCCAACTAAACTTTGGAAATAATCAACTATAGGAAGATCACGCTTGATGCGCTCTGCTTCCTGTTTTACTCTTGAATAGTCAAACATATTTACATTTTTATATAAAAACATCTATACATAAATAGACTTTTAATCAATTCTAATAGCAACCTTATGTTTCTTCTTTTTGCCAGCTATTTCTCGAATTCATCACAAAGAAAAAGAGGGGTTTGAGGATTGATGAAATCGTACCTATCGTACTCCTCGTACCCCTCGTACCATTCGAATTTCTCGAACAGGCCTAGTCGCTTAGCTCAAGTTGCTTCAACCACTTCCTCACTGCGCCTTCAGACACTCCTAGTTCCATGGCTATTTTCACATTGGAATTCCCCTCCTTTTTTAGCTCAAATGCCTTAGTCCTCATCTGAGATCTGTCTGCAGGATTCAGCTGCTTTAAATGATCTGACTCCTTCCCACATTCCAAAAACTTGAAAGAGCTGAAATTCGAATCCTTACCAATTTTGCAGACCAACACATTCTCAGATGGAAATTCGAAAGCGCCATAACGAACCTTGATTTGCTTCAAGTACTTAACCGATGGGTCTTTTTGACTTTCTCCGACTGCGAAACAAGAATCAATTAAGTTGATGAAGCTTTTACTGCCCTGTATGTCATTTCTGCTAATGGGAGCAAACAAATTCCTTTTAGGAGTATGTGCGATTAATAGAATTGACCATCCATACATCTTCTTGAGATTATTGAGACGTATCAGAAATGGAGTTGTATTCCTGGCCTTTTCATTATCCGAAATCACACAAGATAAATTATCAATTACCAAAATGGTTGCACCGGAATTGGAAGCTTGATTTTCGATCTCTTTGAATAAAGAAGCTTCATATTCTTCTATGGATTCTTCAAACCCGTAGGGATTGATTTCTGCTCTAAGGAAAAGCTCACTGAATTCAAAATGATCAAACAAAACATCCTTACCCTTATCATATTGGGCGTACCTCATTTCAAATTGCTTAGCCGTCAATTCTAGATCAAAGTATATCACCTTGGAAGCTTTGAGATCCATTTCCACTCCAAGTGTTGGAACGCCCTTAGTAATACTATCTATGATTTGAACTGCGAGTAGTGACTTTCCCTGATTGGTATCAGCGAAGAGAATACAAAGCTCTTCCTCATACCAAAATGGCCCAAATATCTTTTTTGGAATGGGTTTACTTTTGGCTTCATCTATCCATTGATTAGCTGATTTAATTATTAAGAAACCCTCCTGACGAGGATCATTTGATTTGTTATTTCGATCTGTTGAGGTCATTTTTTTTGGCAATAAGATTTCATTTAGCATTTTTTCAAATGCTACTATTAACTTTTTAATTAAGAGTAAACAATCAATCTGAAGGGTTATCAGATGATCACCATATACATTTCAGGTGAATTGAGAGTGTATAAAAAGTTTTAAGAACAGCCTTGCCTAAGTTGACTTTGATTGAAAATTTTTACAATTTGGAACATGTTTTTAATTGTGAGAAGGTTAAAAGCAAAACAATGAATTGCCCAATGCGCATTTTCAATAAAAGGTAAGGATAGCTATCCCTACCTTTTTTTAGTTCTCAAACTCGCCTTCAAAAAATCTATCCACTTCCCGTTGGTGAATAAACCTTCTTTTTCCTCTGAACATAGAGCGAAATTCCTCGCCCTTCGACTCAGAAACTGATTCCATTTTTGAAATAGAATAATGCGACTTCACACCTGTCGCTTCCATGAATTCCTGAAGAGACAACCATTCATCTCTAATGGATTTACTAGCAGGACTTATACTTGAGATTTTCTCTTCAAGATTTCTAAATTTTTCTTCTAGCCATTTTTGGCTAACAGCAGAAAACGGAATAAAAGTGTCTTGATTCATCGTGATTTGAGTTTGATTTACTCAAATGTATAAAAAATAATTAAATCGGTCACAGGTGACCGATAATTTTTACTGAATTATTTTAATCGGGTTAATGTCGTAATAATGACGCATTTCATCATCAAATTTTTTGTCAAGCCAATTTTTCAATCTGACGATGTTTTCATCTCCATCTAAATCAGTCATTCGAAATTGAAGCCTATTTACTTCAGGCCAATACAAGGACTTATAAATCTCATAATAGCCGAATACTTCCTTAACATCCTCAATTTTCATTGTTTTACCGAAGAGGTCTAAATCGAGATGTCGTAGTCCAGACAAAAAACGAACAGGACCTGCTATCTTCAAAAGTTCTACCAAATCCTGATCTATGTCTAATAGAATATCTCTTAATTCTTTGTCTTCAAATAGTAGATCAAAATAATCAAGGACATTTTCTAAAGTAGTATTTTCATAAAACTCATTTACTATCATAGAAGGCGTAAAATCAACGGCCATGAAATCCTCAAAGTAGTCTCTCAACATCTCAATGTATTTCACTTCCGCCTCTATGATATTGATAACGTTTAGATTATAATCGCTTAAAACTCCTGAATCACCATCAGTTTGTTTGACATGGCGTATTCCAAGCCTTGAGGCAAACTTGGTTTTAACGTTCTTATATCTCACCATTACATATAACGGAAACCCAGTTGAAGATTTGCCAATCTTTTCCAACTCCTCACCGTGATAATGCTTTATAGCAAGCTTACTTTTCTTTTCCATTTTACCGTTGGATACAACTTAATATTTTCTGGTAGGTCTCAATAGTTTTTCTTTCAGTATAGTACTTCTTAAGCACTGAGCCAGGTGAATGACCAAAAATCATCCTGATATCATTATCCTCCATCCCCAGTCTATCAGTCCAAGTTCCGAAGGTCTTGCGCCCAACCTTATTGGAAAGCACATCCGGAAAGTTAATTCTATCTGCAAGAACCTTCAAATGTTGGTTAAACTTCTGTTCAGAAATCGCCACACTCCTTGGGAAAATTAATTCACCACCCTCGACATGGTACTTTTTAACAATTCTTTTGGCAGTATTATTTAATGGAATCCAAAACTCTTCTCCATTTTTCTTTCGTTTGCCTTGAAGTACTAGGTATCCAGGATTTACTTCTAGTAAATTCTCATCAAATCCATTTTCAGATCCAATTGCTATCAAATCATTATAATAAAGAGCAGTATTACAAAGCAGTAAAAACAGATCTCTCGTTATCTCAAGCCTTTTCTCTTCATGTGTAAACTTCAAATTCTCAAGCGATTCATATTGCTTATCATTTACATAGATGATTTTGTCAGGTCTTTTCGTAGAATTAACGTCCAATCTTTCAAAAATTCTCTTTTTAAAGAGAATCCCATATTGATCACAATACTCCCGATAGATCACTTTGAGACGATCAACATATTTTGCTACTGTCGTATCAGAATTTATATCAGTAGCATCACTTCGCAAAAAATCTATAAATCCTAAAACATAAGCTTCATCTAAATCAGCCATGACAGCTTGGCTTCTGAAACTTCCAACCAGATTTCTTAAAGTCAAATATATCTTTCTGGTACCATCAGCTTTCTTGGAAGACGTACCATACTTGAGGGAATATTCAATATAGGATGAAATTGTATCACTGGCTCCAGGAGCGGCTGCACCTGTAACACCTTTGATCTTTTTTCCCTGATATTTTACTAGATAGAAGTTCTTCAGTTTCTCTGGAGTTAAAACCTCATCCCTTTTATAAAATTCCTGAACAATTTCTTTCAGGTGATGAATTTCTCTGGATATTACCCTATTATGAGACTCAGCGTAAAGATATTGAGTATTGACCCATTTTAATGGTTTTCCAGACCAAGCATTTTTAGGAATTTTATCAAGTTTGAGATGAATGTAATGTCTCACTTTTCTATTTATGCACAAATATATAGCCTCTCCTCCTAACAACTTTTTATTCTTGGGATTCAATACGGCAGTAATTTTCATGTCGATCATGACCCAATATAGGCAGAAAAAATAAAGATAATAAAGAAAAGGGGGACAAAAAGGGGGACGAAAAGGGGGACAAAATCATCCGAATCTAACGGAATCTAACAGAATCTAAAAAGTGCTAAACCCCTGAAAAACAAAAAACTCCGAACAATTTTTACATTGTCCGGAGTCGCTAAGTAGCGGGAACAGGACTCGAACCTGTGACCTTCGGGTTATGAGCCCGACGAGCTACCAACTGCTCCATCCCGCGATATATTTTTAATTCTAAGAATTTCTAATTTTAAAGCCCTTCTGGCTGTCAATACCGCTTCTGGCGACTAGCCTTCTCCGATATTGTGGTACAAAGGTAAGGAGAAACTCTACAAAATCAAGTACCTTTGTAAAAATTTTCTACAATGGATTCACCAAAACATCAAGCAGGCTTCGTCAACATCATAGGAAAACCAAATGTAGGCAAGTCCACATTGATGAATATCCTTGTGGGTGAGCGACTTTCGATCATTACTTCTAAAGCACAGACTACGCGGCATAGAATTATTGGATTGACCAATGCCGATAATTATCAAATAGTTTTTTCGGATACACCCGGAATGCTCAAGCCTCAGTACGAACTTCAGAAGAACATGATGAGCTTCGTCAATATCTCCCTGGAAGATGCTGACATCATTCTTTTTGTCACAGATCTTTTTGAAACCGATGCTGATATTGAGCATGTGATCGAGAAAATCAACAAATCTGGCGTTCCTGTACTATTGGTCATCAACAAAATTGATCTAGCCAAGCCAGATCAACTGGAAGAGATAACCACCTATTGGACTTCAAGAATTAAGTCTGAATTAGTCATTCCTATTTCCGCAGGAGAGAAGTTCAACACAGAAAAAATTATGCAGGAAATTCTCGATAGGCTTCCTGAACACCCTGCTTTTTACGACAAAGCGGAACTTTCCGACCGATCCGAACGGTTCTTTGCCTCTGAGATTATCCGTGAGAAAATCTTCGAGAATTACAAAAAAGAAATCCCTTACAGCTCTGAAGTCTCTATAGAAGACTTCAAAGTGAAAAAAAATATAATCAGTGTCCGGGCTATCATTTATGTAGAAAGAGATAGCCAAAAAGGCATTATCATCGGTGACAAAGGCGCCGCGCTAAAGAAGGTGGGGATACAAGCCCGTGAAGAACTAGAAAAGTTCTTCGGCAAGAAAGTCTTCCTCGAAACCTTCGTAAAAGTGGAGCAAGACTGGAGAAAAAATAAATTGAAACTGAAAAAATTTGGGTACGACCCAACCTGATCATGGCAAATATAGTAGCGATAGTAGGACGGCCTAACGTGGGCAAATCCACTCTTTTCAACCGTCTGGTAGAAGAACGAAAGGCGATTGAAGACAATATGAGCGGAGTGACTCGAGATCGTCACTATGGACATGCGCAGTGGGCTGGTAAATTCTTCTCCGTAATTGACACGGGTGGATACGTAACTGGCTCTACGGATATGTACGAGGCTGAGATTCGAAAGCAGGTAAAGCTTGCCATCGAAGAAGCTGATGTGATTCTCTTCATTGTAGATTGCCACACGGGTCTTACGGATCTGGATAGTGAATTTGCCAAAGAACTACGAGGCACTAAAAAACCTATCTATGTAGTGGCCAATAAAGCGGACAATCAAGAGAAAAGCTTTGCCGCTCATGAATTTTATGCATTGGGCGTAAGCAACTTTGAGGTATTTCCAATCGCCTCTGCCAGTGGTAGTGGCACAGGGGAGCTTTTGGATGAGATGATTACACACTTCGAAGATGAAGGAATAGAAGATCCAGACGCAGACACGCCAAAGATTTCGATTCTTGGAAGACCTAACGTGGGAAAATCATCCTTCCTGAATGCCTTAATCGGCAAAGACCGCTCCATCGTAACGGATGAAGCCGGAACTACTAGAGATTCTATTCACACTAGGTATCAGCTTTTTGGACAGGACTTTATCATCACAGATACTGCTGGGATCAGAAAAAAATCCAAAGTAACAGAGGATGTGGAATTCTACTCTGTCATGCGTTCTTTAAGAACCTTAGAGGAATCTGACGTAGTGATGGTGATGGTGGACGCTACCCGGGGACTGGAATCTCAGGATATGAACTTGCTCTCTCTCGCCATCAAAAACAACAAGGGAGTGATGATCATGGTGAACAAATGGGATTTGATCGAAAAAGACCATAAAACCATGGGGAAAATCAAGGATGATATGTTGGAGAAATTGGGTGAAAATAAATGGATCCCTATCATCTTCACTTCCGTGCTAGAAAAGCAACGGATCTTCCAGGCGATTGAACTGGCCGTGAAAGTATATGAAAATAAAACCCGTCGTATTCCTACCTCCAAGTTGAATGACGTGATGCTCGCAGAAATCGAAAGATATCCTCCCCCAGCATGGAAAGGAAAGTACATTAAAATTAAATATACCACTCAGCTTCCTACCAGGAATCCAGTGTTTGCATTTTTCTGCAACCTTCCCCAATACATTAAATCTCCTTACACGAGATATCTAGAAAATAGACTCCGGGAAAACTTTGATTTCGAGGGGGTTCCAGTCAAAATTATTTATAAAAACAAATAAATATATTTGAACGGCCTATTGTTTTATTGATCAAAACTGTAATACATTTGCAGAGTAATTAAGAAAACCACAAAAAATGAAAAAGGTATTTGCAATTTTCGCAATCGCTAGCATGTTCGCTGTAGCTTCATGCGGTAACAAAGAAGTAAAAGAAGACACTGTTGAGACTATCGAGGTAGTTGAAGAGCCAGTTGTTGAGGAAGAAATCATCATCGAAGAAGCCGATACTACTGTAGTAGTAGAAGCTGATGCGGTTGTTGAGCCAGCTCAATAATTCTTCCTTTGTAGAATGTATTGAGTCCCGCACATGCGGGACTCTTTTTTTTGTACTTTTCAGAATGAGTAGCTCAGAAAAACTGCAGCAAATACTAGCACAAAAGCTTCCATCTACTGCTGTCAATTATGCAATAGAGCTTTGGGAAATAGAGCCTTTTTCATTCAAAGCTACCGCTACCCGTAAATCAAAACTGGGCGACTTCAGGTACCGGAGAGACCGACTGATCCAGACCATCACAATCAACGCAGATCTCAATCCTTATCAGTTCCTTCTTACCTACATTCATGAAGTAGCTCACCTACATGCCTTTGTCAGGTTTGGAATCGACATTGCCCCACATGGACCTGAATGGAAAGCAACTTTTCAGCAGTTGATGATACCTTTACTCTCAATTAACTACTTCCCTATTGACCTACTCATTCCTTTGCGCAAGCATATGAAAAGCCCAAAAGCCAGTTCCGCTAGGGATCTTTTTCTTATGAAGGAAATGAGCAAATACGATAATAAAAGTATCAATCCAGAGAATGTTTTCCTATCCGATCTAAAGCCTGGAAATCGATTTTTGCTTTCAGGAAGAGAATTTGAAAAGGGAGAAACTCGAAGAACGCGAGTTTTGTGTCAAGAAGTGAAATCCGGCAAAAAGTATCTGATCGCACAGCTGGCTAAAGTATTGCTAGTTGATTAATTAATCCCGCTCTTCTCCAATCTGATTTTCTGGCTGGGAAAAATCTTTTGGCTGAGGTAAGTCTTTTAGAGAATTTATCCCAAAGTACTCCATAAACTTGGCAGAAGTGCCATACAAAATCGGTCTACCAAGTCCTTCCGATTTACCTTTGATATCCACAAGTTCTTTTTCCAAAAGCTTCTGAACAGAATAATCACTATTTACACCACGGATCTGCTCAATATCACCCTTGGTCACAGGCTGCTTATAGGCAATAATAGACAAGGTCTCCAGCTGCGCTGTTGACAGTCTCTTCTGGGATTGCTGACGTAGAAGAATAGCAATGGAGCTTTGATAAGCAGGCTTGGTCAAGAACTGATATCCTCCTCCCACATGCTCCAGTTGAAAGGAAAAATCCTCCAACTGGTATTTTTCTGTCAGGTCATGAATCGCTTGATCCACGTGAGCTGCAGGAATCTCAGCTTCAAACATTTCACTCAGACACTTCACTATCTCCGCCTTGGGTAATGGTGTCGGTGCACAAAAAATCAATGCTTCAATATGCCTAGGGAGAAAATCCAAAGCTTACTTTTTAGCAAGTTTTGCCTCAATGGAATGCATGGTATGAGGAACGGCCATCAGCCTTTCTTTTGAAATAAGCTTGCCGGTATCCACACAAATACCATATGTGCCATTCTTGATACGTATCAGTGCATTTTCAAGATTGTAAATAAACTTCTGCTGTCTGGCAGCAAGTTGATTTTGGCTTTCACGCTCCAATGTATCAGCTCCGTCTTCAAGTAATTTCGAAGTTGACGCAGTGAAATCCGTGCCACTATCATTCTTTTTACTCAGTGATTCTTTTAAGGAAAGTAATTCTTCCTTGGCGCTAACAAGTTTCTTCAGAATAATTACTTCGAATTCTTTCAGTTCATCCTGAGAATATGCGGTCTTTTCTTCCTTGCTCATAGCCAGCTAAAATTAGGTAATAGTATTGGGACAGTTGTTTTTGGAATTAGTTCTCTAAAATACAGGTACGTGTTGGATTTCCAAGGATTCCTGAGCCGACTTTTGACCGAAAATCATACGCCCTATTTCAATTCCAAACTTTCTCCTTGAATTTTCATTTTGTAAAACACAGGATTGGATTTTTTATACTGGCAGCTACACACAAAGAAAATAGCTCAACTTTTTACAATAATCTGATTATCAAAACACTACACTTTCCTCCTTTCTAAAACGCCTCCAAAAGGATTAACTACATCTTCCTGGAATTTAGTGCTTTGGTAGTGCAGACTACCGTAAATTGAGTTTTGAAATATCTTTCCTCATACTTAACAATTTCATCAAAAGTTAATCTTTGTCACAAAATTCTGGATTAAATAAAAAAACCGTCATGCGACGGCTTTTGCTTCTTGCAACATTTTCTTTAATCTCCTCTGGAGAACCAAAGGTTCTACATCTACTCGATATCTCATATTTAGGTATTGAGAAACCTCTGTGAGGTCTTTACCATGCTGCAGATGAATTGTCTGTAGTGCTTGAGTGATAAGATCTTTTTCCATGGGAAAGGAGGTTAAGCCTCTTAATATACTATTTTCTGCTTATCAAATCCGGCAATACGCAGAAAAATTATAGTTTAGTCGCAATGACTACGGTTTTTCGAACCGTCCTGACTTGACCTGATAAGTCATAGAGCTCTACCAAAAGTATATAATATCCTGGCCTTACGATTTTACCTTGACTATCCGTTCCTGTCCAAGTAACTAATCCCGAAGTACCCAGCACCTCATTTTGCGCTAATGACTGTACCAACTGGCCAGCTGTAGAATAAATCCTAAAGCTTCCGACCCAGCCTGGTTGAGCAATTGCATATCTGATAGAAGTAAAGGTATTCCCATTACTTCCTTCCGGATCAAAGATTTCAGGATCTATTTGAATCAAATCTCCTGTGAATTCTGCAGAAATCACCTGAGAATTCCTTCTTCCTGGAGTCGCATATTCTTCAATTGATGATGTAGAGTGCCAATTGGCTGCCAAAGAAGCTGGAGAACCCGTAGAATGCCGCTCCAGCGAAACACCTTTTGGATCTCTCAACAGGGGATGATGAAGATCTTCGGAGTAAGTGAATGACTCCGCTATAGTCCCCGAAGAATCCAATAAAACCACCGTGCCACCTGCTATCGGATAGCTGGGCAGCGTCGCTATTTTGGCAAACTCCCCATATGCCGATTTAGAAAAATCAAGTTTGAGCATAGCAGGATTAGTGGTGATCGCCAAAAATCCTTGTGGGGAGATAATGAGTGAAGTTTCGCTAAGCAGCTTTACTTGGTCTATTTCTCCAGAATTATCCAGATTAGCGAGTTTCCACTGTTTGACCTCGAGGTAATTATCAGTCACATTGATCAATTCCACAAACTTCGGTGAGCCTATTTTAGGATTAAATAAAAGCTCGTTAATCAAAACATCTCCAATTTTGGCCTGAACTGGTAAAACAAGTTGTATAGGATCCGCTTGGATATACTCATTCCCAGAGCAATCCTTCAATTCACTACTAGTCAAATTATAAACTGTATTGGGCGTAACTTCATCCGAGAAGTAAAGAGAAATTTGCCTAGAACTTGTGTATGCTATGGAATCAATTTCCAAACTAGGCACGAACAAAAAGTTTGATTTAACAAAAGAAGCTAGAATTGGCTTAGAAAAAGTCATCAAAAGGCTTTTCGAAGAAGTGAATTCAATTGAATTCAGAACTGGCGGAATTTCATCTGGAGATAAATCAAAAGTTGAATTTTCGCTACCCGGTGTACCTCTAAGCGGATCAATTGAGTGACTAAGCAACTCAGATTGCTCGCAAGCATAAAAGGGATTTGCAACTTCCAGGCTATAGCCTCCACTGGCAAATTCACTTCCTCCCCAGCTCTTCGTGGAATAGGAAATCATATCAATCAGATTCCCTTCATCATCTTTTAGACTTAGCTGATCACCGGAATTCAAAAGTGTAGGCCAATTTTTTATAGGTATCACTTGCCCATATTTCCGCATAAATGCAGCTTGATTTTCGGGTACCATGAGCAGGAAGTCTCCTGGAGGAATCCATTCATCTTGGAGAGTAACTGTAGATCTGGAGTTTGACCATGTAATTCCGCCTAGCCTAACAGGATATTCGCCAGCATGAAAGACCTCCACATATTCCACATTTGGCAGATCCAGATCAGCCTTTGGAGCAGGCATGATTTCATTGATTACCAAGGTCTTAGGAGGAATATCTGTAGGATCAAAAAACTGAAAGGAAATCAGCGTATCCTTAAGGAAGTTACCTTCCAAATCAGAGATCTGTCCAATCGACAGCTCATACCTTTTCCCTTTTTCAATCTTTTCTTCAAAACTCAAATACACCAAAGAATCAGCCTTCAGCTTAACTTCTACAGGCTCTTGGGCATTCAGTTTATAACTAATCAAAAACTCAGAGAAGATCGGATCTAAAGCCTCATCAAATTGAATCTCCACTTTGTTTTCATCAAAGCCACGTACACGTAATACCTCTGGAGCAGTTTTATCCACTACAACTTCTCCGAACTCAAAATCATCCATCAGCCATTTTGCACAGGTACCTGCTCCTGGTCCATAGCGAACTTCTAATCGGAGAAAAATTTCTTCGCTTTCAGAAAAGCTATCTGGCAAGACTAACTCAAACAGCCTGAACTCCTGATCCTCATTCCCAAACTCATTTGCACCTCCTAAGATTTCTCGCCCAGAATAATTCCCATCCAAACTCCTCCCCCAACTAAAGAATACCTGAGCTGGTCTGTCACCAGTGCCATTTTTCATTGACCTTGTCCAGAAACGGACTTTGGGATCAATGAAACCTTGCGGAGAAAGTTGAATGATAACTTCCCCATTAAAAGTAGAAATAGGCTGGACTGCTAGCGATTTGCTCCCATTCCTACCAAGTCCGCTTGCCTGATAAATACGGGAAGAAGTACTTCCTATCTCGTTAGCATACCAGCCGGGCAAAAACTCATTCAGGTTGTTATTGATGGAAAATCCACTTTCGAAATCCTGAATCTGATTACTTGCATAGCCTCGCGAAGCATCACTCACTGTGAAAACAGCAAAAAAGATGAATTGCCAAATAAAAAATACGCCTACCACAAGCATGTCAATTAAAAAGTCTACACTAAATATACTTATCAAAATGATCTCAAACCATCACTTTTATTGAGTTTTCTACCATTTTGGCCAAAATATTTGAGCGACAGGTCTGAAAATGAATCTATAGCCCTTACTTTTGTGCTTCAAAAATTTTCAACAACGACTTATAAATCTGATGAAATCGAGCATTACTCAATCGTGACACCCAGTGATGATTGTCAACAATGCGAGATTCCATATGGCATTTGAAAAACTATTATAAACATATGAAATCGAGCATGACGCAGACGTCACACGGAGGAATGATTTTCCGTAACGCGAGATTCCATGTGACCTATAAAAAACAAATTATAAACACATGAAATTAGCAGTGGTAGGAGCTACCGGCTTGGTAGGCTCCGAAATCCTAGAGGTGCTCGCGGAGCACAATTTCCCTTTTGACGAACTTCTATTAGTCGCCAGCGAGCGATCCGTAGGTAAACAGATTGAGTACAAGGGTAAACCCTACACTGTCATCGGTCTTGCAGAGGCTGTTTCATTGAAACCTGAGGTAGCCATATTTTCGGCTGGCGGGAGCACTTCTACAGAGTGGGCTCCAAAATTCGCTGAAGTAGGCACTATCGTCATCGATAATTCTTCTGCTTGGAGAATGGATCCGACCAAAAAACTGATCGTTCCGGAAATCAACGCAAAAGAACTTACTAAAGAAGATAAGATCATCGCAAATCCCAATTGCTCTACCATTCAAATGGTATTGGCTTTGGCTCCATTGCGCCAGCGCTACGGCATCAAAAGAGTCGTGGTGTCCACTTACCAGTCTGTGACGGGTACGGGCAAAGCAGCAGTGGACCAGATGATGGCTGAGCGTACTGGAGAAAAAGCCGAAATGGTCTATCCGCACAAAATTGACATGAATGTACTTCCTCATATCGATGTCTTCCAGGCAAACGGCTACACGAAGGAGGAAATGAAAATGATCAACGAGACTAAGAAAATCTTCAGTGACAATACCATACAGGTGACGGCGACCACGGTGAGAATCCCAACTATGGGAGGCCATTCTGAAGCAGTAAACGTAGAGTTCAAAGAAGACTTTGATTTGACTGAGGTGCGTGAATTACTAGCTGCAGCTCCTGGCGTAGTCGTACAGGATGATCCGGCAAACAACATCTACCCAATGCCGATCACTGCGCATAAAAAAGACGAGGTATTCGTAGGCCGATTGAGAAGAGATGAGTCTCAGGCAAATACGCTAAATATGTGGATTGTGGCGGACAACCTTAGAAAAGGCGCTGCAACCAATGCAGTGCAAATCGCTGAATACGCGCTCGCAAACGGTTTGATTTAATGGAGTTGACCCAGTATCATCGGGCTGACTTCCAACAATTTGTGCAGGATCATCTTTCTGAAGATCCTGCACTTTTGCTTTTTAAGTATCAGGACAAAACTGATTTTGACCTAAAAGCAGCCGTGCAGCAGATCTCTACACGACAAAAAGCTTCCAAAAAACTACCCTTTTGGTCTTCCAATCCACAATTGATTTTTCCAGCTTCTATCTCTCTAGAGCAAAGCTCATCAGAGCAAACTGCTGAATTCAAGGCTAGAGATAGAAATGGGAAACTGATGATAGATCTCACAGGCGGTTTTGGAGTGGATAGTTATTTTCTGGGTAAGAATTTCGACAAAGCCATTTACTGCGAACAGCAAGAGGAGTTAGCTGAAATTGCAACCCATAATTTGGAAATTCTTGCTCCATCTAAATTCACTAGCGTAAAAGGTGACGGTCTAAAGTTTATAACTCAGACAAAAAAGTATTTTGACTTGATCTATGCTGATCCTGCACGAAGAGGAAAAGGCAACCAGAAGCTGTACAAACTTCAGGACTGCGACCCTGATATAATCAGTTCTTGGGAAATGATGAAAACCAAAGCTGATTCGATTTTGCTGAAAGTATCGCCCATGCTCGATATTTCTCAGGCGCTCAGCGAGCTTCCCGATATTCAGAAAGTGCAGGTGATCTCTGTGAAAAATGACGTGAAAGAGTTGCTTTTACACTGGAGCAGTAAACCTTTTGAATTTCCTTTGACCATCGAAGCAATAGATTTAGGCACCAAAGAAAGTAGTTTTTCATTTGAGCCAAGTGAAGAGGAAGGTATCACTTCAAGGATCGGAGAAGTAGAAAAGTATTTGTTTGAGCCTTTTTCAGGGGTATTAAAAGCAGGCGCATTTAAGACTTTTGGAGAAAGGTTTGGATTGAAAAAACTAGATCCAAATAGCCATTTATACACTTCATCAGAAGTTAAGACAGCTATTCCAGCTAGAGTTTTCGAGGTGATTCAAGAAGTACAACCGAAGAAAGCTGAAATCAAAAAGCTTTTCCCTTCAGGAAAGGTCAATGTAATCACACGAAATTACGCCAGTGGATCTGAAGACCTAAAGAAAAAACTAGGTGTAAAAGATGGTGGAGATGACTTTTTGATCGGCACAAAAACCCAAAGTGGATTTAAAGTTTTTTGGTGCAAGATGGAAAAATGAGTATGCGATCAAGCATCACAGTTAATAGTCCACCTTTACCATATTTTTCATAAACATCAACTTCGCGAAACTTTGTGCTCTTCGTGGTTTGAAAGAAATATCAAAAAAAGTGAAGGATTACTCCTTCACTTCTTCGTAATCGACGTATTCACCGCCTTTAATATCCTTGTTAATCTTGCCCTTTTGATGTTTTGGCGCAAAATCCACAATAATATCATCCTTAGGAGTAGCAGCATGCCGCTGGGCACGTTGCTCTTCCTTTGCTACTTCGTGTACATGCTGTGCAAATTTTGCCAATTTGCTTCTAAGAAAATAACGGATTAGTTGGCCTAGCAGCCAACCAACTCCGAGAACTATTACAAGAAATTTCCACACAATACTTTAACGTTTTATTTGTTTCTTATCTACTCAAATACAGATTTCTCTCTGCGTAGATTTTCAAGAAATAATCATCCATCAGATCATCGATAAAGTAAATCGCTTCACCGGTAGATTTCATTTCAGGACCCAATTCTTTATTTACTTTCGGGAATTTATGAAATGAGAAAACTGGTTCTTTGATAGCATAACCCTTTTTGTAAGGCTTGAATTCAAAATCAGTCACTTTTTTCTCTCCTAACATCACCTTTACGGCGTAGTTTACATAAGGTTCTCTGTACGCTTTGCAGATAAATGGCACCGTACGCGATGCCCTAGGATTTGCTTCGATGATGTAAACCTTGTCATTTTTGATCGCAAACTGAATATTGATCAACCCTACAGTCCTTAGTGCAAGGGCAATTTTCTCTGTGTAGATTTCTATCTGACGAATCACCAAATCTCCCAGATTATAGGGAGGAAGTACTGCGTAAGAATCACCAGAGTGAATCCCCGCCGGCTCAATGTGCTGCATGATGCCAATGATATATACATTTTCACCATCACAGATTGCGTCCGCTTCGGCTTCTATAGCTCCTTCGAGGAAGTGATCCAACAATATCTCATTATTCGGAATGTCCCTCAACACATCCACGACATGCTGCTCAAGTTCCTTCTCGTTGATCACGATCTTCATCCCTTGACCACCTAGCACGTAGCTAGGGCGCACCAAAAGCGGGAAACCAATCGTCTTACAAAGCTCTAGTGCCTCATCAGTATTGTGAATGGTACCAAACTCAGGATAAGGAACATCCAGATCTTTCAAAAGAGAAGAAAATCTACCTCTATCCTCTGCTAGATCCAAGGCTTCAAAGCTGGTTCCAATGATTTTGATCCCATATTTCTCCAGCTTCTCGGCAAGCTTCAATGCAGTCTGACCCCCAAGCTGTACAATTACGCCTTCAGGCTGCTCGTGAAGGATAATCTCGTAGATATGTTCCCAGAATACAGGTTCAAAGTAAAGTTTGTCTGCAATATCAAAGTCAGTAGAAACAGTCTCTGGATTACAGTTGATCATGATGGTCTCGTAGCCGCATTCTTTGGCTGCCAAAACGCCATGAACACAGGAATAATCAAATTCGATTCCTTGACCTACGCGGTTTGGACCAGAGCCCAGCACCACGACTTTTTTACGATCTGAGCTTACAGATTCATTTTCAGTGCCAAATGAAGAGTAATAATAAGGGGTTTTTGCTTCGAATTCTGCTGCACAAGTATCTACCAATTTATAGACACGCTTGATTCCCATTTCCTTGTAGCGCTTATCAAAGACTTCGCTTTCCAGGCAGTCTAGCAAGTGTGCGATTTGACGGTCCGCATAGCCTTTACGCTTTGCTAGGTCCATCAGCTCAACAGGAATTGTATTAAGTTTAAATTTCTCTATTTCTCTTTCCAGGTGAATCAACTCCTCGATCTGCTTCAAGAACCACTTATCGATTTTTGTTAAATCTTGAATAGTTCGAAAAGAAATCCCGAGTTTGAATGCATCATAAATATGGAAAAGTCTATCCCAACTAGGATGTGCTAGGGAATACAAGATTTCGTCCTGGTTACGTAATTCTTTACCATCTGCCCCAAGACCATTTCTCTTAATCTCAAGTGACTGACAAGCTTTCTGAAGTGCTTCTTGGAAGTTTCTTCCAATTCCCATTACTTCCCCTACCGACTTCATCGATAGTCCTAGTCTCCTATCAGCACCTTTGAATTTATCAAAGTTCCAACGAGGCACCTTCACTATTACATAATCTATAGAAGGCTCAAAAAATGCAGAAGTTGTCCCGGTGATGGAGTTTTTCAACTCATCCAAGTTGTACCCTATGGCTAGTTTAGCTGCTACTTTTGCAATTGGATATCCGGTTGCTTTAGACGCCAAAGCTGAAGATCGGGAAACCCGAGGATTGATCTCAATACCGATGATTTCAGAATTATCCGGGCTTACTGCGAACTGCACGTTACATCCTCCAGCAAAATTCCCGATGCTATTCATCATCGTGATCGCATAATTCCTCATCCGTTGATACGTAGTATCTGGCAAGGTCATCGCAGGTGCTACTGTGATAGAATCACCCGTATGCACACCCATCGGGTCAAAGTTCTCAATCGAACAAATCACGATCATATTGCCGATATTATCGCGCATCACTTCCAGCTCGTATTCTTTCCAGCCGAGGATACTCTGCTCGATCAATACTTCATGCACAGGGGAAGCTTGCAGGCCTGCAGACAGTGCTTGCTCAAATTCTTCCGCAGTTTCTACGAATGCGCCGCCGGCACCACCTAGCGTATAAGAAGCTCTGATAATGAGTGGAAAGCCTATTTCTTGAGCGATTTCTTTTCCCTGAAGAAAAGACGTGGCTGTAGCGCCAATACATACACCTACACCGATTTTTTCCATCAGTGCTTTGAATTTTTCACGGTTTTCGGCGGTATCGATCGCATCGATATCTACTCCGATCATGTTCACACCGTATTTTGCCCATACACCACCCTTTTCGCAGTCTATGGCAAGATTCAAGGCAGTTTGCCCACCCATGGTAGGAAGAACCGCATCGATGTCCGGATGCTTTTTTAAAATTTGTACGATGGATTTCTTTTCCAAAGGAAGCAAATACACATTGTCGGCCGTGACCGGGTCTGTCATAATTGTCGCCGGATTCGAGTTGATCAGCGTCACTATGATACCTTCTTCGCGAAGTGACCTGGCTGCTTGGGAACCTGCGTAATCAAATTCGCAAGCTTGACCAATAACGATGGGACCTGAACCAATGATGAGAACGTGCTTTATACTGCTATCTTTAGGCATTAGAGAGAGAGATTTATGGGAAAGTTTTGCTTAAGTCCAAATTGGGGCAAAATTAGAAAAAAATTCTGAAGGGGCACGGTAAAATCCAAAGAAATCCACATCAGTCGTTGAAGTCTCAGCAATTTTCCTTAGGAATAATTTCATTTTTGGCAAAGTATTGATTTAGATTTATTGGTAAACCAACAAATGACATTTATTATTGTCTAATCATTAAGATCAAAAGGAATTTAATTTGTCATTCCAATTTTTCGATAAATCCAAAATAGTAAAACATCCTGTCGATGAATAAAAGAATAATCACCCTTGGCGAAATCATGCTCCGCCTATCCACTCCAGGCCATGAACGCTTTGTCAACACTCAATCATATGAAGTCAATTATGGTGGTGCAGAGGCAAATGTGGCTGTTTCCTTAGCCTTTTGGGGATTGTCTGCCGCCCATGTGACTTCATTCCCAGACCATGAAATCGGACAGGCGGCTGTAAACACATTGAGATTCTCGGGTGTGGACACTTCTTTTATTCGATTCAACGAAGGAAGAATGGGGGTTTACTTTGTCGAAAATGGGGCAATGCAGCGCTCATCAAAAATCATTTACGATCGCTTTGATTCTGCATTTGCAAAAGTGAATGGGAAAGATTTTGATTGGGCAAAGATATTTGAAGGTGCGGACTGGTTTCACTGGACTGGAATTACTCCAGCCATTTCTCAGTCAGCAGCTGACCTTTGCAAAGCCGCAGTGGATGCAGCTTCTAAACTTGGTGTAAAAATCAGTGCCGACATCAATTACCGCAGAAATCTGTGGCAATATGGAAAAGGCCCGATGGATATCATGCCTGATCTGATCAAACCATCTCATCTGATTATAGCTGGTCTTACAGACTTCGAAAACTGTATGGGAATCCAAGAAACAGATTATTTGCAAGCTTGTGAAAAGGCAAAATCTATGTGTCCCTCCTTGAAATATGTATCGACTACTCACCGGGATTCGATCAGTGCTTCAGAAAATGATCTGAGTGGAGTACTTTGGAATGTAGAATCTCTACTCGAATCCAAAACCTACGAAATGACTCATATCGTGGATAGAATCGGAGGTGGAGATGCCTATATGGCCGGGCTGATTTATGGCTTACTCCATTTAGACGACCAGAACGCCTTGGACTTTGCGGTTGCTGCTTCGGTACTAAAGCATTCGATCCCAGGAGACGCAAACTTCGTCTCCATCGATGAAGTGAATCAGCTGGTGGAAGGAAAAAATGTTGGTAAACTTTTACGTTAAAAACAATTATGAAATTTTCAAACAGTGAAATGCTACAAGCCATGAGTGATACGGGGATGATTCCTGTATTCAATCATGAAGATATAGACGTGGCAAAAGGCGTGCTTGACACCGCTTACAGAGCAGGAATTCGAGTTTTTGAATTCACAAATCGGGCGAGCAACTCGTTGGAAGTTTTCTCAGCACTATACGCTTATGCCGGAAAATATCCAGATATGGTCATGGGAATTGGGACCATTTTCACTACTGAAGATGCAAATGCATTTGTGGAAGCTGGGGCAGATTTTATCGTTTCTCCGGCCTTGATACCGGAACTGGCTGTGTATTGCAATTCCAAAGAGGTTTTCTGGATTCCGGGATGCGCGACTATGTCCGAGATTTTTAAGGCAAAAAAACTCGGTGCCACTTTGGTAAAGGCTTTTCCAGGAAATGTGGTGGGATCAGCATTTGTGGCTGCTGCCAAGTCAGTATTTCCGGATTTGCACATCATGCCCACAGGCGGAGTGGAACCAACTGAAGAAAACCTGAAAGAATGGTTTGATGCAGGCGTGTATTGTGTAGGAATGGGATCTCAACTCTTCAAAAAAGACTGGATCAAAAATCAGCAATTTGATCTTTTGGAGAATAAGATAGCAGAGACTTTAAAGATCATCAAGAAGTGTAAGTAGTTGATGTACGTGGTTAGTGGTTTTCTTAAACCACTAACCACGTACAGAATTTACAGGACACAATATATGTTTAAGCCTACTTTTTCGGATCAGTGATTAACTCATAGTACTGTTCCAGCATGAGCACTCCAAAATTCATCGATTTCATTTCGCTGATTTTACGAAAACCCATTCTTTCGTATAGACTGACAGCGGCGTCCAATCCAGAGGTGGTATATAAATAAGCGGCATCGTAGTTAGAATCATTATAGAACTCCATCCACTCTTTCATCAGCCTGCTTCCGATTCCAAACCCACGAAATTCCTTCGCTAAAATAAAATACCTCAACTGCGCGCGATTAGACGGACGATGCATGAGTAATACAAAACCTATCATACTGCCCTCACGCTCCACCACCCATACGCGGTCCTTTTTCTTATCGTACGCACGGTAGAACTCCAACAAGCTTTCCATCACATAGGCTTCAAAGCCCAAACCAAAATCATACTCTTCCGCATATACTTTGCCGTGTAAGGCAGCCACTTGCCCCAGATCACCAGGCTCGAGTGTATTTCGGATCAAAAAATCAGAGCTATTTTGCATCCAATTAAAATAGGAAATATTGATGAAAACTTAATCTTGGGTGCAATAAAAAAAGAACCCACCACTGAGTCCCTTCCAAATTAGAGTCTATTACATATCATTACAAGAACTTCTCAGGAATATCAAAAACAGCCATTCCAGGATTCTCATCTACCACTAAGTCTCTTATTGAAATATCCAGGTTTAACTTACCCCACTTCCCCTGTATGTGTTAGGATATAGATAATCTTTGCTATTTGTTATTCTTCAGTAAAGTTGAAACTATCAACTTGTTCCTTTATCCAATCGTGGTATTTTTCCTTCCGGAACTCTGCCCATTCCTTTTTGTATTTGGAATCTTCAATCAAAAACTTGAAGGCAGTATTTGCTTTTGGCTTGGTAAGTGAACTCACCAAATCATCTGCTAGATTTTTTTCTTTGACCCTCCGGTCAATAAAATCCTGCATCATCTGATGCTCTTGAGCAGGTTCCATCTGAGTAAACTCGGCATAATTCTCCGGGCTTTCTTCGATATCATCCAGTACATCTTCTTCTGCCTCAGTGAGATCATAATTATAATAATCCTCATCATCCGGCATCTGATGAATTCTTTTCTTATCGATCTGATAGAAACAGATCATTCCTTTGAGTAGTTGTGTTGAGATAAGGTCTATCTCCTTTTCAGTAAGCGAAAGCATTGGTGGTTTACAAAATTTTCAGAAAAATAGTGAAAGTCGAATTCTGATCAAATTCTATTTTAATTAAGCAATTGAAGCAACAATATAGTTGGATTTACTCACTTGAATCAAGAATTTTTGAAAGCATTTCAATATCAATCTCATGTCCGCCCCGAAAAGTCAGCTTTTTCACCTCTTTACCTATGTTTTCGATCAAATCTTGCTGTATTTCAATACTTTCCGGAGTGATGAATTCATCCTGCTCTCCCAAAACTAAGGTAACTCCTGTATGCGAAAATCTCTCTTTCGCATCTTCCAAAACCATGTCCTGCGCAAATCCTCCAGCCCAAAGCACCAGCTGATCGACTTTGCCCATCCAGCGACTTGCCCATCGCGTAGCAGTTGCTGCCCCCTGAGAGAATCCCAGCAGATTGATTTTTGGAGTTTCCTGATACTGCGAAAGAAGCGTCCCCATCAACAGATCCAGGTAATTATGATTGTTTTCTATGGCTACTTCCCGCTCATACTTAGTCATCCAATTCGCTCCTACTCTTCCCGTAAACCCATTGAGATAACCATAATTCGTGGCTTCTGGCGCAATAAAAAGCCGATCTGGAGAATCAAAACCCTGAAATTTCTTGAGAAAAAACTCCGCCAATTGCCCATATCCATGCAGCAGCAGCCAGATTTCTTTCTCTTGAAAAGTGGGCTCATGTGAGACGGAGTACTGAGCTTGATATGGAAAAATGATGTTTTTCTTCAAAATGCTATGCGTTTAGATCGTCAAACTTAAAAGGCAAAAGCGTTTGAATCCCTTGGAATCGAAGTACGCTACCATCAGGATTTTGGATAAAAATGGTAATCGGACGATTAAATCGCATTTCCATCTCGTTGATCGTCTGCCGACACAGCCCACAGGGTGAAACTCCTGCCCAGATCTCCTCCCCCTTTCTGCGCGCTACTATCCCGATCTCCTTCACCGCAAGATCCGGGAAATTGGCTCCGGCATAACCCAACACCAACCGCTCGGCACAAACTCCGACTGGGAAACTCACATTTTCCTGATTACTAGACTGAAGAATCTCCCCAGATTCGAGCCTGACAGCCGCTCCCACATGAAAGTCAGAATACGGCGCATAGGCTTGATCAGAGACTTTTCTCGCCCGCATCATCAGCTGCTGCTCTTCTATAGTCAGTTCCCCCCAAGCCAGTTCTTCAAACTCAGCTTCAATTTTTATTTTCTTGCTCATCTATCTCTAATTGGAGTTTTCCTAACGATTAAGGTAGGAATTTGTTCCTTTTAATATTCTCACCTCAATTTTTTACCCTAAAATTAATTCTCCACTTTAGTCCGAGTAATTTACTATTCCATGCATACAATTCTGATTTTAGGCGGTGGAAAATCCGCCATATTCCTGATCGATTTTCTGGCAAAAAGCTGCCAAAACAACACGCGTGAGTTGATTTTGGCTGACATCAATCTAGAGTCAGCTCAGAAAAAGCTTAACAATCAAGCTAATACTGAAGCGCGTCAGCTAGACATTGAGGATGTGAAATCCCGACAAGCACTTATCCGAGAAGCCGATGTAGTGATTTCTATGCTGCCGGCTTTTATGCATCCGGTGGTGGCTAAGGATTGTTTGCAATTCGGAAAGCATTTTTTTTCGGCTTCCTACGAGTCTGAGCAAATGCGTGAAATGAAGACTGAAATCGAAGCAAAAGGCTTGTTTTTCCTAAATGAATGCGGGTTGGATCCAGGAATCGACCATATGTCTGCCATGCAGATCATCAACTTGGCCAAGTCAAAAGGCGAAGAAATCATCTCCTTCAAATCCTATTGCGGCGGATTGCTCGCGCCACAGTCAGAGGACAATCCATGGAAATACAAGTTCACCTGGAATCCAAGAAACGTAGTGCTCGCAGGTCAAGGCACTTCACGCTACATCGAACAAGGCGATTTGAAATTTGTCCCATATCACCAACTTTTCAACCGCCTCGAAACTATACAATTTCCCAGATTAGGAGATTTTGACGGGTACCCCAATCGGGATTCGCTCAGTTATAGAAGTGTATATAGATTGGAAAATATCAGCACCATGCTACGGGGAACTCTGCGAAGAGCTGGCTTCTGCAAAGCCTGGAATGTATTTGTACAGCTCGGTATGTGTGATGATAGCTTTCAGATGAATCTACGGGAGGACACTACGCTGCGACAGTTTTTAAATTCATTTTTACCCTGCGATCCAGCGCTTTCTGTAGAGGAAAAACTCGGCAATTTGATCCCTGATTTTGATTTCCCGACCTGGGAGAAAATCCAGTGGCTGGGATTTTTCGGGAACGACTTGCTGCCACAGACGAAGGGCTCTCCTGCTGTTATTCTGCAAGCAATTCTTGAGAAAAACTGGAAGCTTTACCCGGAAGATAAAGACATGATCGTGATGCAGCATCTCTTCCAAATCAAAACGGCAGAAGGCACCAAAGAAATCAGATCAAGCTTGGTGTGCTGTGGTGAAGATGCCAGCTACACGGCAATGGCAAAAACGGTGGGGCTTCCGCTAGCTATTGCTGTTGATTTATTTCTAGACGGAAAAATCGGCTTAAAAGGCCTCCACGTTCCAGTGCTTCCAGAGATTTATGATCCGATTTTGGCTGCGCTAAAAAGTCATGGAATTAGCTTCATAGAAGAAGTACGAACACTTTAGGCTTTGAAACCAAGCAAAAAATCTGAGACTAAACTAGCGTAAGTTTCATGAGCTGTTCCATCTTCGTTTTTGATGAAAATCTCGGTGACTTTGACCTCAGTTTGATTTCTGTCGAAAGCGCAGATCTCTCTTTGTATCCGTTTCCCTGGCATATCTTGCAGAGTGAATTTGGCTCCGGGAAACAAGCCACGGGTTGCTGCCTCCTTTTTAAAATCCTGCATTTGCCTTGGTGGAAGAATAATCCAAAAGTCCCCATCCTCTTTCAGCAGCTGAAGCACTTTTCCCAATAAATCCTCAAAGGAGAGCTCGTCTGTATGTAAAGCCGAGTTGCGCTGCGCATCAGTTGATTTCAGATGATCTGGGAAATAAGGCGGATTGCTTACGATCAAATCGTATTTCTGCTGAGGTTCAAAGTCTTGAAACCTGCCTTCCCAAAGCTGCATACGCTCCGAAAAGGTATTGGATCGAAAATTATCCAAAGCCTGAGATGCCGCCTCAGAATCCAGTTCAACAGCCTGAACTTTTGCTTCAGGAAACCGCTGGGCAAGCATCAAAGCGATCACTCCCGTGCCAGTCCCCACATCTAAAATTTCTCCCGGGGAAGCAGCCTCAGCCAACGCTCCAAGCATCACAGCATCCGTGCTGATTTTCATCGCACATCTATCCTGATTGACCCGAAACTGCTGAAACTGAAACCAGGTATTAGACATTAAGTACGGGGCTTGCTAAAAAAACTCATGTTGAATCTTGGTTTATCGTCCATCACATTAACTTCATCCTCAGACACACGCTTCACACTCTCAATCGTGTAGAATGCTTTCTCATCGATGCTTTTGACCGTAGCTACAAAGTCAGTTAGACTATCTCTTTTCATCACTGTAAAAAGCAGATTTACCTTTCCAAATCTTCCTTCTCCACCGACACTTGTAAAGCGAAAATCACGGGCCTTCATGTACTCGATCAATTCAGGTAGTGGCTGCGGCGTAATCACTCGCACCAGTACCCTGCCATATGCCAATTTCTCCTCAAAATACATTCCCACATAAGTCCCTGCACCAAATCCGCCTGCATAGGCTACATAAGAAAGCGGGTTATCTATATTTTGAAAAATCTGCCCAATGGCGAGCAGCCAAATCAAGGCTTCGAAAAAACCTAAAACGGGAGCAATATTCTTTTTCCCATTCATCATAAACATGATTCTCAGGGTGTTAATTGACACATCCCCCACTCTCGCACAGAAGATAAGCAAGGGCATGATCAGGTAATCGAATAATTGTTCAGAAACGCCTAGAGATTGAAGGAATTCTTGCATGAGATTTGGGATTCAGATTGAAGCCGCAAAACTACACCCTATTCCTATGAGAGCGAAATAATAGTTGGAATTAGATTTTACGATCCCTGCCTGCAGACATTCCGAAAAAGGTAAACGCCAAAGCAAAGAACAACAAGAAGAAAATCAGCACATTCCAGTTGTCAAAAAGATCCAGCGACACACCAAAAAGCAAGGGCCCCAAAGCTGCCAAATAATACCCGGAAGACTGCACCATTGCCGAAAGCTTGGCAGTAGTCTGATCCTCAGCAGTACGCAAGGCAATCAGTATATAAGCGATACTCAAACTCGACCCCATACAGAGTCCGACAATTCCCAGGGAAACGTAGGTTACGAGCTCATTCTCTATAAATAACCCCAGATAGCCCAGCACGTAAGCTATTCCCACTGCCAATACCACACCGCTTTGTTCCCTGAGTTTGATCAGGAAATCAGGAGCGAAATACGATCCCAGCAGAGAAACCACCTGCATCATCGAAGACACAAAACCAGCCTGGACTGGAGTCCAACCCCGGAAAATCAGCATATCGGGTAGCCAGGTCACCATCGTGAAATACATCACTGACTGACACCCCATGAAAATGGTGATCTGCCAGGCAAGTTTGGATCGCCATACATTCTTTGCAGGGTCAGTGACTTCATGAAGGCTTGCCTTGGGTCGCTGAAGTTGCGGAATCCATATGATCATCGCCAAAACCATAAAAACAGCCCAAAACGCCAAAGATCCCCGCCATCCAAAATCCCAATCTACTGCAATTGGCACGCTCATCCCTACTGCAATTGCAGCAAACAGTGACATCATCGTCGCAAGCAATGCTGTCATCAAACCCAGTTTTTCTGGCAGTCTCACTTTGATCAAAGGAATCAGCAGCACATTGGCGATCACTATGCCCACTCCGGTCAGCGCTGTACCCAAAAGCAGCAGCTCTATTCCTCCCAACACACGAAGAATCACGCCCGTGGCAAGAATGGCAACTCCCAAAAACACGGCTCTTCCCATGCCCAATCGCTTCCCTATCCCGGGAGCAAAAAGTGAAAAGGTAGCAAATGTCAGCAAAGGCAGCGTGGTGAGAAATCCCGCCAGACCATTAGACAAACCCAAGTCCTCACGGATAAAAGGAATCAATGGCCCCACCGACGCTATCGAGGTACGCAAATTGATCGAAACCAAAATAATCCCGGTGATAAGGAGTGATTGGGAGGAAAATGATTTAGTCAAGACAGGGTTATAAAAATTAAAGAATACGAAGGGCGCACTATTAACAGCTAATTAAGCCTGACAAAACTAGGAAAATTTAAGAGGAATTATCGCTCAATACAGGCCAAGAATATTAATTCCCACCCTGTTTCAAGTCTCATGACTTAGACCTCCTTCAATGTAGTCTGCTAAAAAGTGAGATTGCTTCCTCGTTCGTACCTCACTCATCGCAATGACGTGCGAATAAGAGCTCTCTACTAAACAACAGTTTCTCACATCTTACTGGTATCAATAGAACTTGCGCCTTCGCGGGATATTCTTCCCAAAATCTTCGAGGTTTTTCGAACCTCGAAGATTAACAATCTTTCGTCGCGCCATTGCGCCGCGGGAAAGAAAAACACTTATGATAAAAACGAGATTGCTTCGTCGTCATTCCTCCTTCTCGCAAAGACGTACTAAAGTGCCCTCTACTAAACAACGGTCTTACTATTATTAATAGAATTTGCACCTTCGCGGGAGACTATAAAGAAGGTCTTTCCATATATAACCGTTGCGCCACCGCGAGAAAGAAATCACTACAAATCACTCCGTCCCTGCAACAATCCCAACTTCCTATTAATCTCCGAGATCTCAATTCCGACTTGCTGCAGCGTCAACGGTTCCTGTGGAAACTCGTCACTCATATAATATTCAAACTTCCAGATCTCCCGAATCTCCTCCGCAGGGACTTTGTAAGGTGTATAGACAGGATTTAGGGAGCGTAGCAAAAAATCTCTTTCCCCAGCCAGAAAACTCAGCATCTTAAAACTGATTCCCTCGCTTGCCGTCACCACCACGCAGGGAGTTTCTTTGGCAAGTCGCCATTCAGTTAAATATGATCCGATTACATACGCTCCATCCGCGATCGGCAGCATGCTATCTCCTTCGGTTTGGAACATGCGGTATTTTTTGTCTTTTGACAGATTTGGCAGATTGAAAACAGGCAGCGTGCTCAAATACTCAGGATCCCCAAATCCACTCAGGTAACCTGCTTTCGCTTTGATCGGAACAAGCTCGATGTTATCCTCGTTACTGGAGCTCACGGTAGTGGCTAGAATTCTGACTTTAGATCCGCTCAAAAACACATCATTTCCGGCTTCCAGATCACGGAGTTTCAATTCGCTGAGCTTCGACAGATCCACACGCAGCAAGGTGTCCACGCTCATCCTGAAATAATCCGCACAAAGTAGCAAGTCCTCGATCGCAGGCGACTTGCTATGCCCATTTTCATGCGCATTCAGCTTGGCGCGGGTCATACCAAGATTCTCGGCCAGCATATCTTGACTCAATTTGCGTCGCTTTCTGAGAAATTTCAGATTGGACGCCCAGAAAAAGCTTTGACTTCCCATTTTTATTCGATACAATTAATGACAATAATTTGATACTAATACTATCAAATATAGAGGGTAATCTGAGAAATGGAAAGGCATATCGTGCATTTGGATTTGGACACGTTTTTCGTGTCTGTGGAGCGGCTGAAAAACAGTGCCCTCAATGATCAACCCGTCATCATCGGGGGGAGCTCCGACCGGGGTGTGGTGGCATCGTGCAGTTACGAGGCCAGGAAATTCGGCGTGCATTCTGCCATGCCGATGAAGTTGGCACGGAGGCTTTGCCCTTCGGCGCATTATATCAAAGGTGATCATGACAGCTATAGCAAAAGTTCCCGTCTGGTCACAGAAATAATTCAGGGGCAGGTTCCTTTGATGGAAAAAGCTTCGATTGATGAGTTTTACATCGATATGACGGGAATGGATCGCTTTTTTGGCTGCGAGAAATTCACCAAAGAATTACGGGAAAAGATCGTCCAAGAGTCCGGCTTACCCATTTCCTGTGCCTTGGCAGTAAACAAACTGGTCTCCAAAGTCGCCACGCATGATGCCAAGCCCAACGGGCAGACAACCATTGCCTTTGGCGGAGAAAAAGGCTACCTCGCCCCACTCCCCATACGAAGGATGCCCGGCGTAGGTGAAAAAACTTCCACGCTCCTAGAGCGCATGGGGGTGGAAAGCATCAAACTGCTAAGTGAGATCCCTCCACGGATGATGCAAAACCTCCTAGGAAAATCAGGCATCGATCTTTCTCGAAAAGCAAATGGAATCGACGAATCTCTGGTCATTCCCTACACCGAGCAAAAGAGCATCGGAACTGAAAACACCTTTGAGACAGACACAATCGACATGGCTTTTCTCAACAGCCAATTGGTGCGGATGACCGAGAAAGTCGGCTTTGAACTCCGCCAAAAACACAAGCTCTGTGGCTGCATCACGGTAAAGCTTCGCTATGCCAATTTCGATACCGTAAGCCGACAAAGCATTATTTCCTATACCAGTTCGGACGAGGTCCTGCTCCAGCGAGCCAAGGAACTGTTTGCAAAGCTATATGAAAAGAGAATGCTCGTACGCTTGGTCGGAGTGAAAGTCAGTCATCTCGTGCAGGGACATCAGCAGATCGACCTTTTTCAAGACACCGAAGAAGGCGTGAGTCTATACCAAGCCATCGACTGGATCAAGAATCGCTACGGCGAAAAAAGCCTCACCAGAGCTATCACCCTAACCCGCGCCTAAGATGTTTATCAATTGTAAAACCTGGTTTAGCTATCGTTACGGTACCTTCAGCACCGAGGCGCTCGTGAATTCCGGAGCCGAGCGCGGCCTATCTTCCCTTGGTCTCACCAATATCAACAGTACTGCGGACATGTGGGACTTTGTGGACTTCTGTAGAGAAAAAAAAATCAAACCCATCGCAGGCACCGAAATCCGAAATGAAGATGCCTTCTGCTATATGTTGCTGGCGAAAAATGACGCAGGACTACTTGAGATCAATCGTTTTCTTTCTCAGCATCTACAAGCAGAATTAGCTTTCCCGGAGCGGCCCGATTGTTTTTCGGAGGTTTTGATCGTGTATCCTTTAGGGAGCTTTGCTGCGCAAAATCTAAAAGAACATGAATTCCTCGGGGTATTAGCAAGCGAGCTGAATCGCATCAAAAAGCAGGAAGTTGAAGCCTTTCCCAAGAAATACATCATCCGGCACCCAGTGACTTTTCAGGACAAAACGGCTTTCAATATCCATCGTCTGCTTCGAGCCATCGGCAAGAATACGCTGATCAGTAAACTGGGAGAAAAGGACTTTGCTTCGCCGGATGAAATGTTCGTTTCGGAAGCAGCCCTTATGAGTGTTTTTCGGAATTTCCCAGGTATGATTAGCAATACGCTACAGCTGATCGATACTTGTGCGATCACGACTGAACTCCATACCGACAAAAACAAAAAGCACTACAGCGCCAGCGGAGAAGACGATAGGATTTTACTCGAAAAGCTTGCTATAGAAGGTCTCCACTATCGCTACGGTAACAATCCTACAGCCAGAGCCCGAGTGATCAAAGAACTGAAAATCATCAATGACCTGAATTTCAATGCTTATTTCCTTATCGTCTGGGATCTGATCCGCTATGCTCAAAACCGTGGTTTTTATTACGTAGGAAGAGGCAGTGGAGCCAACTCCATTGTGGCTTATTGTCTAAAAATCACCGATGTGGATCCTATCAAGCTCGACCTGTATTTCGAGCGATTCCTCAATCCTCATCGGACCTCTCCTCCCGATTTTGACATTGATTTCTCCTGGAAAGACCGGGACGAGGTCATCGATTACATTTTCAAGCGATACGGCAAAGACCATGTGTCCCTGCTGGGCATGTACAGCACCTTTCAGCGAAGAGCCGTCATCCGTGAACTAGGAAAAGTATTTGGACTGCCAAAAGAAGAAATCGACCAACTCGTCCGAGGCAAGGACCAGCCGATGAATGAGGATAAAATCCAGCGTACCATTTTAAAATACGGACAGCTGCTGGAGAATTTCCCCAATCACCTTTCCATTCACCCGGGCGGGATGCTGATTTCCGAAAAGCCTATTTATCAATACACGGTGAATGAACTGCCGCCGAAGGGCTTTTGCACGGCGCAGATCGACATGTTTTTGGCAGAGAAAATCGGCTTATTCAAGCTCGACATCCTCAGTCAGCGTGGATTGGGACATATCAAGGAAGCGATCCGACTGGTAAAGCAAAACCGCGGAATCGACATAGACATCCATCGCGTGGAACAATTTATGGCTGACCCCAAAGTTGCCGCCCAGATTCGCAAAGCGGATACCATCGGCTGCTTCTACATCGAGAGCCCCGCCATGCGCCAGCTGCTCACCAAGCTGAAATGTGACGACTACCTCACGCTGGTGGCTGCCAGCTCCATTATACGGCCGGGCGTGGCGCAGTCGGGTATGATGAAGCAATACATCGAGCGTTTTCATGACCCGAAAAAAATCGTCTATCTGCATCCCAAAATGAAGGAGCTACTGGAGGAAACCTACGGCGTGATGGTGTATCAGGAAGATGTAATCAAAGTGGCCCATCACTTTGCGGGATTGGACATGGGCGAAGCGGATATTCTACGCCGAGCCATGTCTGGCAAGTATAGATCGCACAATCGCTTCAATGAGATTCGGGACAAATTTTTCAAAAATTGCAAAGAATTAGGCCGTGATGATACGGTCGCCGCTGAGGTCTGGCGACAGATGGAATCCTTTGGAGGCTATTCATTTTCCAAGGCTCACTCGGCTTCTTTCGCAGTGGAAAGTTATCAAAGCCTCTATCTAAAGACCTATTTCCCCATGGAATTCATGGTGGCAGTGATCAATAATTTCGGAGGTTTTTACAGCACAGAATTCTATTTCCACGAGCTGAAGCGCACAGGAGCGAAGGTAAATCCGCCTTGCGTAAACCGCAGTGAATACCTAACCAACATCAGTGGAGAGGAGGTTTTCGTAGGACTCATCCATGTGCAGCAACTCGAAAAAAAGCTCTGTGACTTAATCTTGGAGGAAAGGCAAGCCAATGGCCTATACCTCGGCTTGGAGGACTTCATTGAGCGCACACATGCCGGGCCAGAGCAACTGAACATTCTCATCAGCGTGGGGGCTTTTGGATTTACAGGTCTGGGAAAGAAAAAACTGCTTTGGAAAGCCAACTTCGCACAAAAACACCTGACAGCCATTCCTGATTCTCCTGCACTTTTCAAAGAACCTCCAATGGACTTCACTTTACCCGACTTTCCAGATTACCCGCTCGAAGATGCAATTGATGAGATTAACGTGCTCGGTTTTGCGCTCACGGATATGTTTCGGCTTGCAGCCAACGACGGCAAAGGAATGACGCTGGCGGATCAATTCCGCAGCCTACTTGGAAAGCAAGTGGAAGTGCTCGGTCAGCTTGTTACGACTAAAGACGTGCGTACGATCAATCGGGAGCACATGGCTTTTGGAACCTTTCTCGATGCCCAAGGTGACTGGCTGGACACCGTCCATTTCCCCAATTCTCTGAAACGCTACCCTTTTCAAGGCAAGGGTTTTTACAAAATGCGGGGCAAAGTCGTAGAGGAATTTGGCGCCTTTGCTATAGATGTACACGCCATGTGGAAAGTCGGGCTAAGAGATAAAAAAGAAGTGCCTCCGATCTCAGTGCTTTCTACTGTATCTGTATAAAACAAACCACTTAAAATTATAAAAACGATGAGACTCAATACCTATGAATATTTCCTGATCATCTCACCAAATGAGAAAATCTGTGAGTTGATCATGCCGTACAAACATTATTTCACGAAAAGATATGGCTGTACCATGGCAGACATTTTCAAACCACATATTAGCATCATGAATTGCCTGCAATCAAATTATCGGGAATCCCAACTCATCGAAAATCTAAAGAGGTTTGGAAAAACGGTGGAGCCATTTACCACCGAACTAAACGGAATCGGTCAGTTTCCGGAGACCGTCTTTGTCGATATCTTCAATAAGTATCACCTCACACAAATTATAACGGAGCTTCGTAAGTTTGCAAGCCCATTGCTCAACGAACCACGGTTTCATACAACTCCTCACATCTCAATCGCCAGAGGAATGACTCCAGAGCAACATGCTCTAGCTTGGGCGGATTGGCAAAACCATGAATTCGAAGCGTCTTTTGAGGTGAATGAATTAGCGCTTTTAAGACGTCCAATGAACACCAAGCGAATCCATAAATTCGATAAAATTGCCACTATTCCTTTCACTGGAGAGGAAATAGCAATTCAGCAACTCAGCTTGGATTTTGAAACAATTTTCTGAGTAGAGATAGGATGATTTAACTTACATCGACCCAAAAATGGTGCAATATAACTTGCGAACCTCCTTTTCTTAAATGATTTGATTTCAATCGGGCAATCTTATCAAAAGAAACTATCTCCAGCTTTTCAATTTCAGGCCAGGATGCATCTGTCACCCATTGATTAATAGTCGAAAACCAGTGGTTGAAGTCTTGGGTTTTAACATAGGCAATCATGCCACATTCAGGTAACAAGTTATTTCTATTATCCACTCCGTGATCTTCTTCCCTAAAGCGTTCAATTCCTCCACCTTTGCCAAAGACATATTCATGCTCTTTCCTTTTTGAGTCTTTGGGCGTAGGAAGAACTTTGGCTTCTATTGTAAAAAATAAATTCGCTCCTTTATATATTCCTATATCTATTTTACTGCTGCCTTTCTGTGAATTTTCCGGTAAAAAATAAAAATGAGATGAACATTCGGTTGTCATATAAACACAAAAAGCTGACGAATGCTGATTCTCATTTTTCTTAACTGCGAGAATTTCAACAAATTCTTCTGAAACAAGGAAATTGGGTAATTCTACTTCTAAGTATGATATCAGTTCATTTACTAAATGAGAAGATTGAAGGTTTTTAAAAGATGAGACCCCTGACATACTTAATATCCCTCAGCTTTAAAATCCGAAAACGTTTCATCTGCATCTCTCAAGGCAATAGACTTTAGCCAATAACGTAACGCATTCGGCTTGATAAAGTAAACGCAATCAAATCCATCAACATGATCGTAAAGTCGAACGATTCGCTTGTAAGCAGCTCCTCGGTTGGTAGCGTCATTTTTGATTAAATTCTCTATAGAATCGTCTAATTGATCGTCAACAAACTCTTGCTTCAACTTACCATCTACTCCAAAGCCTATTTGATAAACCGTATAAGAGGGCATTCTATAAACCTTGCCTGATTGCCACCTATTTCCATCCTTAGCATAGATGTCATTTAACTCTGAGCAGAGTACTTCGCCATATTCTTGGAGTTGCTTTTCTTTTACTGGATGATGGAGGATTGCGCCACTAGAGTTTTTCGTTATGGCTTTGCCAAGGTGTATCTCATAAGTTAATAGGTCATCTAATAAAATTTGATCTGCACTTGAAATTGTTATCAAATCCTCCTTGGTTGCAAAAGGAATCATATCCAAATCCTCTTTTACAATTGTTGTTTCTTTATTAATTAGAAGCTTTGAACTAGTTGCTAGCATGTAAGCTTTCAGCAGCTTATAATTATCCTCTATATAGGATTTAATTTTAATTAAGTCCTCTTTCAGCGGTGCGTGTATTCCTACAAAACTTATATTAAATGGTTGAGAATTTGTGAATAATTGCATTGGAATTGATTCTAAACCCAGAACTTCTGCCAAAATCAAAACAGGTGGCTCATATAATTCTTTGGTTCTAGGTGCCTCGAATTCTTTGTTAATTTCCTCAACAAAAGAAAAGCCTAATTCCCTATTGAATTTTCTTTTTGTGTCCAATGTATTTTTACCTGTCAGATAAGGTGCAAGATATTTTTTTGTAGTACTTCCACCAACTTTATACCCTGAACTATATATCCATTTAGAATTCTCTTCTTTTTTTCTATAAATATACCTCTTCAATGTAGGAAGAAGACTCAAGTTGTGAATCAAATGAAACAATCTTCCTCCACCTAGCAAATTTGTTTTCCATACAAATTGCTTTTTTGGGTCAACCGCCCAATCCCATTTTACTAGATGTCTGTCATACTCATCAATTTCAAAACGCACTTTTTGCTCTACAGAAATTGTGCGTTTGACTACCGTATGGTTTATTGGCTGGAATTCTGAAGCTCGATTACTTACTATTAATGCAACTACAGGAGTATCAGCACTAGCGAAGAGTCCTCTTCTAAGATGAGTGAAATCATAAATATCAGAAATGGTGTAATCTGTAAACAGCTCCCTTCTGTAATTACCCGCAGACTTATCATACAAAAGCGCATTTGCCGGAATGATCATACAAATACTATCTGCAAGCATAATGGAAGCTTCAAAGAAGTGTAACGCAAAGTTCTTTCTTGGAATACTTGGATGCTTCAAGCCTAAGTCACTAATGACATGCTCATCTAATACCTTTTGTTTTGATGATTTTTTTTCAGGATTGAAAGGTGGATTTCCTATTACTAATGAAAAATGCCTATTCTCATTTTTCGCCTCTAGTGCCCATTGGAAAAAACCAGTATGGGGCTTCGCTTCTACAATATTTTTTGTGCTTAGATCTTGAAATTTCAATTCTCCCCAAACTTCTTTGGGAGTCAGGTAATCTAATAAGGCTGTGGTAAGGCCAAAAATGGTCACTCGGACTGCAGTCCTTTTCACATCAACACCGAAGATATTTTCCTCCAAAATTTTCTGTGCAGTCCTTGCATCTGGGTAGAGAATTTCACCGGTTTTTTCACTCTCAGTGATTGCCCACCATTGCATCAATCTTTTGTAGGCTGCTACTAGAAAAACGCCTGATCCACATGTAGGATCCAACACCTTATAAATCCCATTTTCTGTAAAAGATGCTGGAGGATTTTCAAGTGGCATTACTTCATCCACCATGAAATTGACCAAATGAATGGGAGTATAAACCACACCTTTTTCACGGCCTTTTCCATCTCTTTGAGCTTCCTCTTGGATAAAATTTTCGTAAATAGCACTAATTACCTCGGCAGGCAAATGTTGAAAACTATATTGTTTCCACAAAAAAAGCTGCTGAGTACTAAGGTCGCTTTCAGCTCCTAGAAACTGAGCTAGTAAGCTCAAATCAATCTTCTCAATTTGCTCTTTTTCTAAAAGAGTAAATTGATCGAATACCCTTCCGTTGAATTCTGTAGAAAGATCACCAAGAACATTCAAGAACTTTCCTTTTTCTACCGCTTCGATAAAGCTCTGTACTTGATATTTTGAAAATATCTCATCAAGAGTTGATCGATCAGTTCCAGAATCCTTTTTCTCTTCCAAGAACTTCACCAAGATACTTAGAACCAATATCTTGTCTATGGTTTCTGGTTCTAGTTTTTTACTTCTCTCATTGAAATCCTTTCTGACTTTCATCAGATAATTGATAAGATGCACATACGGGCTCTTATCAAGATTTATTTGGTTATGATTCTCTATTTGTTCCCAAAATGTCCCTGTTCCAAATAGATGTGCCGCACTCCGTTTCTTATCAAGTACTTTTACTGCGTCTAAAGGGAATTTCAATTTTTCTACAGAAAGCTCATTCTCTCTGATTCTTTCGGCAGGCTTTCTAGCATTGTAAATATTTAATCTCGTTTTACCAGTTATGATATAAACATCAATTTTGCTCTCACTCCAGAGCGCAGCATGTATTTCTTTATGGCGAGGACTGTTAACCAGAACATCCTCTTCCTGGAAAACACAAACTACTGGCTCAGACTTATAAGCGGCTATATCCTCCTTAGTTTTAAAAAATCTTCTAAAAAAAACTGCGTAGGCATTTAGTTTTTTAACCTCGGAAATATACAGTCGCTCATAGTTATTCTGAGCAGCAGAAGCTTTGCTGCACAGAACAAGCCCATTGTTTTCTGTAAAATCGAGGATTTGGGTTTTCATAATTCAAAATCAAAATCTTCTCAAAAGATATTTGCAGTTTTATTTTGAGGAGGCTAGACCCAAATTTATACCAAATAGCTTAAAATACTAAGCAATAAATATCTGCGACATAGACCGTCAATATTCTTTTGTCTTTAATCAAATACACTGCACCCATGATAAGAAAGCCTTAGACGAGTTCGGCATTTTTGCTTGGATACCCCTGATATGTGTGGGTTCAGGTTCTGAAATGAAGCTAACATTAATATTACTACCGTATCAGCATAGATCAAATGAATCGTATAGAGGCAAATGATTAATCCACCTGCTCTTTGATCCAATTCTTCACCACTTCTAGAGCCTTTGGAGAGAAAGTCTGCTCTATAGTTCCATATTCGCTTGGTGCACCTGTCTGGGCTTCTTGAAATAAGTGGTTTAACCCAGGTAATTCCATCGTGGTCACATTTGTATTTCCTCCTTTTTCCAAGCCCGCTTTTATTGCTTCCAGGTTCTCTTTTGGAGGAACCTGCAGGTCTTTCTCTCCATTGATCGCCAATACAGGACAGCTTACTTTTTCCAAGGCAGGAGCAGGGTCGTACCTGATGAAATATTGCATCCAAGGGCTAGTCAGCTGATCCACCTGTGCCGTGACAAACTCTTCCTCGCTCATCCCTCCGGGTACGTTTTCTGGAGGAATATTTCTAAAAACTTGAGTCATGTAGTTTTTTACCTCAGTTTTCAGATCCTCTTCACTCTGATCTATGAGCATAATTTCAAAAGCCTTCTTGCTGATCAGCTCATTTTCTCCAAGCTGATTGGGACTCATCCCAGAAGCTTCCCCGATCAGTGCTTGCTGAGCTAGAAGTAGTTTATCTCCCCGAATTCCAGTACCTGCAAGCAACACGATAAAGTCAATATCATCCGAATCTCCTGCTACCATCGGCGCAATAATCCCACCTTCACTATGCCCCACTAGGCCTATTTTACTTTTGTCTATCTCCGGTCGCGACTGCAAATACTGAACAGCCGAAGCAACATCCGTGGCAAAATCCACTGAGGTAGCACTACCGAAATCACCTGTGGAAGCTGCTGTTCCCCTATCATCAAACCGTAATACAGCAATGCCATTTTTGGTCAAATAATCAGACAAAACCAGAAATGGCTTATGCCCCATCAATTCCTCGTCGCGATTCTGTGAGCCGCTTCCAGAGATCAGCACTACAGCCGGGAACATTCCTGTCTGTTCAGGTAAAGTCAGCGTACCTGCCAGTAATATTTCAGCCTGTTTATTCTCAAAAATTACATTTTCCGAATGGTAAGGAAAGGGTTTTTTAGGTTCCTGAGGTCTTTTGGCACCTACTTTTTCTATTTCCTCTCTCGATAGATTCATAGGAAAAGACTGGCCTGCCTGATTGAAAACCCCGATGATTATCCCGTCATCGCCTAGCGTTCCTTCGTAGTTGATATTCGCGTTGGTGATCGCCATTTTCAAGGTACTATTTTCAAAGCTGGTCGAAGTCACCGGTATCCCAAACGCACCTTGATCAGGACTGTCCATTGTAGCGCTATAGCCGCTTTCAGTTTGCTTCACATTGAATACCAGCCGAAGCTGGACACTCTGAACTTTCAGAGCACCATGCCATTGGCCAGAGATATCTTGGGCAAAGCTGAAAATTGAGATCACAAAACTGAGTAATCCTAAAGAAATGGTCTTCATACAAAAATTGGTTAGCAGTTCTTATGAATTCTGTAACTGGAATCCAAAAGGAAAAGTAAGGAAATTTTAGGAGTATGTATTCCCTCAAAATCATCTCTCCTAGAACAATACTAGTGAAAGACTAATCTTTTATTTGCCACAATAACTCTTATTCCCTATTTTTCCAGAATACAATTTTGACAAACCCACTCAGCCCCAAATAATTGCTTACTCTTTTCAGTTTCTTAGCTTTTACAGGCTTTGTAGCCATCTATTCCACCTGGATGCTACGCAAGCAAAACCTGGCAACCCAAGATGGTTATTTTTTAGGAGGACGAAGCTTGACCGGTGTGGTCATCGCCGGATCTATGTTGCTTACCAATATTTCTACCGAACACCTTGTGGGAATGAATGGATCAGCCTATAAAAATGGGGCAATTATCATCGCCTGGGAAGTAACATCAGCCATCGCACTTGTAATCGGTGCGCTGTATTTTATCCCAAAATATTTGAGAATGGGATTGACTACCATTCCCGAGTTTTTGGAGAAAAGATTTGATAAAATGACACAGGCCCTGATTTCCCTGCTGTTGATTATCTCCTTTGTCGTGACACTGTTGCCAATCGTACTCTACACAGGAGCGATAAATATTGAATCTATTTTTGGGATTTCGGAAACGCTGGGAATTACCCAAACAGAGGGAATTTGGCTCACTGTGGTCGTAGTGGGAGTGATCGGCGCAGTTTACGCGATTTTTGGAGGATTGAAAATGGTGGCTTACACAGATACCATCAATGGTTTTGGGCTGCTTATCGCAGGGTTGTTGGTTCCTGTTTTTGCGCTTTGGGACATTGGAGATGGAAGTATAATTGAGGGGCTTACCAAGGTGTTTAATAATGCACCTGAAAAATTTAATGTGATCAGTAAGGAGCCATCAATTGGCCCGGGATCCAGAGATTCCATTCTGCCTTTTGAAGTATTGTTCACCGGCCTTATCATTAATCAACTGTATTTCTGGACCATGCATCAATCCATCGTACAGCGTGCTTTGGGAGCGGTAAGTTTGAAAGAAGCCCAAAAAGGCTTGTTGTTCACCGGGATTCTAAAAATTCTGATTCCCTTGGTGATTGTCCTACCGGGAATTATTGGCTTCTATTATTTCGGGGATACACTTTTTGATTCACAGGACAGTGTTTATCCTGAACTGGTCAAGCGTGTACTTCCTCCCTGGATGACTGGTTTCTTTGTGGCGGTAATCATGGGTGCTATTTTGAGTACCTTCAATAGTGCTTTGAACAGTGCAGCTACCATTTTCAGCTTGGATATTTTCAAAGTTTATATCAATAAAGCTGCTAAAGAAGGGCAACTTGTACGAATTGGAAAGTGGACTTCTGCTATTTTGGCTGTGATTTCAATTATAGTAGCACCATTCGTAGCCAATGCACCGGCTGGACTTTATCAGCTTTTGCAGCAGCTCAACGGGATCTTCTTCATTCCTATGGCAACGGTGATTATTGCCGGGTTCTTCTTCCCGAAAGTATCTGCCGCAGGAGCTAAAGCGGGGCTGGTATTTGGATTGGGATTTTACATTCTTATGGATTTGATCCTACAAGTCAATATTCATTTCGTCCACATCTGGGGTATAGAATTTATCCTCAATCTGCTCGTAATGCACCTGGTGTCAGCCAAGTATCCTGTTAAAATTCCTTTCGTGATGGCTGACTCGGGCAAGTTGAGCATCGTCCCTTGGAAATATGCCAAAACGCTGGGCTGGATATTGATTGCAATCACAGTAATTATTTATGTAATTTTAGGTACAATCGCTTAATTCTATGGAAACTACAGAAAAGGAATTCAGAAATTATGACCACGCCGATGTGAAAGTCGCGGTGCGTGAGCATTATCGAAAAATGCGGATGTATCAGACCTATGAGTATGTCCTAGGTATGAAATCCAAGTATCTCAAATTTGACAAGCCCATGAATCTTTGGGATGCTATGGAGAAGCTCAATGCACTGATCGATGTAAGCGATCCGGATCTTGATTTGCCCAATGTGCAGCACTTGATCCAGTCGGCTGAGGCTTTGAGACATGACAATCGTCCTGATTGGATGCAGCTGGTAGGTTTGATTCATGACCTCGGCAAAGTCATGTATCTGTTTGGAAGTGATGAAGACGGCACAAGTCAGGCAGAGCAGTGGGGACTTGTTGGAGATGTATTCGTAGTTGGCGCGAAATTGCCTGATACCTGCGTTTACCCTGAGTTCAACGAGTTAAACCCGGACATGAAAGATCCCCGCTACAATACCGAAATGGGGATTTATGAGAAAGGCTGCGGTCTTGACAATTTACAATTGGCTTGGGGACACGATGAGTATTTTTACCAAGTATTGAAAAACCATACAGAAAACACAATCCCTGAAGCAGGAATGGTGATGGTACGCTATCATTCTTTTTATCCTTGGCACAACGGCGGAAGTTATTCTCAGTTTGAAGCGCCACAAGATGCACAATACAAAGAATGGATTCTGGACTTCAACCAGTATGACTTATACACCAAGTCTCCTAAAATCTATGATTTAAATGATGTGAAAGAGTATTACCTGCCGATTGCAGAAAAGTATCTGGGAAAAGGCCCGATTAACTGGTAATCCTCCATTTGAGCTTTCCAAACATTATTCAAACACTGCGACTGCACGTACCGGAGACCCGGTTCCGCCTCTGATCTTCAGAGGAAATCCTATGAATCGAAATCTACCTCTATCGATCAAAAGATGGAGGTTAATTAAATTTTCGTAATGGGTAAATCCCATCTCTCCACAGATTTGATGCACTTCTTGGTTGGTAAGCTTGGGAATTCCGGGAGACATTGTTTCTACTCCAAAGGCGGAAATTTCCTGCTCACCGAGCCAGCGAGTAGCTTCAACAGTGAGTCCCGGGCCTTTGTTCCAGTTATCTGTGCCGAAATATTTCCGATAATGATCTGTGCAAAGTAAAACAGTATCTCCGTGGAGAATGGATAATTCAGCGATTTGAATTGCCTGCTGGATATCCTCCACTGTAATTAATTCCTGCAATCCCTTATGGGTTAAATCAAGACAGATACCCTCCGTATAAAACATGGAAAGAGGCATTTGATCTATTGTCTGCGCAGCGAATTCTTTTCCCATGTGATTAAGGCCATCGACATGAGTACCTGTATGCTCACTCATCTCGAGCTTAAGTGCACTTGGGTTGTAAGTTTTGGGAGTTATTTCCTTTGCCCATTGCTCATGCGTGGCGTGAACACTGATTTTGACAGGAGCCATGCTGTGGTGCATAGGCATACCCTCGTATATTTCCTGTGAGAGGTCAATGATTTCCGGCATAAAGAATATTTCTTCAATAATAAAAAAATCAGTCTTAATGGTTCCCTTGTCCCAATCAATTAATGACAACAACCATTCGAGTCTAAGATTAGCGAACAGTTCTAAAGTTGTTTGGACAAATAGAATTTGCGTAGATAAAAAGGGAGAGCGAAACAGCAGAAAGAATGCATAAACAATTGATTTGTTGGGAAATAAATCAAAAAATCTTTCTCTCGCAAGATTCAATTTAAAGTGGGCAAAGATAAAATGGAAGCTAGAATACTAAGCTCTCTTGCAAGAATTCCTATTTATTTGATTGATAAAGGGTTAAAATAAAAATATACTTTGGATTTTTAGGATTTGCTGAATCCAAACTATTTCTGAATCTTAGAGTTTCTATAATAGGATAAACCCAAATACCCATATGTTAAACTTCACACAAAATGAAAATCAACGAATGATCGCTCAGATGATTCGTGATTTCGGCGCCAAGGAGATTACACCCTTTAGAAAAGACTGGGATGACAAGCAGTTTTTTCCCCATGAATTATTTAAGAAACTCGGCGAACTCGGATTGATGGGCGTTTTGATCCCTACCGAATACGGAGGCTCTGGTTTCGGATATCTAGAATATGTTACTGCGATTGTGGAGCTTTCTAAGCTTGACCCTTCGGTCGGGCTTTCTATGGCGGCTCACAATTCACTTTGCTCAGGCCATATCATGGCTTTTGGCTCCGAAGTGCAAAAACAAAAATACCTTCCCAAATTGGCTACCTGCGAATGGCTCGGCGCTTGGGGATTAACCGAGCCCAACACCGGCTCCGATTCCGGCAACATGCGCACCGTCGCGAAGAAAGATGGCGAGCACTGGATTATCAACGGAGCAAAAAATTTCATCACCCACGGTGTCTCAGGAGATGTAGCGGTTGTGATCGCACGTACCGGGGAAATCGGGGATTCACATGGAATGACAGCATTCATTGTGGAGCGCGGTACTCCTGGATTTGAAGGCGGAAGGAAAGAGGATAAACTAGGTATGCGCGCTTCCGAAACAGCCGAGATGATTTTCACGGATTGTAAAATCCATGGGAGTCAGGTGATTGGCGAGGTTGGCGACGGCTTTATCCAATCTATGAAGGTGCTCGATGGTGGCAGGATTTCTATTGCCGCGCTGGGGCAAGGAATCGCCGAGGGAGCATTGGAAGCTTCCATTCAATATTCAAAAGAAAGGCATCAATTCAACAAGCCAATCAGTTCATTTCAGGGTATTTCCTTCAAACTGGCAGATATGGCCACGCAGGTAGAAGCTTCCAGTCTATTGATATTTAAAGCTGCAGATCTCAAAAACCGTGGAGAAAAAGTCACCTTGGCCGGAGCACAGGCAAAGTATTTTTCCTCCGAAGTCGCTGTTTCCGTTTCTAATGATGCGGTGCAGATCTTTGGGGGCTATGGTTTTACCAAAGATTATCCAGTGGAAAAATTCTATCGTGACTCCAAGCTGTGTACAATAGGCGAAGGAACATCTGAGATACAAAAGATGGTAATTGCGAGAGAGATTTTGAAATAATCTCCATCTCCAACTCTATCAAAAAGCCTGAGCTCTTTAGAGATTTTAGGCTTTTGTATAAGGATATGCATTTAGCCATTCCCAAAAATTATCACGATGTATCACTCTTGGTATTTCAGAAGTATAAGTCTCTTGAAAGGTTTTGGGGATTTTAGGTTTTGCGTTAGGGTTCCACTTAAATTCAAAGGGGTAAAGCTTCCCATTAATTTCCTCGATGTAATCGATCTCTTGACCCCGAGTAGTGCGCCAAAAATACGTTTGCCCATAGAAACCATGATATGCTAACAGCTTTCGTCTCTCCGAGATTAAATAATTTTCCCACAATGCCCCAATATCATTTCTCGCTGGAATTGGAGCATAATTACCAATGATTGCGTTTCTAATACCATTGTCAAGAAAATATATCTTTCTACTGGAACTGATTTCGGATCGAAGATTCCTTGAAAATGGATTAAGCTTTTCGATTATAAATGCTTTTTCCAATAGATCAATATAATTTGACACAGTCACTTTGTCCGCTTGGACAGTTCTACTTAATTCATTATAGCTTACTTCAGAGCCTACTTGCCAAGCCAATGCTTGTAATATTTTATTTAAAAGTTCTGGTTTTCTGATCCCTTGAAAATTCAGTAAATCCTTATACAAGTAACTCGTTGCAAGGTTGGTTAATACTGGAATTTCATTGCCTTTTTGCGTCACAACCTCTGGATAAGTTCCATAAACCAAATAAGTCTCCAAACCGCTTAATGCTTCAGGCATTCCTAAAGAACTGCTAATTTCCATCCAGCTTAATGGGTACATTTTATACTCCCATTTTCTTCCCGTAAGTGGTTCATTAATTGTGCTGGAAAGTTCCAAGGCAGATGATCCCGTTACAATCAATTGTAAATCCGTAAAGTTATCAACGATCAATTTTAAGGTGAGACCTATTGTGGGAATACGTTGTGCTTCATCTAGCACCACGACTTTGCTTTGTCCTAAATAAGACCTGAGAAAAGAAATACTAGGATCAGCAAGGGAACTTTGAACACTGGCTTCATCCCCATTGAGATAGAGGAAGTTTGACGAGATACTTTCTGCCAATTTTTTTACCAGCGTAGTCTTCCCTACTTGTCTTGGGCCAAGCAACAAAATAGCCTTATTGAAGTCTATTTTTGCTTGAAGCGTATTAAATAAAGTACGAGAAACATGCATATTCAGTGATCGTAATCACCAAATATACGTATATTTAGTGATTACGATCACCAAACTTACTAAAAAAGATCTCATTTTGAAGCTAGCTTTTTGTAGAGATTTTCAGGATTCTGACAAATCATCCCTCCGTGTGACGTTCTTCTATATGCTCGATTTCAATATACTGACTTTCCAGTCAATTCTAAAACCCGGAGCTTGGCTCTCAAAGTTCCTTACGAACCCGCCACCAAATACAATCCCGCCGCCAAAGCTGCGCCTACACATGGCCCCAAAATTGGCACCCAAGCATATCCCCAATCTGAACTTCCCTTATCTTTTATAGGTAAAATCTGATGCATAATCCTTGGCCCAAAATCACGGGCTGGATTGATCGCATAGCCGGTAGTCCCACCCAGTGATAAGCCAATGACCCAAACCAGGAATGCAACTGGAATTGCACCCAGAGACCCCATACCAATAGGCGTTTTATTGCCGTCTCCTATTTCTACTCCATCGTTGTAAAGAATGACTAAAATCAAGACAAACGTACCAATTACTTCTGAGAAGAAGTTTAAGGGGAGATTTCTTATTGCTGGTGAAGTGCCGAAAGGGGCCGCTTTAGCACCCGTATCATCCGAAGCATCATAGTGATCCTTATAAAACAACCATGCTATCCCTACTCCGATCATTGCTCCCAACACCTGCGCAATAATATACCCTGGTGCCAAAGCCCATTCGAATTGCCCGGTCAAGGCCAAACCTATAGTAACCGCGGGGTTCAAATGTGCCCCACTATATGGCGCAGCTACTACTACTCCTACATAAACTGCCAATGCCCATGCCGTACTTATTTCCATAATGCCACCGCCATTTCCTTTGGTTTTTGGCAACAGCATGTTGGCAACAACTCCTGATCCCAATAGTAACAATAGCCCTGTTCCTATTAATTCTGCTAGATATACATTCATTATTCTACCCAGTTTTTTGAGCGTTCTACCGCTTTGTGCCAAAAGTGTATCAGTTTTTCTCGTTCTCCTTTTTCCATTCTAGGAGTAAAGCTTTTATCTGCATTCCAAAGCAAATTAATCTCTTCCTGATCTTTCCAAAACCCTACTGCTAAACCAGCCAAAAACGCCGCACCAATGGCGGTAGTTTCTATAATTTCCGGTCGTTTGATTTCACAACCCAACAAATCTGCCTGAAACTGCATCAGAAAGCTGTTTGCAGTAGCTCCGCCGTCCACCCGGAGCTCCTGGGTCGGTTTCCCACTGTCTTTTTCCATGGCTTTTAGCACATCGTGAACTTGATAAGCAATCGCTTCCAGTGCAGCCCTGGCCATATGCGCTTTGCTAGTTCCGCGAGTGATTCCAAAAAATGCCCCACGTGCATTCTGATCCCAGTGGGGAGCCCCTAGACCCGAAAGTGCAGGCACAAAATACACTCCGTCATTACTTTCTATACTTTCAGCCAAGTGCTCACTTTCACGCGCATGCTTGAAAAGTTCAAGACCATCCCGTAACCATTGAATGGCAGCTCCGCCAATAAAAACTGATCCTTCCAAGGCATAATTGATTTCATCACCGATCTTCCAGGCGATTGTCGTCAATAGTTTATTATCAGATCGCACCGCCTCTTTTCCGGTATTCATGACTAAAAAGCAACCTGTTCCATAAGTCGTTTTTGCCATTCCCGGCTTGGTGCAAAGCTGGCCAAAAAGTGCCGCCTGCTGATCTCCTGCAATACCTGCGATTGGAATTTTTACACTAAGCACATCTCCGGCAGTTTCGCAGTAGATCTCACTGCATGATTTCACTTCAGGTAAAAGCGACGCAGGAATCTCAAATAAATCCAACAACTCCTTGTCCCATTCCTGTGAATGGATATTGAAAAGCATGGTGCGGCTGGCATTGGTAATGTCAGTAATATGGGTTTTGCCTGCCGTTAGCTTCCAAACCAACCAAGAATCCACCGTCCCAAAAGCAAGTTCACCAGCCTCAGCACGTACTCTGGCCCCTTCTACATTCTCAAGAATCCATCTGATTTTAGTCGCAGAGAAATAGGCATCGATGATCAACCCTGTCTTCGAGGCTACCAATTCTGCATGTCCCTGATCCTTGATCTCGTTGCAATACTCCGCAGTTCTACGATCCTGCCAGACGATGGCATTATAAATCGCTTCCCCTGTTTTCCTATCCCAGACGATGGTCGTCTCCCGCTGGTTGGTTATTCCTATTCCGGCTACTTCATTTGCGCGAATACTTTTGTTGACCAGAGATTCGATTATCACAGAAGACTGGGAAGTCCATATTTCTTCGGGATCATGCTCTACCCATCCGGGCTTTGGGAAATGCTGCTTAAAATCCTTTTGGGCTACAGAAACGATTTTGCCCTTTTTATCAAAAATAATAGCTCTAGAACTGGTCGTGCCTTGGTCTAGAGCCATCAAATAAGGTTTGTTTTGGCTCATTTTGGGTTCGTATGGGTTATTATTTAATCAAGTATTTCGAAGCTGTCTTGTGAAAGTCAACTAATTCTGTTGCTATCCATTCTTCATCTTTTTCCATTTCTTCAGCCATCAACCTGGCGACTATGGGCGCCGCATCTATGGCAGCCCGAGCATCGAGGAATAGCATGCGTATCCTTCTAGCCAATATATCTTCCACCTTCACGGCCATCTCTTCCCGTACAGCCCAGATTACTTCGGCTTCTATATTGGGAAAATCAGGATGCAGTTTTGCTCCCCATGCTTTATTCTCAAGGATCAAGTCTTGAATAGGCTGCGCATCAACACCATAAATCCCCCAATGTCCTTCGGGAACACGGGAAGTGGCACCGTGGATTTTCATATCCAGTGACTTACTGTCCTTGAGCTTTTCTCCAGTGACTTTGGTAAAATACTCCACCGTATCTTCACCCATTTTCCGGAAAGTCGTCCACTTGCCTCCAGTCAACGTGACCAAGCCACTTTCAGATAGTATCACTTTGTGAGAACGTGAGATCTCTTTGGTTTTGGTACTGCCTTCCTTGGGTCTGGCAAGTGGCCTAAGACCAGCAAAAACAGACTTCACATCTGCTCTAGCTGGCTTTTTGGCCAAGTAACCCGCGGCAGTTTCCAATACAAAATCTATCTCCTTCTGTAATGCTTCTGGCTCTAATTTAGGTTTTTCACGAAGTGTATCGGTAGTCCCAACTACAAGTTTTCCATGCCATGGAACTGCAAAAAGTACTCTTCCATCTCTTGTTTTCGGGATCATCAAGGCGTCTTTTCCACCCAAAAAGTCAAGATCCAAGACCAAATGAATTCCCTGACTTGGCTGGATCATTTTCGGAGCTTCCGGATTATCCATTTGCAGGATTTTATCAGCAAAAACCCCTGTTGCATTCACCACCATTTTGGCATTCACCTGATACTTTTTCTTGGATAACTTATCAGAAACGAGTAATCCGGTGATTTTGCCAGCATCATTTTTAACTAAATTATCCACGCTGACATAATTTAATACACAGGTACCGGCTTCATCAGCTGATTGAGCGAGATTCAATGCAAGCCGTGCGTCATCAAATTGCCCATCATGGTATACTACTCCGCCATAGAGGCCTTCAGATTTTAGGCCTGGAAGTCGTTTGAGCGTTTCTTCTTTTGTGATGAATTTAGATTTTCCCAGACTCAGTCGACCAGACATCCAGTCGTACACTTTCAGTCCAATACTGTACATCATGCGGTCTTTCCAAGTATAAATTGGAATTATAAAAGGCTGGTTATGAGCCAAATGAGGTGCGTTTTTCAGAAGTTTCCCCCGTTCCTTGAGTGCCTCAAAGACTAAGGCTACATCTCCTTGGGCAAGGTATCTCACTCCTCCATGGACGAGCTTGGTGCTTCTGCTGGAAGTGCCTTTGGCAAAATCAGCTTTTTCGAAAAGGACAACCGAAAGTCCCCTGGATATCGCATCCAGTGCCACTCCGAGGCCAGAGGAACCTCCGCCGATGACGGCGATGTCCCAAATTTTAGTTTTGTCCTGTAATTGTTTGAGGTTTTCTGGGCGATTCATAGTAATTAAAATACCGTTTTAAGGTAAGGAAAAAATCAGGAAAGGAAAGTCTCAAGCCTAGGTAGAATTACATAGGTGCCTCAAATTAATAATCCTTATATGTTTTTCTTGTCACAGATGAATTTCCATCCTTATCTAGCGTGACTACATCGATAAAATTGTACTCTGAATCTTCTAGATCTTGGTATTTATCTCCATCACCTACAAAATAATTGGCTACTTGACCCACCGTATTGCTGTGCCCGACTACGAGAATATTTCCTTCCAATTTTCGAAGTTGATCGACAAGAGCATCGTGGTTTTTCGGATCATACACTTGGATCGCTATACCTGCTTCTTTTGCGGTGCGCTCGGTAGTTAATCTTGTCCTCCGATAATCAGTACTAAAAATATGCTTGATCTCCTTGTCAGCTAAGATTTGAGAAAGCTTCACAGCACGGGCATTGCCCGCTACAGAAAGCCCGGGATCATCTCCGGTCAACTGCTTTTCTGCATGACGGACAATGTAGATGGTTTTAGGTTCTTGCTTATTTGAGCATGCCGCAAATAATGTGGCAATTAATAAGAGAAGGATATATTTCATGCCCAAAAGTTAAAGAATTCTCAATACGATTTTTACTATTGTCTGCAAGAATCAAGAGTCATTAAAGGCAGGATGACTCCGTCAGGTCGGGTGGGTCGAAGTAGGCCAACTTTTAGATTTACCCAGTCCTTTGATGAAAAGACATAGTAACATCAAAACCTCCGTGCCAACTCTGTGAAGCCTCTGTGCACTTTGTGCTTATAAAAAAAACCTTCGAGAATAATGAAATTTCGAAGGTTAAGTTATTTATCCGCTAAATGAATTGTCCAAGTGCTGGTCTTTTGTCTTGATACTTTCATATTCCAGGAATTGCTCCCAGAATTCTTCCTCTGGCACAGCCGCTCTTAAGTAAAGCTTTTCCTTCTTGATTGGATGCACAAAAATCAAATTGAATGCATGCAAATTGATGCTTGCATCCGGGTTTGGCTTTGCGAAGCCGTACTTAATATCTCCACGAATCGGGCAACCCATAGATGCCAACTGCACGCGGATCTGATGTGGGCGTCCCGAAACAGGACGAACTTCGATCAGCCAATGATCATTCATAAAACCCAACGTCTTGTAATTCAACTCGGCTTTTTGCGATCCTGGTACTTCACGGTCGTGAGCCGTCACCACGTTTTTCTGCTCGTCTTTGACTAGGTAATGCGTCAATTTCCCGGTTTCTTCTTTCGGCTTTCTCTTTACGAGTGCCCAGTACACTTTATGGATTTCTCTTTTGCGGAAAAGCTCCATCATGCGCTCCAGCCCCTTGGAAGTGCGGGCAAAAGCCACTAATCCACTTACCGGTCTATCCAATCTATGTATAGGGTGTAGAAAAACAGCTCCGGGTTTGTCGTATTTCTTAGCAATATATTCTTTGAGGTAATCGGTCAAGGTCTTATCCCCTGTCTTATCTCCCTGCACCAATATGCCTGCAGCTTTATTTACTATCAAAAGGTGGTTGTCCTCATAGACAACTGTGAATGGCTTCTTTTTCATGTGTATATAATTTGTCTTTCAAAGGCCACATGGAATCTCGCAGCGCATTTAATCATTACTCTTTGTAACTTTCAGAATAATGCTCGATTTCACAATCAATAACAAAGGTAAGAATTTCACAGGAGTTGAATACCTGATTTTTCAAGAGCTTTGAAAAGGAGACCCAAAGCTCAATTAGCAAGGAAACTTCAAGATAGAGACTTCATATTTGGCCAAATTCCTAAAATAAATTTCTGCGAAAGAAATCTTCTGACCAAGGATACAGATATCCAAAATTGAATTTGATAGCTGGGTACGCTTCTTGAAACACTTGATATTTTGACTCTTTGATTAAGTTTTTATCCAATTTGGCTTCAATGGCAAATGGGTTTTCTACATCAGGTAATACAAAATCCACTTCCTTTCCATCCGCAGTTCTCCAAAAACGAGTATGATCAACATCATGCTGATCAGTAAGAATTCTAAATAATGTTTGCTCCCACAACTCCCCACGGTCAGTTCTAGTTGTGATATCTTGAAAATTATTGATGAGACTGTTTCGCAAACCATTATCCAAAAAGTAAATCTTTGGCATTTTGACTAGTTCCTTTCTTAGGTTAGAATAGAATGGCCTAATCAAGGCAACATGAAAACATACTTGCATTACTCTCAAGTAATTCTGTATTGTTTCACTTCTCACCCGAAGAGTATTACTTAATTCATTTAGGTTAATAAGTTGACCAGTTTGCTCAGAAAGAATTTTGAACAATTGATAGAAAACCATTTCATTCCGAACTCCAGCCTCCAAAATATCTCGCTTAATAAACGAGTTTCGTATTTCAGTTAGGATTTCTTTTTTCTCTTTATGATCAGGTTCAGTCACTACTGAAGGATAACCTCCATATATCATGAACCTTTCCCATTCCACCTTAAGCTGATCAATCATTAGGCTTTTATATCCAGATAATCCCCGAATATTCAACACTTCATTCCACAGCTCTACCTTATCTTGAATTGTTAAAAAGTCTTCAAAATCGCAAGTCCTCAACTGAAAAATCCTCTTTCTCCCCGCTAAGGAATCTCTAAATTTATCATCCAGATAAAATGCGCTACTCCCACTTGCTACAATTTTAATCCGGCTAACGTGATCATCAAATAAGTGCTTCAAAAAATTAGAAGGATCTCTCAAATATTGAATTTCATCAATAAATACGATGGTACGTTGATCTAGAGAAGAAAGGAATGATAAAATATTCAGAGGATTAGCATCAAGGAAGTTTAAAAGTTCTTTATTTTCCAAATTGATGAAAACGGTCGGAAGCTTATCTTTTTTGCACTCATGTTCTAAGTCTCGCAATAAAGTGGATTTACCAGTTTGTCTTGCCCCCGTAAGAATCGTGAATTCTTTTTTAGGAATATGTTGATATAGATCAGTGAAAAGCTTTCGACGCATAGAATAGCTATTTGAATACCATACTAGTAAAATTATCCGATATTTTCACTATCGCACTAGGGAAATTATCCGATATTTTCACTATCGCACTAGGGGAATTATCCAATTACCACTGGTGAGGTATCAGGAACTTGCTACCCAAGTAAGGCCTTTTATGCTTTCCACCCAGCTTTTCACCAACTCCAACCCGTACTCCGTCAAGTGCGCTTCCGGATGATATTGAATCCCAAGAATCGGTAAAGACTTATGCACAATTCCCATTACTTCTCTGGATTCAGTTTCCAAAATCACATCAAGCTCCTTTGGCAAGTCATGCAGTTGTAAAGAATGATATCGGGTTACGTAAAAATTATCCGGTAAGGAAGATGTCAAGGAATGTAATTTCACCTTTCTGATTTGATGCACTTTCCCGTGGGTAGGAACTGTATTCTTTTTCAGCTTGGCTCCAAAAAATTCACCTATCGCCTGATGCCCCAGACAAACTCCTAGAATCGGAACCTTATTGTGATAATGAGCTAGGATAGTAGTTAGATTTCCTGCCTCCCTTGGAATACCGGGTCCTGGAGACAAAACCAACCCATCAAACTCCAGCTTTTTGATTTCTTCTAGCGGCACATCATTTCGTAAAACAAGCAATTCCTCCCCCGTCTGTCTAAGCAAATCCGCAAGCATGTGACTAAAGGAATCAAAATTATCTATCAGCAGCAGCATCTTTGATGTTCTCAACGATCTCATCCAGCTTGGCCAAACTCTCCTCTATACTCGGGAAAAACGGCTCCACCGCAGCTACGATGCCTGGGGCTATAGGCTCGATGAGGTAGAGCATTTCAGAATCCTTGGTCCATTTTTCAGGCATCTCCAATTTGAAGAGACTCGCCAGCCAAAAGAAAAGACTAATAAAGAATGCGGCTTTCACTACCCCAAAAATCGACCCAATCGTAGCATCCAATGGACCAAGGAGTACCATATTCATGATTTGTTTTAGTATCCATCCTACAATCTTAACTATCAATAGCGTAAGCACAAAAACTACTATAAAACCAAAAATCGGAAAACCCAGATTGAACTCTGTGACATTTTCGGCCAGCCACTCATTCATCGGAGACATAAAATAAAGTCCTAGGATCACAGCGATCACAAATCCAAAAAGGCCTAAGACCCCAAGAAGGAAACCAGTGCGAAATCCTTCAAAAGCTCCTAGGCCAAGAATTACTACGATAATGATGTCGATAATGCTCAACTTAGCTGTTCAGTATGGTTTTTACTTTCTCAGAAATCACTTTGCCATCTGCCTTGCCAGCCAATTGCTTACTTGCCACGCTCATTACTTTGCCCATGTCTTTAGGACTTGAAGCACCTGTTTGAGCAATAATATCCTTAATGGCTGCCGTAATTTCCTCATCAGTCATCGCTGTTGGCAGGAATTCTTGAAGTACTTTCAACTCTGCCATTTCCACTTCAAATAAATCAGTTCGGGACTGCTGCTCATAGATATCCGCAGAATCCTTACGCTGCTTCGCCGCTTTAGTGAGCAACTTCAATTCATCTTCTTCGGTGATTTCAGCTTTGGCTCCACTTTTGGTTTCTTCTAAAAGAATCAGCGATTTGACAGATCTCAATGCTCCCAAACGGGTTTTGTCTCTGGCTATCATTGCTGATTTAATTTCACTTTCTATTTTCTGCTTTAAACTCATTAGTCCTAAGTTTGTGTTACACTTCTAATAATACTGACAAAAATACCTTTTTCGACTCGGATATGACCAAGCTAAGCGTAAATATTAACAAGATCGCCACCCTGCGTAATGCCCGTGGAGCCGATAATCCAAATGTAGTAAAAGTTGCCTTAGACGCAGAGCGCTTTGGAGCACAGGGAATTACCGTCCACCCCAGGCCTGATGAACGCCACATACGCTACCAGGATGTGCTTGATCTTGCCGAAGTAGTCACGACAGAATTTAACATCGAGGGCTACCCAGACCATCGATTTATGGAATTGGTGCGGGCAGTGAAACCTGCACAGGCAACGCTAGTACCCGATCCGCCGACTGCGATTACCTCAAATAACGGGTGGGATACTATTTCAAATCAAGGCATGCTGAAAGATATCGTAGCCGAACTTCATGAATCTGGAATCCGCGTATCTATTTTCATCAATCCGGAGATCAAATACTTTGAGCCGGCAAAACTCACGGGCACCGATCGGGTGGAGCTTTACACCGAGCCTTATGCCTCCCTTTATCCTAAAGACCGGGATGCAGCAGTCAAACCTTATGTAGAAGCTGCAGAAGTGGCAAGGGAATTGGGACTTGGACTAAATGCCGGCCACGACCTGGATTTGCAGAACCTCTCATTCCTCAAACAAAGTATACCCTACTTGGACGAAGTTTCCATCGGTCACGCATTGATTTGTGATGCACTTTACTACGGTTTGGAGAATACCATACAGATGTATAGGAGGAAGCTGGAATTGTAGGATTGGAAAATTGAAAAATGTCCGATGTCCGATGTCCGATGTAGTGCACCATCTCCATTTGTCTAAAAATAGATTGAATAGAAAAATAGATGTTGGAATATAAATGAAACTCGTAAATCGTAAATCCCAAATCTAAAATGCAGTTAAACTTCAAAAAAATAGGCTCAGGAAAGCCATTAATCATTCTTCACGGACTTTTTGGTTCAGCAGATAATTGGCTCACCATCTCTAAGGACCTCAAAGACGACTTTACACTTTACCTGGTCGATCAGCGAAACCATGGTGATTCTCCACAGTCTGACGAGTGGAATTACGAAGTGATGGCAGAAGATCTGAAAGAGCTAATGGATAATGAAGGTCTAGAAAAAGCATTTCTGATGGGGCACTCGATGGGCGGAAAAACAGCGATGAATTTTGCATTGAAATATCCTGAGAAAGTAGAAAAATTGATCGTTGCTGATATTGCTCCTCGCTATTATGCGGTCCATCATCATGACATTTTAGAAGGGTTGAATGCACTGGATTTGAATGAACTCCAATCCCGCAAAGAGGCCGACGAAGAGCTTGCTAGGTCTATTCCCGAAATTGGCGTCCGTCAGTTTTTGCTGAAAAGTCTAGGTAGAGATACTGATGGATTCCAGTGGAAAATCAATCTACCAGTCATTACTGAGAAAATCAACGAAGTGGGTAAAGCTCTTCCGGATGGGAAAAGTTTCGCTGGGCCTACCCTTTTCATGGCGGGATCTAATTCCAGCTACATTCAGCAATCTGATCTAGTGGATATTGATGCATTTTTCCCAGACAATGAAGTGGAATTCATCGCGGATGCCGGACACTGGCTTCATGCCGAGCAACCAGAGGCAGTGGTAGAGGAAATTAGAAGGTTCTTGAAATAGGCTTGATCTTAGCTATTTCAAACTATTTGAAAAAGTTTCTGCTCTCAAGAAGCCCTATTAACCTAAATTTCCGATCTTTTTCTCAACAATCAACCTAAAATGCCCAAAGGAAAACTCTTCCTCATTCCAAATGTATTGGCAGACAATACACAAGATGCTGTCATTTCACCTCAAGTGAAAGAGGTGATCTCGAACACCAAAGTCTATCTGGTAGAAAATATGCGTACTGCGCGCCGCTATATTAGTAGCTTAAAACTGGGCGTAAACCTAGAGGAAGTTCACATGGAAATACTAGACAAAGGCACTTCACCCGAGTTCATCAACCGACTGATGCAGCCCCTCATGAATGGCGCGGACATAGGGATAATCTCCGAAGCGGGCTGTCCCGGGATTGCAGATCCCGGTGCGTTGGCTGTGGAGCATGCGCATAAAAAAGGAATCCAGGTCGTACCCCTATCAGGTCCTAGCTCTATGTTTATGGCTTTGATGGGTTCCGGGTTCTCAGGCCAGTCATTCGCTTTTCATGGCTATTTGCCTATAGATAAAAAAGAAAAAGCTGCCGCTATCAAAAAACTGGAAGCTGAGTCACTACGTGAAAAAAGAGCTCAAATCTTTATGGAAACCCCTTTTCGTAACAATCAATTGCTGGAGGATTTACTGCGTGTACTTTCCCCACAGACCAAGCTTTGCATCGCAAAAAATATAACGGGTTCGGACGAAATGATCCTTACTAAAACCGTTCAAGAATGGAAGCAATTCCCACTTGATCTTCATAAAATCCCGACTGTTTTCATTCTTCAAAGCTTTTAGCCCATGTTTACTATCGACGCACACCTTGATCTGAGTATGAATGCACTGGAATGGAATCGTGATTTAACGTTGCCTGTTTCAGAAATCAATGCCAGAGAAAAGGGACTTACTGATAAGCCAGACCGTGGTAATGCTGTGGTTTCTCTTCCAGCCCTTCGAGAAGGTAAAATTGGATTGGTAGTCGCAACTCAAATTGCCCGGTATGTAGCTCCTGGAAATTCCCTTCCAGGTTGGCATTCTCCCGAGCAGGCATGGGCGCAAACCCAAGGTCAGTTGGCTTGGTATCATGCGATGGTGGAAAAAGGCGAAATGACACAGATCAGGAATTTTGCTGAGTTGGATTCGCATCTCCAGCTGTGGGAAAACGGAGCGGATAATGCGAGTAAACCTGTGGGTTTTATACTTTCTCTCGAAGGAGCAGACTCCATAGTGAAAGTAGATTATCTGGAAAAAGCTTATGAATCCGGGCTTCGTGCTCTTGGTCCCGCCCATTATGGATCTGGAAGATACGCACATGGTACCGATGCATCTGCGCCCCTTAATGCACAGGGTAAAGCACTGATCAGAAAAATGGATGAGCTGGGGATTATTCTGGATGTAACCCACTTGTGTGACCTTGCTTTTTGGGAGGCACTGGAGATTTATAATGGCCCAGTTTGGGCAAGTCATAATAATTGTCGGGCACTGGTGAATCACAACCGCCAATTTTCTGATGAAATGATCAAAGCATTAATTGATCGCGGCGCAGTGATTGGTGGCGCAATGGATGCTTGGATGCTAAGCCCTGGTTGGGAAAGAGGAAAATCCACTCCACAAGAACGAAAGGTGACCTTAAACACTGTTTTGGATCATATGGATCATATTTGCCAGATTGCTGGCAATACCAACCACATAGGAATCGGTTCGGATTTGGATGGCGCATTTGGCTCCGAGCAATGTCCCGCTGATCTCAAGACAATCAGTAATCTGGATACTATTCCTGATTTGCTTCGAAAAAGAGGCTATTCAGAGGAGGACATTAACAAAGTAATGCATGGGAACTGGTTAAAATTCCTCAGAAAAGCATGGTCCTGATTTTTACGCCAACTTTATAAAAGCCCTTTTCTTTTCCAGTTTAGGCTTTTTTATGAAGACCTATTTTACCACTTTGGACACAGGGGTTTACGCAGAGGTCACGGTTTAGCGATATCCTGCGCTTTCTATTTCGGTTAGTGTTATCCTGCTTCTCTAGAAGCTGGATCTAATTTGAACTTTCATCCCTACTGTTCTTCCCTGTTTTGCTAGAAGCGAAGTCCTAATTCACGAAAGTTTTTTAATACCCCCAGTAAGTATTTCCTCTCTTCACTTTTGAAATTCTACATTTTTCATTGACTGTCAGAATTAATCTTCCCTTTTATCCCAAAACAGGAAAGTATCTTTTTCAATTTTCCTTATCTTAAAAATCTTAGTACGCTACTCATTTTTCATTGACCTACTTTTAACCCAACCCAAAATGAAACCTATAGTACAAATCTCTTTAGACCTTACAGACATTGATGAAGCGCTAGAAACTGCTGCATTGGCGATGCGAGCAGGGGTAGACTGGCTAGAAGCGGGTACTCCCCTGATTCTCGCTGAAGGACTTCATGGAGTCAGAAAATTGCGGGAAGCTTTCCCCGGAATTCCAATAGTTGCGGACTTAAAGACCATGGATGGTGGCTATCTGGAAGCAGAAATGATGGCCAAAGCTGGAGCTACCCACGTGGTCGTAATGGCTAGAGCGCATGAAGAAACCATCAAATGCGTGGTGCAGGCGGGGAAAGATTACGGAGTGAAAGTGATGGGGGACAATTTAGGTTGTCCAGATATGGTCGAGGGAGCGCAGTTTTTAGAGGATTTGGGCTGTGACTATGTGATCCATCATATCGGTTACGATGAGCGTCGGGGAATTGCCGCAGCCGGCCATCGAATGCCTAGTCCGCTCGATCAATTGCGGGAAGTGGTGAATGCCGTAAAAGTCCCCGTTCAGGCCGTGGGCGGACTCACATTAGAACAAGCCATCCAATGCCCACAATTCGGAGCGCCCCTTGTTGTACTCGGCGCGCCACTCACTATTGATGCGGACGCTTTCAAAACTGCTGACGGCGACCTCGAAGCTTCTTTGAGGAAAATTTGCGCAGCGATACATTCTCAATCAATCAGCAATTCTTAAACCCATTATTTCATGTCAATATCAGGTAAATCCCCTGCCGTAGTTAATTTTTCAGAAACCAAAGGCTCGGTAGAAATCAGAGAAATCTCTGTCCCAGAAATCGGGGATGAAGACATTCTTTTGGAAGTGGAAAATGTGGGAGTTTGTGGAAGCGATCTACATCAGTGGACATCCGATCACAGCTGGCCCGTTAATTATCCGGTGGTCTTAGGGCACGAATTCGGAGGAAAAATAGCGACAGTTGGGGATCGAGTGTCGGGCTGGAAAGTAGGAGATCGTGTAGTGAGTGAAACCGCCGCTGTAATCGATCCTCAAAACCCCATGAGTAAAATAGNGGAGGAAAAATAGCGACAGTTGGGGATCGAGTGTCGGGCTGGAAAGTAGGAGATCGTGTAGTGAGTGAAACCGCCGCTGTAATCGATCCTCAAAACCCCATGAGTAAAATAGGTTTATATAATCTTGATCCAACCAGAAAAGGATTTGGTTATGGAGTAAATGGCGCTATGACAAGATTTGTAAGAGTCCCTGCAAGATGTTTACACCGCGTTCCAGATGGGCTTTCTTTTGAAGAAGCCTGCCTGACCGAGCCTTGTTCCGTTGCTTACAATGCCGTCGCAGTCAATTCCCATATCAAGCCGGGAGATCGGGTAATCGTAATCGGCCCAGGAACCATAGGGATTCTATGCGCGGCAGTAGCCAAGATTTGTGGTGGAGAGGTTGCCATCTTAGGACTAGAAAAAGACCGGGGAAGGCTGGAAATAGCCAAAAGCTATGGAGTTACACCTCTTATTAACGATGCTTCGGCATGGGCAAGAAAAATTGATGGACTTGGAGCAGATCTGATAATCGATGCAGCAGGAATTAGTGACACATTGAAAATCGCCATGGATCTTGTTCGCCCCAATGGACAAATCACAAAAGTAGGCTGGGGTCCAACCCCATGTAATTTTTCACTCGATCCGTTGGTTCAAAAAAATGTACGACTTCAGGGAAGTTTCAGCCATAATTGGCCGATCTGGGAAAAAGTAATCGCTTTGCTTGCCAGCGGAACGTTAAATGTTAAACCAATCATTGGCGGCATCTGGCCTATCACAGAGTGGCATGAAGCATTTGAAAAAATGCATAGTGGAGCAGTCGTAAAAAGTGTACTAAAACCCGTTTGATATGCGATTGAAAGACAAAGTTATTATCGTCACAGGAAGCACAACGGGAATAGGCAAAGCCATTGCTAAAAGGGCTGTGGCTGAAGGAGCCAAAGTGATTATCCATGGTTTGGAAGAAGACCTGGGGATTCAGGTTGTTTCTGAATTAGGTGCTGAAAACGCCAAAATTCACATTGAAGACATTTCCAACGAAGGTGCTACTCAGCGACTGGTTGACTTCGCGCTTGATTCCTGGGGGCGAATTGACTCCGTAGTCAATAATGCTGCAATAGTAGCTGCATCGACTATTTTGACTACTGATCAGGTATTCTTAACACGCTTATTGGAGGTAAATACCATGGCTCCTTTATTCTTGATAAAATCAGCACTTCCTCATTTGATTGAAAGCCATGGTGCAGTGTTAAATATCGGTTCGATAAATGCCTGGAGTGGCGAGCATAACCTATTGGCCTATAGCATTTCCAAAGGAGCATTAATGACCATGACAAGAAATCTTGGCGATTCTCTTTTCCGAGAAAGTGGAGTCCGCGTCAATCAAATCAATCCGGGCTGGGTACTCACCGAAAATGAAATCAAGCGAAAGAAGGAACATGGACTTCCAGACAAATGGTATAAGGATTTGCCTGCGTTTTACGCTCCTGCGGGAAGAATCATCTGGCCAGAGGAAATTGCCGCTGCTGCCATTTATTGGCTTTCCGACGAAAGTGGCCCCATAAGTGGACAGGTAGTCGATCTGGAGCAGTTCCCAATGATTGGCAGAAATGTCCCAAAGGATAACAGCACAATTCCCCACAAGTAATGACAAACATCAAATACCTAATGAAATGCCAAAAATAGCCGCTTTTCCCAAAGCTTTCATGCAAGCACTTTGCAAGGATGGCAGTATGAAACTATCGGAATGGATAGAACTTTCCGGCGCACTGGAAATTGATGGATTGGAATGGTATGCAGGTTTTCTGGAAATGGAAAAAGAAGAAAATTGGCGTCACTTCCGACGGATGGTAGAGGACAAAGGAATGGTCATTCCCATGATGTGCTGTTCTCCGGATTTCACTCATCCCGACAAGGCATTTCGGGAGAAAGAAATCCAAAAACAGAAGCGCTGGATAGAAATGACCGACGAACTTGGCGGGAAATATTGCAGGGTTCTGTCAGGTCAATATCGTCCTGAACTCTCCGAGGATGAAGGAATTAAATTTGCTTCCGAATCCATACAAGCCTGCCTTCCCTATGCCAAATCCCTAGGAATTACCTTAATCTTGGAGAATCATTACAAAGATGACTTTTGGGAATACCCTGAATTTGCACAGAAAAGAGAACTATTTACCAAGCTGGTCAATAGCATCAAGGATCCAAGTTTCGGGGTAAATTATGATCCCAGCAATGCCTTTTTGGCTGGCGAGGATCCGCTGGATTTATTGTATGAAGTGTCGGAGCGCGTAGTCACCATGCATGCCAGTGACCGCTTTTTGAAATATGGCACAATTGAAGATTTGAAAAATGAAGAAAGTGGCGTGACGGGTTATGCTGCCCGGCTTAGTCATGGGGAAGTTGGCAAAGGATTGAATGATTACGATGCGATTTTCACCGAATTGAAGCGTGTGGGATTTGACAATTGGATAAGTATAGAAGATGGAGTGGACGGCATGGATCAACTTCAGCGGAGTGTGGCTTTCTTGAAAAAGAAAATATCTCAATATTGGCAGGTATGAAATCGAGCATGACATGAAAAAAAGTAAACTAAACGTTGAACACCTCTATCCATCCCAATGTATGTTGGGGGAAAGCCCCTTTTGGCATGAGGAGCGCCAAAGTTTTTTCTGGGTGGATATCGAAAACGGAAAGTTATTTGAGCATCATTTGGCTACTGGGAAGACCACCATCAACACATTTCCGCATCGGCTCACCCTTGTATTGGAAGGGGCAGAAAACAAGTTGATCCTAGCGCTAGATCGTAAGATTGCGACATACGATTTGGAAACTGAAAAGCTGAAATGGCTAACGGAAGTAGAAACAGAACTCCCGCTAAATCGCTTCAATGATGGAAAATGCGACGCAAAAGGGCGACTTTGGATAGGAACAATGAGCACAAAATTCACCCAAGGATCTGGCTCTCTTTATAGAGTTGACAAGGAACTTAAGCCAAAAAAGCAACTCGATCAGTTGACTATTTCCAATGGAATGGCCTGGACAGAGGATAATCAGACTTTTTACTTTATCGACACGCCGACCAGACAGATCAAATCATTTCACTTTGATCTAGAATCTGGAAAAATAGAATTTGATAGAATTGCCATCGAGATTCCTGAAGAATTAGGGTTACCAGACGGCATGTGTATAGATCAGGAAGGAATGCTGTGGGTGGCACATTATGGAGGCTCAGGAGCTTACCGCTGGAATCCGATCACAGGAGAATTAATCGAAAAAATTGAATTGCCAGTTCCTCACATCACTTCCTGTTGTTTTGGAGGAGAAAATCTAGATGTGCTTTTGATCACCACCGCTCAGGAAAACATGAGCGCTGAGCAATTAAAAGAATTTCCCAAAAGTGGAGATGTATTTTTGGTAAAGACAAGCAGCATTGGATATTTACCTTATCAATGTGGATTCTAGCTTATTTAACTAAAGATCTTAAGAATATGAAATCGAGCATGATTATTAAGTGTCACACACAGGGATGATTATCTACCATGCGAGATTCTCCCGATCCGCCGCGGCGGGACGGGACAGGCTATCTGACTTTAAAAAACAATTATAATCACATGAAACGAAATCATAAAGAGCAACTTTGGATTATTGTTACCCTTCTTGTTTTGGTCACAAGTTTTCCTTTAGTCGGAAAGTCACAGCAAAAACTTCCTGTCAAATTGAAGACCAGCCTGAATGCTTATTCTTTTAATGGCCCGCTGATGAAAGGGGAAATGAATCTTGACGATCTGCTGGAGTATTGTGCTGTAAATCAGTTTGATGCGGTAGATATTACCGCCTACTATTTCCCGGGTTATCCTGAAGTCCCGTCCGATGAATATTTGTACCACATCAAACAAAAAGCTTTTCTGCTTGGGCTTGAAATTAGCGGAACAGGTGTACGCAATGATTTTTCAGATCCAGATCCTGCTGTGCGACAAGCAAGTGTTGAGTTGGTGAAAAATTGGATTTTAGCCGCCGAAAAGCTCGGAGTTCCTGTTATTCGGGTTTTCTCCGGAACAGCTGATGTAACAGACATCCCTCGCGAAAAAGTGATCGATTATATGGTCGCCGATCTCAAAGAATGTGTTGAATTTGGGAAAGCTCATGGGGTAATTGTTGGAATACAGAACCACCATGATTTTCTTAAAACAGCCGATGAGACCATTGAAATCATCAAACGTGTCAACTCGGATTGGTTTGGGTTGATTCTGGATATTGGCAGTTTTCGCACTGATGCCTATCAGGAAATAGAAAAGGCCATTCCATACGCGGTCAGTTGGCAATTGAAAGAGAATCTGTATGTGAATGGAATTGAGCAAAAAACTGACCTAGACAAAGTCATGGCGATAATTCAAAAATCCAGCTATCGTGGATATATTCCACTTGAGACCTTGGGTGAAGGCGACCCAAAAGTGAAAGTTTCAGTGTTTTTGAAAGAGATTAGAAATGCCATGAAATAAGGAAATCAATTTCAAGAATTGTAATCAATCAGGAAGACCGCTAAAAACCAAATTTTGAAAAGTTTTAATCTGTCTCCAATCTAAGGTAGTATGCCCAAGCTAGCCTGTCCACTTAATTCAACAAACCTAAATGTTAATGATTCTAGCTGTACTCCCTGAGTAGGAGCAGGATTTAATTCATTAAAAACTCCAAACAAACCAAAAGCCATATTGAAGCGATTAATATTTTTTGCCCACTTAGCCATCTTTTCTTGATTTTGACAAACCATTGGATCAACTGAACCATATTTTGCAATGCTTTCCATCGCGGATAAAGCTCCACTAAAAAAGTTTCCCCCAAATGCTGCATAATCACCCTTTCCTGATTGTCCCTTACCCCATTCATAGAGAATCCCTATAGCCGTCTGAACCATAGACAGGTTCATCCAAAGCCCCTTATGGGTCAACCCTATAAATTGGGTTGTTCTGCACGAAATTGTACGGTGAAACCCACTCTCTGAGTTGTGCCATCGGATCCACAACTCCCCACCTTCCAATATCAGCCATATACATCCTGGCCCCATAATCATCCCACCCAGTAAGTTCCTGCCTTTCCTTCCCGTTAAATAAGTATTTATTGCCTAATGAATTCTCCCTGAGTAACGAGTTAAAAGTCAACCCAAATGGATAGTAATCATCCTTCTGAACAATATCGGTAGGTGTATGGGTTACTTCAAAGTCATCAAAGAATACTTCCACCGGAGTTACATTTTCATTGGATAGATAAATATATACATATCCAGGTTCTGTTATAATGACCGGATTGATCGAAATGTATTCATGGCTTATATCCGATCCATCTTCCTGGGCCGCTGTTGAAATCTGCTTGTATAGGGTATTCCCAACCTGTTGAAAGTTCAAATCGAACACCATCAGATTCAAATAAGCCCTTGGAGCACCTGCATTTTGCTCCCCATTGCCCCCAAGAAGTCCAATGAAGGAGGGCATAGCTTCACTTCCCGGACTACGTTTACAATAAAGAGTTATGGTAATTGTATTTGACTTATAGGTGATGTATTTTTGTAAATAACTCTTATATAACTCTTAAAAACGAGGTATTTATGGCTTTTTCAGACAGATTGGCGTTCGCACGCAAGCAGAAAAAAATCAGGCAGCCAGACCTGGGGAAGCTCGTCGAGACTTCGGGGGATATCATCGGCAAGTATGAACGGGGTGAAAACATCCCATCCATTGACGTGGCCGCAAAGATCGCCGACTCACTCGGGGTCACGCTGGATTACCTGGTCAAGGATGGGGAGTACGAGCGCATTGACAACGAAACGCTCAAAAAACTGAAGGAGATCCAAAACCTGGATCCCGAAAACAAGTCACACGTCTTCGCTACCATCGACGCCTTCATCAAGGCCGCCAAACTCAAAAGTATCGCTGCACTATAAAACAAAAGCCCCAATTAAGAGGCTTTTGTTTTACTTTTTTTAAATAAATAACAGTATTAGTTCACGTATCATGAGAACAATCCCAGAACCTATCAGCATATATATCATAATTCTAAATTGAAAACCTATCAACAAAAAATCCTCTTTTTGTTGATTACCCTTTTGATTCCTTAATAAAAGAACCCCAGTAACAATCAAAAGTAAACTAATAACAAAAACCATTTCCTTTCTTATTTTATTTTTGGAACAATAATAATGTTCACAATGTCAAAGGAAGTGTTTTTCAGGCCTTGTAAGATTGGGAGATCGGTCGTTGAATTTATCAACCCTCTTGCCGGAGATGCCATATTTTGAAGATATCGGCCACTAACAGATCCTGAAACAGTTAATGACCCTTCAATAGCAGCACTCTTATAGTCACCTTCTGCTGCATACATTAAAGTACTTGCCCCACCTGCTATTGTAGAAACAGATCCTCCAACACCAATTAATCCAGCACCAATAGGAGGAACAAACGGAACCACAACTCCACCTAAAGCGGTTATCCCCGCCCCGGTATATCCTGCACCATCAATTGCACTTCTCACCATGTGCCTGGCAAAAGGTAACGCTTCGCTTTTAATACGCTCGCTGTTTGCCCGCATGTTCTGTACAACAGGGCTACTCATTGTTCTATCATGGTCTGATTGAGTGGCTGACACTGTCACTTCTCCCAAACTCATCATTCCCTGATCTATTGACCCATCAGAATTATACACCAACATATTCCCTGTTTGTTCGTCTATCCCTGTCCCGGATTTACCCAGATAAGTTTCATTAGTCTTTGTGGTTGCCTGAGAAGTTGCATTTTCATCCCAATATACTTCTCCCTCCCTATTGGCCACCCAGTCTAGTCTTCCATCAGGATCGATCCTGTTGAGAGGGTTGTTTTGAACAAAGTTGTAAGGTGACACCCAACTCCTTTGATCCGCCATGGGGTCAACATGATTCCACCTTCCAATTGCTGGATCATACATCCTAGCGCCATAATCGTACAGCCCAGTCTCCTTCTGTTCCTCTTTTCCATTGTATTTGTAGAGATTTTCTGTACCAGAAGAGTACGAGTTAAAAGTGAGGCCGAATGGATAATAATCATCCTTCTGAACAATATCAGTAGGTGTATGGGTTACTTCAAAGTCATCAAAGAATACTTCCACCGGAGTCACATTTTCATTGGATAGATAAATATATACATATCCAGGTTCTGTTATAGTGACCGGATTGATCGAAATGTATTCATGGCTTATTTCCGATCCATCCTCCTGGGCCGCTGTTGAAATCTGCTTGAATAAAGTATTCCCAACCTGTTGAAAGTTCAAATCGAACACCATCAGATTCAAATAGGCTCTAGGAGCCCCAGAGTTTTGCTCCCCGTTGCCCCCAAGCATTCCAATGAAAGAGGGCATAGCTTCACTTCCAGGACTACGTTTACAATAAAGAGTTATGGTAATTGTATTTGACCTATAGGTCATGTATTTTTGTAAATCACTCTCATATAACTCTTAAAAACGAGGCATTTATGGCTTTTGCAGACAGATTGGCTTTCGCGCGCAAGCAGAAAAAAATAAGTCAGGCAGACCTGGGGAAGCTTGTCGGGACTTCAGGGTATATCATCGGCAAGTACCAACGGGGTGAAAACATCCCATTAATTGACGTGTCTGCAAAGATCGCCAACTCAATCGGGGTCACGCTGGATTATCTTGTCAAAGACGGAAAGTATGGGCGCATTGACAACGAAACGCTCAAAAAAATGAAGGAGATCCAAAACCTCGATCCCGAAAAATGTCACACTTCTTCGCAACCATCGACGCTTTCATCAAGGTTGCCAAACTCAAAAGTATCGCTGCGCTGTAATTAGATCTTTTATGATTTAACAAATTGTAGTTTCACCCATTATGATTAACCAATCGATGATCTTGTTAAAAAACACAATATACCATATCTGTAAATACCTGATAATTGGCACCATATTCATTAAATGTGCTCCAAAAAGCCATAAAGAACAAGAAATCACTGGAGCTTGGATGTTTAAGGACTTAAGTGGTATGTATAATGAAGCTTTAATTAGCAATGATTTTTTTATTATCCATAATGAAGTGATGGGAACTTCAATCTCAAATATCCTTGAATTAAGTGATGCTTTTTTTACAATTTCCACCGAAGACAATGGACATATTAAATATCAAATTTCAAACTCTGAAACAAACAATCTTGTCATTTTGAATGAATTTGAAAAACTAGAACTAAAACCCATAGATATAAGTACTGATATCGATTTAATTGGCCACGGCAATCAAGAGGAGATTGCAAAATATTGGAAAGAATTTCGAGAAAGAAAAAATTCAATCAAAAGGGAAGAAATCCTCCTATAGTCGATACTTATTAAATGCTCTAATTTTTTCCTTCAAAGAAATAGACAATACCGCCATTACCGATATTGGAATGCAGAAACCTATAAACACAACTTGAATAGATTTATTCTGGATAAAAACACTATCTCTCCAATACTCCATAAAAAGAAAATAACTAACGAAACAGGATAGGATAAACAATAATCCAAAAACAATGAAAGCATATACAGGGATTACCTTAGAATGGACACTATTCACATGGATATTGTCCGATTTACAACAATACCTACATTCCACACCGAATTCCTTTCCTACTTTCTCTGAAAGTTTATAGCGATCTTCATAGAAAGAAAATATAGAGTTGGCTTTACCGCATTTTCTGCATATGTAAACCAATTCTAACATATATTTCATTTTTTAAGTACTTTATATGCCTGTCTGGCTTGATTTAACCAGTCCTTACCACTCCAACTACCTTTGTTTTGCTGTAGAAATTTGATCCAAGGGTTATTCGATAACTTTACACCTCTTGCGGCAATATTTAATTGCGATGTAACTTTCAATGCACTCCTATTCTTTGAAAAATTGTTTATTGCTGAAAGACCGCTTCCTGCAAAAGCAAAATCATCAAAACCTGCAGGACTCGGCAAAGGCATCATTCCCAAATCAGCAGCCATATAAAATGCATCTTTGCTGCCGTATTTTGTAACGAGGTGTCTTCCATAATCAGACCTATTCCAAACCATTTCTCGCCTTGAAAGCCCTTGACCTTCCATATCACGAATGCTTCTAATCTTTATCCCCCCATCTTGTGCTGCATTATATCTTTCAACAAGGTCTCTAGAACTATAATGTCCTTGGTACTCGTCAGGAATATCCGACCATAAGTCGGCTTTACTGGCTGTGTAAACAAAATCTCCATCCGAACCACCTGGTTTAGAAACGGCCCCAACATGAATGTCTTCTTTGGATCCTTCAATTATAGTTTTTCTGTTTCCTATATGTACTGTTTGTTGGGAATCACCCCCCAAATCACTCATCCAAGCAAGGTCTCCCGTCTCGGTATTTAATCTCCATTCGTCCAGCATCCCGTCAGGATCAATACGGTTCAATGGATTGTTCTGGACATAGTTATACGGTGTCATCCAAGAACGTTGATCCGCCATGGGGTCAACAACTCCCCACCTTCCAATATCAGCCATATACATCCTGGCCCCATAGTCATCCCACCCAGTAAGTTCCTGCCTTTCCTTCCCGTTAAATAAGTATTTATTGCCTAATGAATTCTCCCTGAGTAACGAGTTAAAAGTCAACCCAAATGGATAATAATCATCCTTCTGAACAATATCAGTAGGTGTATGGGTTACTTTAAAGTCATCAAAGAAAACTTCCACCGGAGTTGTATTTTCATTGGATAAATAAATATACACATATC
>NZ_JAYEEY010000012.1:0-164373 GCF_035156415.1 Algoriphagus persicinus
AAGACTACATTTAAGTCTTGTTTTTCCACACCTCAAAGTACATATTTTGAGTAAAACAAGAAAGGCTAGCCGAGTAATCGACTAGCCTTTTAAACTATCTACTTTTGAGACAGCCTCATTTTTATAGATAAAGGGTTTGTTCTTAGTTTTACCTTCCTTACCTGATAGGCTCTATAGTCTGGATACTGCCATCTTCCAAATGTTTCAATGGGGCAACTTTGATATTTCTGAGATGTGTTTTCCCGGAAAGTTGTGTGTCGTGATAATAGATAAACCAACTTCCGTCCACTTCTACGATTGAATGATGATTGGTCCATCCTGCTACAGGATCCAGAACTACACCTTTATAAGTAAAAGGCCCATAGGGATTGTCAGCTGTTGCATACGCGATGAAATGCGTGTCGCCTGTAGAATAAGACAAGTAGTAGGTTCCCATATATTTGTGAATCCAGGCAGCTTCAAAAAATCTTCTATCATTATCTCCGTTCAGAAGTTCGTTGCCATTTTCGTCCAAAATCTTGATTTCTTGAGGAGTCTCAGCGAACTGTAACATATCCCCACTCATTTTAGCAATGATAGGGCCTAAAGCTGGTTCATCATCTACTGGAAGACCGTCTGTGGGTGCGCTTCCTTTATCATCGAACTGATTGTCTCTATACTTCTGCAATTGCCCTCCCCAAATGCCACCAAAATACATGTAATATGATCCGTCTGAATCTTCGAAAACTGAAGGGTCTATGCTGTAGCTTCCTTTGATAGGTTCAGGCTGAGCAGTGAATGGACCTGTAGGTGAATCGCCCACTGCCACACCGATTTTAAAGATATCCTTTCCATCCTTTGCGGGAAAATAGAGGTAGTATTTACCGTCTTTCTCTGCCGCATCTGGTGCCCACAGCTGCCTTTTTGCCCAAGGAATATCCTCCACGTCCAGTATTTTGCCATGATCTGTAATTGCTCCGCTAGGGGAATCCATGGAATAAACATGGTAATCCATCATATTGAAATGAGCTCCTAAATCATCTTCGGCAACATCAGATTCCACATCATGAGATGGGTATATGTAGATTTTGCCATCAAAAATATGAGCAGATGGATCTGCTGTATAATGATCCGTAATCAGGGGTTGAGAAAGAAAGGCAGAGGTACTGTCGGTAACATCGTCTTCGGTAGATTCATCAATCTGGCTTGATTTGCTGCACGATGCCATTGCAATAATGGCGAAATACGCCAGCAAATACGTTAGGTTTTTCATAAATAGGTTTGATTAGTTGACTGTTTTTGAATATAAGTATATAATGTATATCCGCTTTTCTACCAGAAGAGATTCAAAATCAACATAAGAGTTGGTGAACTCAATAATTGAGGCTACTTCGGTCACCCGTCTTCGGTCTTAAGTCCACCTAAGCAACGAAAATGACATCACTGGCAACAGTGCGGATAATCATTTAATTATAAAAGTGATTTTCAGTAAAAATGTACTTATGAATTGGGAATTACAATGAATTAATTTAGGAGAACTCCATTAGTGCTAGTGATATACCATTGGTGGATTTACCTGGTTGGATGTAATCTAAAACCTTATATTTAGGACATTAATAGTAACCCAATTAAACCTATGAATCGAAGAAAATCACTCAAAATCCTGGGCGGTTCAGCCGTGGGGATAGCCGGACTCGTGCTGGCAGACTGGAAGTGGCAGCTACTCGATGGTTTTAACCACGAAGGCTTTTTCACTGCAAAAGAAGAAAAACTCATCTCCAGCATAGCAGATACAATCATCCCATTAGGGATTCCAGCCAAAACTCCAACTCCTAATTCCAAGCCTATTGGTGCAATAAGCACAGGGACGGATGTTTATTTAATGAAGCTTTTTGAACATTGTTACGAAAAAGAAGATCAGGAGAAAATCAAACTACAACTAGCTGCCTTGAATGATAGAGGTTTTGTAAAAGCTTCTAAGGATGAGCGTGAAGCTATGCTCTTAGCACTGAATTCTTCAGAAAAAGAAGATGAGCGTGAGTTCTTTGACCTGATGAAATCGCAAACGATCACTGGATTTACGACTGTCAAAGAAGTTATGGTGGATTATAGAAATTATAAAGTAGCACCTGGCTATTACCACGGATGTGCCGATTTACCTGCCCAAACCTAAACTATTATGTTACAAGATTCAAAAGAGAAAAGAACCTATGACGCAATCGTAATAGGTTCAGGAGCTAGCGGAGGCTGGGCTGCTAAAGAACTTACCGAGAAAGGCCTAAAAACTCTCGTGCTAGAGCGGGGAAGAATGGTTAAACATATTGACGATTACCCAACCGCATCGAAAGCCCCTTGGGAATTTGAGTTTCGAGGAGCAGTGCCCTTGGATAAAAGATCAGGAGTGGGTGGAGGACGTTGGCTTAGAGAGGAGACTGCCCATTGGGCTTTGGCGGATGATGAGCAACCTATTATTCAGGAGAAGCCATTTAGGTGGTTCCGTGGATATCATGTAGGGGGAAAGTCGCTGCTGTGGGCAAGAGCTACACAGCGTTGGAGTGATTTTGATTACGAAGGTCCGGCACGTGATGGATTTGCAGTTGATTGGCCAATACGCTACAAGGACATGGAGCCTTGGTATGCACATGTGGAAAAATTTGCTGGGATCGCTGGGAATAAGGATGGACTCGCCGAGTTACCTGATTCGGATGTGATGCCGGGATTCGAGTTGAGTTGCATAGAGAACTATTACAAGGATCAGCTGGCTTCGAATTTTGACAATCGCTACTTGATCCAAGGTCGCTGTGCACATTTGACTGATCCACAGGAAATACATAAGCAACAAGGAAGAAATAAATGTCAGCATCAAGGGATGTGTAATCGAGGGTGCATGTATGGAGGTTATTTTTCCGCAAATGCTTCCACCTTGCCATGGGCAGAAAAGACAGGAAACCTGACCGTCCGACCAGATGCTGTGGTGGAGTCGATTATATATGATGATGCCAAAGGCAAAGCAACGGGTGTCAGAATCATCGATAGGAATACGAAAGAAGCGATAGAGTTTTACGCCAAAATAATCTTCGTCAATGCTTCTACTATAGCCTCTAATGCCATTTTGCTAAATTCAAAATCTTCTACTTTTTCCGGAGGAATAGGAAATGAAAATGGATTGATGGGGAAATTCCTGGCATGTCATAATTACCGGGGTAAAGGAAATGCAAGTTTTGAAGGCTTTGTGGATAAATTCAATGATGGAAGAAATCCAGGCCATGCCTATGTACCACGATTCAGAAATGTATTCAAACAAGACACCGATTTCCTACGGGGGTATTCCATTGGGATGTCCGGTGGAAGAGGGTTGGGTTCTGACACGAGCATGATTGGAGATCAGCTTCGTGATAACCTACTCAATCAGAAGTATGGAATTTGGCATATGGCAGCCTGGATGCAAGGCGAGACAGTTCCAGTAGAAGATAATCATATTCGACTAAGCACCGACCAAGTGGATAAATATGGTATTCCGCAAATCATCCTATCGGTGGAGTGGAAAGAAAACGATGATAGGATGGTGGCAGATTTTGTCGAACAACAAACGCTGATGTATGAAAAGGCAGGATTTACCAACATCAAAGTAGAGGATTCTCATTCTGATCCAGGTTCGGACATACACGAAATGGGAGGGGTACGAATGGGACGAGACCCGAAGACTTCGCTTCTGAATGAATGGAACCAACTCCATCACTGTAAGAATGTCTTTGTTACAGATGGCGCATGCATGACCAGCACAAGTACTCAAAACCCAACACTTACCTTTATGGCAATGACTGCGCGCGCTGCTAATTACGCAGTAGATGAGCTAAATCGACAGAACCTGTAAATAATCCGCTTTCGACAGTTGACAGTCCAAAGTGAAGTAGTAATTTTCCAATCTTAAAATTTTCTAATCCTTTCGAAATGAAAAAAATAAACATACTAATCCTTGCCGTTTTAATGATCGGCTTGTTTCCATCTTCAACTTTTGCACAGAAAAAAGGAGACCCACTAATGCAGGCACCACTAGGAGTGCAGGCCTACTCTTTCCGAAATCACTGGGGAAATGGCGTAGAATCTACACTGGATATCATTCAGAAAATGGGTTTTACCGAGCTGGAAGGTGGTGCGCCAAAAGGAATAACGACAGAAGAGTTTCTTAAACTTTGCGAAGCCAGAGGAATAAGTATCCCGTCCACCGGTACAGGATTTGAACAATTAGAATCCGATCCTCAGGCGGTCGCTGATCGGGTAAAAGAATTGGGAGCTAACTATGTGATGGTGGCTTGGCTGCCTCATAATGGAGACTTCACCAAGGAGAATGCAGATCGCGCTATCAAGGCTTTCAACGAGGGAGGGAAAGTGCTGGCGGAAAATGGGATCACATTTATGTACCATGTCCATGGCTATGAATTCCAGCCTTACGGTAATGGCACATTATTCGACTACATCGTCAAGAATACTGATCCAAAATATGTATCCTTTCAAATGGATGTCATGTGGACACACTTTGGTGGAGGAGATCCAGTGGCTTTGTTGAAGAAATATGGCAAAAGATGGGTTTCACTGCACCTGAAAGATTTCCGAAAGGGAGCTCCCAAAGATATGACTGGTTTGACTGGTCCTGAAAATGATGTGACCCTAGGAGCTGGCGAACTGGATATCCCAGGTATTCTTCGCGAATCTAACAAGCTTGGAATCAAGCATATGTTTATAGAAGATGAAAGCGATGAAGAGCTAGAGAATTTGCCCAAAAGTATCGCTTACCTTAAAAGCTTAACTTATTAAGAATCAGAACTATCCTATGCTTACACACTCCATTTTCTTCAAGTTGAAATTCCCGAAAGGGTCGGCTGAGGAACGTGAATTCTTACAAGGTGCAGCGAAATTGGCATCCATTCCGGGGGTTAAGAATTTTCGAGTCTTGCGTCAGCTCAGTGCTAAAAACAAGTTTGATTTTGGCTTGTCTATGGAGTTTGAAAATCAAGACCAGTATAATAATTACAATCAGCATCCTGACCATGTCCTTTTCGTAGAAACTTGCTGGGCAAAGTATGTAGTCGATTTTATGGAAATAGATTTCGAGGAGCTGGCTGGGGTTTAGAATACAGTGAGTTATTTCACAGTTTTTCTAGGAATGGCCGCAGGTAGTCGGCTGAGCATTTCATTATTGAGCAGCTGAGTCACTTGTGAAAATGAACTTATATTGATCGTATTGTTATTTTGCCGCCCCACCAGCACCACCTCATCACCTACTTTCACTCCAGAAAGGTGCGAGACATCTACCATGAAAAGATTCATATTGATCAGACCTACTATCTGTACTTTTTTTCCCTTAATAAGCACATGGCCAATGTTAGATTGTGCACGTGGATATCCATTAGAATAACCCAGCGGCATGACCGCTACCTTCATGTCCTGAGAAGCTTGATAGGATGTGCCATACCCGATAAATTCACCTGCATCTACATCCCGAACGTCCATCACATCAGTTTTCCAGGTAAATATCCTCTTGAGCGCCCCATCCGATTGCTTACCGATCTCTTGCAAATGCATGTAATAAATATCTGGGCTGGGCCAAAATCCATATTGTGCCACGCCAATTCTTACCATGTCATAAACGGTGTCTTTATAAGCCAAAGCAGCAGCAGAACTAGCAATGTGTCGAATCTCCGGCAGGATGTTCTTTTGCTTACATTGCTTTAGGAAATTTTTGTATCGCTCATGCTGCATGGTGATTTTAAACTGGTTCGAAAAGCTTTCCGCTCCACCAAAATGTGTGCAAAGACCTTTGAAAGCTATTTCTTCATCATTCTTCTTTAAAAAATTTAACGTTGCGGTGAATTCACTTTTGCTCAGTCCTGTCCGGTTTGCACCTGTTTCTACTTCAATGTGAACTTTAGCCTGCTTACCGAGCCTTTTAGCCGATTCAAGAACAAGCGGTAACCTTCCATAATTGAATACATAAAACTCAATATCGTGGCCAACAGCCCAATCAATATCTTCATCATAAAGAATACCCATGATCATGACATCACTACTGGCTGACTTTGCCTCCAGCACTTCCTCAGCTTCAAAGGCTGATGCTGTTGCAAAATGGTTCACGCCGGCTTTTTCTGCCATTTTCACAAATTCACGAATGCCATGACCATACGCATTGGCTTTTACAACAGAAGATATTTTCACCCCATCACCGATTTTTTTTTTAATGAAATTAATATTGTTCGTCAGCGAGGATTGACTCAGTTCTATTCTCGACGAATGTCTTACCATAGTTTAGTTTGTTGAATCCAGATATAAGATTTACCCCAGCTTTCTCTTGCCAACTTCTCTACTTTATTTAGCTCCTCAGCAGGGACTTCGTTAATCCTAGTTGTAACATCCAAGGGACTGTAATGAAAAGCATAAACTCTTGCCGCAAACTGGTAAAATGGTAGCGAGGATTCACCTTGTTTTTCACCATTTCCATGCACTGAGGGCATTATATCCTGACCCCAGTCCTGACGGCCTTCATTGTTGGGATTTAGAAAATAGGCACGCATTTCACCTGAAGGACTTTCTTCCACTCGCAGTAGCGAAACAGCATGAAAACCGATCATATCACCTTTGTTACTCGTGATGAAAATACCCACAGGATTAGGATACACCATGTGTTGGTTTCCGTTGAACTCCGGATGAAAAGCTGCATAAAAGATACGCTCATACCCCGCAAAGTCCAGAATGGAATTACTCAAATAATCATAGCATGAGGCAAAACCCACTTGAATCCAGTGGCCATACATGGCAGGATTGACCCACTTATGAGGATCATCCCATCGTCCGGAGGAAAGCCTCATCATCTCATTATAGATTTTGTCCAAATGAGGCACCAAAACCACTGATACCACATCTAGATTATAATCTAACTGATCGACTAGCCCCTTTATCAAATTATTGGAAGTAAGGTTTTGATTCTCAAAACGCATGATCAAATTATTCTGGGTTGATACAGTAATGATCATGTCGATTAATTTGGCAGGCGAATGCTGACTCCACATGCTTATTCCTCTTGCAGATTGGCAAGTTGGATTATTGCCCTGACCGACACCAAGTGGTTGACCCAAAACTTTGATTGTTCCCCCGATCAAATACTGCAAGGCGGTTATTTCAGCATCACGGCCAATCAAGGATTTTAAAATCCTTTTTTCCACCTGAGAATTAATCTTGATTTTGCGTAAGTTTTCTAAGCCCACACGTACCGGTCTTCTGGAAAACAAATTCTTGCCAAGCATACGAGCAAGCCCATAGATACATTGACAATTATCCCAGCTCACTGTATCCAAAATCAATAAGGAAATCAACTCATGAAATTTCTCCCATTCAGCAATCCCTCGATCATTAAGGTCAAGGCAGATGGGGACAAGATTTGGATTTTCGGTAACAATATGCTTCAATAGGATGGCATGATAACCACTGACTAAACCTGTCGCATTCATATACTCACCCATTTCATGCGACTCCGAAGCCAATGTGGTTTCATTAGCCTCCGCTACAAACTGACGATAAGGCTCCTTCCCTTCATTATCTTTCGCGCCTTTGGAAGGAGCATGTAATGCATTGATGTAAACACGAATAGCACGGTCTTTTTCCGAACCTCCAGTGGTATCAAATCTCCGCCTTACCAAACTAATCAGTTCTCTGGCCTTCTGCGTACGTATAGGGCGCTGTTCGCAGATCATCTGTACTTCTACTATAAGCTTTTCGTAAACCCCATCTAGGTCCATTTCAGACATGATAAAGCCAAAAAGGTTGAATGCCTTTTTTAACTCTCTTTCAGACATTTGAACTCTAGTTTCCTCATTTGGCTCTCGTAGGGCAAACTCCAAATTATGTACAATCACCTCTTCCATATAGCGCTGTGCATCCTCTGCAGAAAGTGCTGCATGAACATCCTCTCCTTTTGAATAGCGCAACATCCGGAGTTCTGAAAGTGTCTCAAAGCTGGAAGATGGGTGGCCATATTTTAGCGTTCCCTTGACCAAAAAGGGAATGAGCTTATCTGGTTCACTCCAAGAAGTGCCTTTGAAAAACTCGGCGCGATCAAGTTCTGCGCTTTTACTATAAAGATGAGCAAGACCACTTCTGGTCAAGCTCAAGATATCGATGTGACTTGCTAATTTATTCGCTTTTTCCTGCTTGGTAAGCGCTCCGGAGTCGATAAACTCCAGAAGATTTTGGTCAAAATTACTAAATACCTTATCGGTTGTTAACTCCATGTATTGCGTCTGCTATTTTTATACGTAAAACTCTTCCTCTTCATAATGCTTCAGCAACTCAGTCATACGATCCGGATCTTCTCCTCGAAAGTTGATAGTTCCAAAGTGATTTCCAAATCCATCTCGATCACCGCTGAGCTTCTGACCTTCGTATGGTGCAATAAGCGTATGCTCTACAAAGTAGGGCTCATTGTTAAGCGATTCGGGGATTTCAAGCTTTGAGAATTGACGCTTGCGAGGATAAATCATCACATTGCCATGATAATTTGTGGGCTTAAAGTCCTTTGCAGGAAAAATCTCATCAAGTTCCTCTTCTGTTACATTGGGATCATGGCAGATCACAAAAGCGGCCAGTGCATCGAATTCATAGGACTTAGAACAAAGTTCTAATATATGTCCACCGGGTATTCTGCATGCGGTTTCCCCGAAATTGAGCTCATCCTTTTCCGTAAGGAACCACTCAGGATGCACCATACCATACTCAATCCCAAAGATGTCCACCATCTTTTGTACTTCCTTGTGAATTAAATCACGTTTGCTTTCCAAGTATCTTCCCTCAGGAATAAAATTGGAATAGCCCAACTTGACATATTCTGTAATATTCAGGAATCGAATCTTGCCTTTATTGATAAATGCCTCGCAAGAAAACTCGCGTCCAGGCAAATGACTCTCTGCCAGACATGGGAAATCACTATCCTCACATTTTTCATCAACATCACTCGGAGAACGAAGCAATCTGTGGCCTACTGTACCGGCAGAAGCAAAAGGCTTGATATGCACCCAGCTATCTTCTTCTCCGTCCAATTGAAGGTTAGCTTGATTTAGTCTCTTCATAAAGGCTTTTACACCTTCCTTGTTGAAAACTTCCTCAAATAATCCGACACGTAAACCACCAATTAGCGCCTTACGCTTCATCATGGCTTTATTTCTGAACAAAAATGCTCTATTGAGCACACGTGGATCTCCACGATAGATAGAATTCAATGCGCCAGCCCACTCTACAGTTTCTTCATAAAGCGGTACAGCTACGTCTGCATCAAAGGACTTCAGCTTTTCGAATAAGTCAATCGAGTTTGATGTATCACTCCATTCGTCCAGTGGGTAGGAGATAAAAGGGATATTATTTTCAGTTGCGTAAGGTTCAAAATCTGCAAAGGAAACCACCACGAAAGGTCTTCCGGTTTTTTGCATACTTTCTATTACAGGCAGACTCCAGCCTATTAGTGCGAAACATTTAGCCATTATATTTTTATAGTTTAGGATTGAAAAAACTCATTAAACTTGCCTCCAGATCTACACAGGATGTGATGAAGAGAATTGGACAGATTTGTCGTTCAGACCAAGGCAGGTATCTAGACAATGCTTCTGGGCAGTGGATGGTTCCATAAAAAAAGAGTTCCTTAGGTGAGTGCAGCTGATTCTTAGAATAATGAAAAAAAGGATGGTGTATGGGCCAAGATTACTTTTTGGCTTGCCTAAATCCGGAAGTGGAGTTTATAAAAACAGCTTGCGATAGGGCTGAAACATCTCAATTTCGGAAAGTGGTGTATAGACTTAAGCGAACCTCCACTGAAGCAATTGGCTAGAATAGCTGATTAACTATGACGGTAAAAAAGACCTTCCGTACCAGATCATGCCTAGGCACCAAAGCTAGTTTTAGGCTGAAGGATGTCTTTGAAAGAATCCTGAGTCATAAGTAAAAACACGACTACCAATTTCTTCCCTCAAACAGGCAGCAGCACAGACTTAAACCGATTCTCAGAAAACCCTAAACTAAACCTTATGGGATGTTCGGATGGATTTGTATTTATCGTTCCTATACAAGCACAGATGCCATCAGATGAAGAGCCCCAAGTCAATATTAATTTCCCGAAATCCATTCAAAAATCTCCCAACGCCTCAGGAATGGGAAGCTATGGGAATTACGATGTGAACTTGTACCCCGAATGCATATCGAACATCTCAATTCCCCTTCACACAGTTGAGGAGGGCCGATCATACTTATATCACGCGTCAGATAATAAATATAGGGTTCAGGGAAGTTGGGCTGGTTTTGGGTGGACGGTGGCCTGTATTACGTGGCAGATCCAGAAAACAAGGGATGAGCAGTCTTTCTTTACAAGTGCAAATTTGCATATAGCGATCATATTGCCTCCCTTTCAGTGCGGAAAACTGCCCCTCAGAGTTAAGTGGTTTTTGTAACAAATCCAGTTAACTCTGCCTTAAAATTCTTTATTTTCGATTTATTCTCAGAGGTCACTTCTGTTTTTCAATGAATCGTGTGTTTGCATAATTTTGTTTAAATAATTTACGATAGAGCAAGACCTTGTTAGCGGAAAAGGGTCAGCATAAATCGTTAGCATGAGGTCAACATGATGTTGACCCCCTCTGTTTGTGCTACTCCCAATTCTGTTTCCATCTTGATCAGCAGGAGGCTGCAAAAGGAAAACCGTCCATTGTTCTTGACCACAAACCCGCAGAAAAGCTCTATATAGAATTTTGCGGGGAAGACCTTTATCTATATCGACAGGGAAACTGGAGAACACATGGTAGGCCAGCTTTTTGTTGGCTGACTGCCTTACTCAGATAATGCTTTTACCATGGCTGTGCCATCCCAGAGTACATCTGACTTTCTTTATGCTCTCATTCGGTGGCTGGAAGAATTGATCTGCGATCCATGCCCTTTGAAATAACGTTCTGCTTTGTTCTGCTCCATTTGATTTCAAAATACCGGCTAATTGGAATACGAAAAAGGACAAAAAATAATCCTGACGATAGGTGTCTGGTTTGTGAAAAAAAACTGTAATTGGTAATTTGTAGGTAGTTTTAGGTGGGAGGAAATCAATTGCAATTTGATATATGTAGAACGTTCTAATGATAGCATTACGTAACATCTGTATTTGTCGGGCTTGAGATTGCTTCAGGGCAAAATCGTCAGTGCATTGTTATTCATTTAGGGGGCCTTCTCAATGACGATGTTTACACATATTTTTTACATTGGACATGTTACTTTTTACAAATCCAATCAACATCTTCCCCGAAAAAATCAATAAATCCCCATAGATGTAAATAAAATTTTTAAGTAAGTCAATTAGCTGAAAATTGACATGAAAGGTTAAATTGCATTTCAATTTTAATTATTGGCTGCAATTAAGCAATTCTAAAAACTCCTATGTCCAAATCAAATTCTGTTTTCTTTCTGGCACTTTTTGCTTCTGCAATGACTTTAACTTCATGCACTTCGCAAAAAAGTAGCCCCGGTAATGGCTTCGTCAGACTATTCAATGGCGAAAACCTGGAGGGTTGGGTGGGGAATAAAAGTTCTTACCGAGCAGAAAATGGAATGATTGTGATTGATCCGAAGGGTACTGGTGGAGGAAATCTTTATACTGAGAAGGAGTATGGGGATTTTATCCTTCGATTTGAATTTCAACTCACTCCCGGAGCCAATAATGGACTTGGAATTCATGCACCATTAGACGGAGATGCGGCTTATGTGGGCAAGGAACTTCAGATCTTGGATAATACCGCAGAGAAGTATTCCGAACTTCAAGAATACCAATTTCATGGTTCTGTGTATGGGGTCATACCTGCCAAGCGCGGATTTCTTAATCCTGTAGGCGAATGGAATTCACAGGAAGTGATAGTAAATCATCCGCACATCAAAATCATTCTCAACGGGGAGACGATTTTAGAGGGGGATTATCTAGAAGCAAGTAAAAACGGTACATTGGATCACAAAGATCATCCGGGTTTGCAGCGAAATTCGGGGCATATCGGCTTTTTAGGTCATGGTGATGTAGTCCGTTTTAGAAATATCAGTATCAAAGAACAATAAAATAACCCAGTAATAAATTCACTGAAAACATGAGTAAGAACATTGAGAGTATTGACCGTAGAGATTTTGTCAAAAAGAGTGGTTTAGGGATCTTGGGAGCTGCATTAGCTCCTTCTCTTTTGGCCAGACTAAAAGCCGGCGAACGCCTAAGAACGGCACATATTGGCCTTGGCGGTATGGGTATGGCTGATTTGGACGCCATTTCATCGCATGATTTGGTGGATGTCACTGCGCTGTGTGACGTAGATAGTGTGAATCTTGCCAAAGCCAAAGCCCTTCATCCAAACGCTAAAATCTATACAGACTATCGAGAATTGCTGAAAGAGATGGGTGATCAAATCGATGCTGTGATAGTTTCTACACCAGATCATACGCATGCCCCTGCATCAATGATGGCAATGGACATGAACAAGCCCGTGTATTGTCAGAAGCCGTTGACCCACCATGTGAGTGAGGCTAGAGAAATGAGCAAAATGGCAGCTGAAAAGAATTTGGTGACTCAGATGGGTATCCAGGTTCATTCTTTCTATGATTATAAATTAGCAACCCTGCTTATACAGTCCGGAATCATCGGTAAAGTGCATACCGTCCGTGCTTGGTCACCAAAAGACTGGGGCTACGATGGACCTGAGCCAGAAGGATCTGATCCTGTTCCTGCTAGTCTAGACTGGAATCTGTGGCAAGGGACCGCACCAGAGCGTCCATACAAAGAAGGTTTTTACCATCCTGGAAACTGGAGAAAGATAATGGATTACGGTTGTGGTACACTTGGAGATATGGGAGTACATATTTTTGACACGCCATACAATGCGCTTGAGCTAGACGTTCCTCGTACGATTATCAATGAGTGTCGTGAACCTACCGGATTTGGCTTTCCTGCTAAAAATGTTGTGACCTATGAATTTCCTGGCACTAAGCACACTGCTGAGACATTGAAATGGGTTTGGTATGATGGAATCGGAGCTCCAGAGGCACATGAGGATTTGCTGCTTCCAAATGGAGATGAATTGCCTGATCAAGGAGCAATGTTTATGGGGGAAAAGGGCAGACTCCTATTGCCGCACTTCCAGCAGTTGCCTCGAAAAATCGTGGATGGAGAATATGTAGAAATGGATATAGAATCATTCAATTTGGGTAAGCCTGTAAAAGATTACGATTCTGAAAGCAAGAAGCACTACCACCAGTTTGTAGATGCCTGCCTGGGCAAAGGTGAAACTACTGCGCCATTCTCCTATGCATCTAGATTGACAGAAACTATTTTGCTGGGTGTGATTGCAGGCCGATTCCCTAACGAAACACTGCACTGGAATAGCAAAAAAGCGAAGTTTGCTGAGAGGAAAGCGAACAAATTCCTGAAAGGGAAGTACCGTAAGTTTTAAGAAAGTACTTAGTATTAAGTAGCATGTATCAAGATTACAGGGCCTAGTCTTAAGAGTCAAGAATCTGGAATTGACTATTGATTAATGAAAATTGGATAGTGTCTTTGTTCGCTGGCGAACAAAAACGTTCGAGATAGCAAACTTGATATATGTATAAAAATGCCTCTGGAGTTTATTCAGAGGCATTTTTTTGTGGCATAAAAGTGGAAATATACTTGATAAGAATGGAGAAAAGAGATTGAAAATAATTATGCTCAAATTTTCCACTTTTTCAACCCGCCTCGGCGGACTAGTAATTCAAATATTTCTATTAAAAATGATACAATTAAAGGACCTGGATAAATACATCGAATCTCGTTTCCAGCGGGTGTTTATTCTCAAAGGAATTAATCTTACTATCGACGAAGGGGAATTTATCACCCTGATGGGACCAAGTGGTGCAGGGAAATCCACTCTTCTTAATATCCTTGGCTTACTTGATGAAGAGTATGATGGAGATTACCTATTTGGTGATAGAAGCATCAAATCCATGAAGGATCGAGAGCGTGCCTCACTTCATAAAAGTGAGTTTGGATACATATTCCAAGCCTATCACTTGATTGATGAATTGACTGTGTATGAAAATATTGAGACGCCACTGTTGTATAGAAAAGTCTCTTCCAGTGAGCGCAAAAGTATTATTGCTAATCTGTTGGACAGATTTAATATGGTGGCCAAAAAGGATCTTTTTCCTGCCCAACTTTCGGGGGGGCAACAGCAGCTAGTGGGTATAGCAAGAGCAGTGGCTGGAAAACCCCGAGTACTTCTTGCAGATGAGCCTACGGGCAATCTACACTCCGGACAAGCCAAGGAAATCATGGAGGTGTTCCAGGAATTGCACCGAGAAGGAACTACAATTATTCAGGCTACTCACGCTAGAGAGAATGCGGATTACGGCTCGCGATTAATCGATATGCTGGATGGTAAAATAGAAAAAGATGAAGCGATTATCCATGTATAAAAAGTATATAACCCTTTTGATTGCAGTACTAATTGCGGGTACTATTCGGGCTCAGGATACGCTAAGGCTTAATTTTAGACAGGCTGTTGATTTGGCCCTGGCAGCAAATGTAGCCTACCAGACCCAGTCCAATAACATGGAAGTGCTAAAGCTGCAAAAGCAGTCGGCTCTTCTTTCCCATCTTCCCAATGCAAACATCAATAGCTCCTTTTCTCAGCAGTCAGGACAGCAGTTTCAGCAGATTGAGGGGGAGATAGTAGTGACCAATGTAAGAAATGAGGTAGTCAATGCGGGACTGAATGTGAACATGCCAATCTTCAATTCCGGAAGAAGGATACTGGATACACAATCCTCGAAGCTTGCTTATGAAGCTGGAGAAAAAGGTCTTGACAGAGCATCTCAACAAGTGATGTTCGAAGTGGCAAGACGGTATCTCCAAGTACTTCTAGATGAGGAATTGGTAAGGATTTCTATTCAAAATCTAGATAATCAAAAAGAGCAGTTAAGGCAAATTGAGGGATTTGTCGATGCAGGTTTACGCACCCTGTCAGATAAATACAATCAGCAGTCAGAAGTGGCTAGGCTGGAATCTGTAGCTGTAGATTCGGAATTGCAGCTACAAAATGATCTCTGGGACCTTTCGGAGTATCTGCAGCTTGAACCTGGCGTTATACCTGTATTGGAGTCAGTAGATCCGAGAATTGAAAGCTTGAGATTTGCAGAAATGGGTATGCCTGAGCTGTATGATATAGCTCAGATTAATAGAGCTGATCGTACACAGCAAGAGCTTTTGGTGATGTCTTTCAAAAAGGATATGCAGGCAATCAAGGCCATGTATTATCCAAGAATAGGTGCATTTTATAATTACAATACCTTCTTCACCTCTTTGGATGATCGGAATCTACAGGATCAACTTTGGAAAGTATATCCACAAAACACAGTTGGAATTAGTCTTTCTATACCGATTTTCAATAATTTCCAGACAAAGTTGGATGTAAGTAGGAGTAGGGTTGCCTATAAAAATCAGGTCTTGCAAAAGGAATCGGTTAACAGAAAAATATATCAAGATGTGAAGCTGGCACACCAAAATTATTTGGCAGCGGTAAAGAAAGAAGGGAATACTGAAATTCAGGTTTTGGCTGCTACAGAGGCTCAACTTGCGATTGGAGAGCGATTTCGGCTTGGTATTTCCAATTTCGTCGATTTGGCAACTGCTAATCAACAACTAGTAAGTGCACAAGCTGATCAGGCACAGGCAACATATACCTTGTATTTCCAAGAAGTATTGATGCAGCATGCGCTGGGTACCTTAGAGGTGCTGGAATGAGTGGTGTAAGATTGGCTACATAGCTACATAGATTTCATAGGAAATAAAAGCTATCTCATTTACCCAGAAATCGAGTATGACTCAAGCGTCACACACTGGGATGATTATAAGACTTGCGAGATTCTCCCGATCCGCCGCGGCGGACGGGACAGGGTATGACCTTTAAAAAACAATTATAAACAGATGAAATAAGTTATTAATTGGCTCAATGGAATATCAAGCTTACCAGCTTCCTCCTCCTCCGCCGCCAAATCCTCCTCCTGACGATCCACCACCACCTGAGCTTCCAGAGCTTGATGGAGAACTCACCATAGTTGATTGGGTTGATTTGATTGAATTAGTAAAGGATTTGGAGAAATGATTCATGGACAACATTCTGCCTGTTGAAGAATAATACCAAGTTGGTGGCTCTATATTCAGTGCATCAAATTTTTTCGCCCATTTGTCAAACATTCCAAATGCCAAGGCATAGCTCATCGTGGACTCGAAGTAAGTAGGATCTTCTTTCAAAAGCATTTTGAGCTTGTTTTCCTCAGCTACTTTAATGAATTGTTTGAAGCCTTTCAGTTCGGTTAAAATTGCAGTCCCCTCTTTGTTTTTTTTAATCAGAAATTGACTCATGATAATTAAGAAAATGACTGAAGCGCCAACGGCGATTGTGGCTATTATCCCCCAGTGGAGCAGAAAAGTTGGGACTAGAATGAATAAGGAAAGGATTAACCCAGCAATCGTGAAATTCTTAATTCTTCGTGATTTATTGACATAATAAATTTGTGATGAATCTTTGAGTGTACCTTTTGCCTTGCTCATTGTGGTATAAAACTTATCCTTTAAGCTGCTAACCAGAACTTCTGATCTATTGCCAAATAACCCATCGAAAAGTTGATGCTGATATAAAGGAGTATCTGAATCAAGTTCCTTTAGTTTGGCTAGTTTAGTATCATCCTTAGCAAACCATCCTTTTTTGTCAATTTCTTCTATAGTAATATGGCCTTGTGATGCCCAAAATGGAATTAATGAAATGAGATCATTGGTGTCTCCCGAATCGTCTATCAAGAAGCCCACCATCGCTGGATCCATTCCTTTGGGTGGGTAATAGCTGGTTGTGGTGGTGACATGATCGTCTTTGCCGTGCTTTTTCCAAATACCATAGAATCCAAAGAACACCAACGCTAGGATAATCGTCCAACCGTAATCAGTCCAAAATGGCCAAAACGGTTTGATTTCTTTGATACTTCCCAAAGGTAATTTCAACAGAACTGTTATCGCTTCTCCACCGGAAGAAACCACTTTGGGGTTGCTAGTCCCAGAAAAGACTCCGTTGGAATAGGTAGTTTGGAAATCTGATGTAGGGACATCTGAGCCAACAGTGCCTGAATAGAGAAAGTAATCTCCCTCATCTAGGGTGATTCCATCAGGCAAATGCACGTTGAAATCAATTTCATAAAATGGTGCATTCCAGTCACTAGGCTTGATATTCCAATAGAATTGTATCGCTTCCTTCTCATGCAGGAATGCATTCTCTACTCTATATCGGATTTCATACTCTTGAGGACCTTCAAGGGTCACATCTGCATCACCGATTTTGATTTGTAGGTTATCGGACATTTTTTGTCCCAAAGCTGACGGAGCATCAAACATATAACCGGGAACTTCAATGTCGCTTAGTTTGATTTTACGCGTTTCTTCCTCAGTATTTTCCGTGAGCAAATCGTAGGAAGTCTGAATATTCCTAAAAATCCCGTGCTTCGGTACTTCAAAATTGAGATTGTATTTCTCGACTACATCAAAGTAACCAGCTTCGTGAATCGTAATATCCACAGCATAGGAAGTGACGGTGAAATCTTGCGCAAAGAGTTCAAGCTGCGCAAAAAACAAGAAAAGAAGAAATGTGATTTTTTTCATAAAAGTGCTCATATCTGCAAAACACAGCTGATGTTTTGAGGCTTTTAGTCTGTAATCAGGAAAAACTCACTTTTACATTTTCTCTGCTTTCTGGCTCTGCCTCGAAATAGTCAAAATGCTGGTAATTGAACATTCCTGCGAAAAGTACTCCTGGAAAACTTTCACCATAGGTGTTATTTTCTCTGACAGTGCCATTGTAATAGCGTCTGGCTCGCTCTAGATTTTCTTCGATCTCGTTTAGTTTGTCCTGAAGTTGTAAGAAATTGGTGTTTGCCTTTAGATCAGGATAAGCCTCACTGAGTGCAAAAATGCTTCGGAGAGTTTTTTGAAGCTGATTTTCTGCTTGGATTTGCTTGTTGATATCGCCAGAAGGTACAGCCATCGCTGCGTTTCTGGCTTGGATTACGGCTTCCAATGTTTCTTTTTCATGGCTTGCATAGCCTTTTACAGTTTCTACCAAATTAGGAATGAGATCGTAACGCCTTTTGAGTGCGACATCTATATTGCTCCAACCATCTTTGACTGTGTTTTTATTTTTTACAAATCGATTGAAAATACCAACGAGAAAAGAGCCAATTATAAGACCTATAGCAAGAATAATGAGAAGTGTTACCATGTTGGGATAGTTTAGGTAGTATGTTGTAGGTAGGTAAGGAAAATACAGTTCATTGTTCCAAATAGCAATGATTTTTCACTATCAAAATACCACCTTTTATTGAAAACTCAAGAAAAGGAGCAACTTGTGGCTGAGGATAGTTCAGAAGGAAATCCTACACTGGACTGTTTCGGTATTATTTGATAAATTAAAAAATATCAAACCAAATTTATTGACAAACTCAATCGCAAGAGCAAAACAGTCATAGTTTTTATCAATGGGTTTTATAATTACATAAGAAGATCTTTTGGTAAATTAGCTTTTCGAAGGACTAAAATTAAAACACACCTAATATTATGGATAAACACAATAACCCTCATCATTCATCGAAAGACCCTGTTTGGGATGTGAATGATAGTGAAGCAAAATGCCCTTTCACCAGCGGTGCCGTACACAAGACGGCAGGCGGAGGAACTAAAAATAGTGATTGGTGGCCAAACCAATTGAACTTGAATATCCTGCGTCAGCATTCTTCGAAGTCTGATCCAATGGATAAGGATTTTAACTATGCTGAAGCATTCAAGTCTTTGGATTTAGCGGCTGTGAAGAAGGACCTAGCTGATCTGATGACAGATTCACAAGATTGGTGGCCTGCAGATTTTGGTCATTACGGCCCATTTTTTATCAGAATGGCTTGGCACAGTGCCGGTACTTACAGAATTGCCGATGGTCGTGGCGGTGGAGGATCAGGATCTCAGCGTTTTGCTCCGCTAAACAGCTGGCCTGATAATGCTAACCTAGACAAGGCTCGCCTGCTACTGTGGCCAATCAAACAAAAGTATGGAAGTAAGCTTTCTTGGGCAGATTTATTGATTCTTGCAGGTAATGTTTCTTTGGAAACTATGGGATTGGAAACTTTTGGTTTCGGTGGTGGACGTGAGGACATCTGGGAGCCGGAAGAGGATATTTACTGGGGTTCTGAAGGTGAATGGCTAGGAGATGAGGAAAGATACAGCGGGGATCGCGAATTGGAGAATCCATTGGGAGCATCTCATATGGGATTGATCTATGTGAACCCTGAAGGTCCAAAAGGACAGCCTGACCCGATCGGAGCAGCGCATGATATTCGTGAGACCTTTGGCCGAATGGCCATGAATGACGAGGAAACTGTAGCACTGATAGCTGGTGGTCACACCTTTGGTAAAACTCACGGAGCAGCAGATCCAGGCGAGTACGTAAGTCATGAACCTGCCGGTGCACCCATAGAAGAAATGAGCCTAGGCTGGAAGAATACCTATGGAACAGGGAATGCTGGACATACAATCACCAGTGGTATTGAGGTGACTTGGACTTCCACTCCTACAAAATGGAGCAATAGTTTTTTTGAGAATCTATTCAAATACGATTGGGAACTCACAAAAAGCCCAGCCGGAGCACATCAATGGACTCCAAAAGGCGGCGCAGGAGCGGGTACAGTACCTGATGCACATGATCCGTCCAAGAAGCATGCTCCATCCATGTTGACTACTGATTTGGCCTTGAAGGAAGATCCTGTCTATGCGAAGATTTCCAGACATTTCTTCGAAAATCCCGATGAGTTCGCAGATGCTTTCTCTAGAGCTTGGTTCAAATTGACTCATAGAGATATGGGGCCAGTCGATCGATATTTGGGTCCAGAAGTACCTACCGAAGAGCTGATCTGGCAAGATCCTATTCCTGCTGTCACACATGAATTGGTGAATGATACGGATATGGCTTCTTTGAAGGCTAAGGTCTTGGCATCAGGTCTATCTGTTTCTGAATTGGTATCTACTGCCTGGGCTTCTGCTTCTACTTTCCGTGGATCAGATATGCGCGGCGGTGCCAATGGAGCTAGAATTAAACTTTCTCCACAGAAATATTGGGAAGTCAACAACCCTTCTCAGCTTGGAAAAGTGATTGATAAACTGGAAGCTATTCAGAAGGAATTCAACGATAGTCAGGCTGGTGGAAAACAAATATCTTTAGCTGATCTAATTGTATTGGCGGGATGTACAGGAGTGGAGCAAGCTGCTAAAAATGCGGGTCATGAAATAAAGGTTCCTTTTACCCCTGGTCGAGCTGATGCTTCTCAAGCACAAACTGATGTGGCATCTTTCGCCGCTATGGAGCCAGCAGCTGACGGTTTCCGTAATTACTACCGACCTAAGCACAAAGCTTCAGCAGAAGAAATGTTAGTAGATCGAGCTCAGCTTCTCAAGCTCACTCCACCTGAAATGACGGTACTTGTTGGTGGGTTGAGAGTATTGGACACGAATTATGACAATTCTAAGCATGGAGTATTTACAGCAACTCCAGGAGCTTTAACCAATGACTTCTTTATTAATGTCTTGGATATGGGGACTACTTGGAAGGCTGCAGATAGTGGACAGCATGCTTTTATTGGTTCAGATCGCAAGACTGGTGCGGTGAAATGGACTGGAACGCGCGCTGATTTGATCTTCGGATCTAACTCAGAACTCCGTGCTTTATCAGAAGTTTATGGTTGCGCTGACTCTAAGGAGAAATTCCTGAAGGACTTTGTCGCAGCTTGGAATAAAGTAATGATGCTCGATCGCTTCGATCTGGCTTAATTATAATTTCTTGGATTATTAGGAAAGGTGATCTGGAAACGGATCACCTTTTTTTAATTGCTGAGCTTTCTAGAAAAATCGGGAATTATAGATTTTTTCGCGGCTTCCACATCAATATAATCTTCCAAATCTTTCATAGAAATGACTGTGAAATCATTTGCATCAAGGTACTGTAAGTATTCCTTGAAAAGCTGTGGAGGAGTATTGACCCAAGGATGTTCTATATCTGGAACGCCGTGAATAGTCAAGATGACAATCTTTCCGTCTTTGGCTTGACCAAAGGCTTTAATGATTTCCCTTTGATTAGTTTCTTCGGTGGCCCAACTTGGAATCAAATAGGGATGATCGCTGAAAGGATCGTAAGCTCTACTTCCGCCTGCACGTGCAAAGACGTATTCTTTTTCCTGTAAAAATTCTAAAGCTTGAGCATTCAATCCATAACCCGGATAGGCAAAATTGGTAGGTTTATCGATTCCTAAGGAGTCGCATTTTTCCTCTATATAGGATAGCTGTTTGTTAAATTCTTTCTGGGTTAATTTGCTTACGTTGGCATGGGTATGTGTATGGTTTGCAATTTCAAAGCCCATTCTGTCCAAGGCCTGGATTTGTCGCCAGTTCATATACAAACTACTGTCAGCGTAATTGGGCTGAAACTCACAGACAAAGAAAGTCCCTCCAAACCCGAATTCTTGAAGCAGTGGAGCTACTACAGCATACTGACTTGCCGGCGCATCATCGAAAGTCAAAACAACCAGTTTATCTGGGATTGGTTTTTTAAGGATTTGGGCTTGACTGGCGGAAATGGAAGAAAATATAAAAAGTAGGATTATGAGATTTTTCATGAAGGGTAAATTATTTAAATCAATCTCTTTACTCCGATACCATAGCTTTTCTTCTACTTCGATAGGTTAAAACAGAACCTATTATAATTAAAATAATAGAAGGATAGAAAGTTAACATTGCCAGAATTCCTGGCCCTACAGCGTTTCCAGCATCAATGGCTCCTAGCTCATCAAGCCCAATAATAATTAATAAAGGGCTGCTCCCTACAACTAATACGATTAGCCCAATTCTCAGGGTTTTGTGTAGCTTCCTCCATTTTGTTCTCATTACTTCGGTGTGGATTATTTTTGATAACACTCATACAACTGAAGAGTCAACCTATCGAATCATTGACCTTCAAGCTCTACCTTCCATTTTCTACCTCACCACCAGCGTAATTAAATATATCACACTAATCGCGGTCACGGACATAATCAGCGTACCCAGACTATGAGTTTGATTGCCTTGCTTGATGGATAAGCCAGAGAGCTGAGTTACAGCCCAGAAGAAACTGTCGTTGGCATGGGAAATAGCCATGGCTCCGGCGCCTGTAGCCAGGACAGCAAAGACACGCATGGTTTCAGAATCCAAGCCAAGACTGCCTAGTAAAGGAGCAATAATTGATGCCGTAGTAATCATCGCTACTGTTGACGAACCTTGTGCGGTTTTCAAAGCAAAAGCAATCAGGAAGGGAAGAAAAATTCCCCAGCTTGCGCCACTCATGCTGCTGCTGACAAGATCACCGATTCCAGAGTTTTGAAGCATTTTTCCAAACACTCCTCCGGCACCGGTAATCAAGATCACGGGTGCTGCGATCAAAATCGCCTCGCCGATCCAGCCAGAGGAAGAAAGTAATTTGGCATCAAATTTCTTTGGCAAGCTAAAGGCCAGGAAAGAGCCTAAAAGTAATGCGATTACAGGGCTTCCCGCAAATTGGATAAAGGTGTAAAAAACACCTTCGCCAAATGGTTTGGTGGGATATTTTGCGATAGATGCAATAATGATCAGAATCAAGGGAACGATAATCGGCAGAAAAGAGGCAAACGCCGATGGTCTTTGTTTCTTTTCAATCTCTACATTTTCAACAGCGAACTTTGGCTGAAGTGGGATTTTGTAGGCGACTTTTTTGACAAATATATAGCTGGGTATCAAGGCTATCAAACTCACGATAAGGCCATAGAAAATAATCATCCCAAGATCAGCTTCATAGATTCCAGCCGTAGCTATCGGCCCTGGAGTAGGAGGGACCAGCGAGTGCGAGGCGGTAGCTCCCAAAGCCAACGCGATAGTGGTGGCAGCATAGGGAACCTTACTTTTCAATGAAAGCGATTTACTGATCGGATTCATCATAATAAAGGTACTATCTCCAAAAACAGGAATAGAGAGGATATACCCCGAAATCATCATGGCGAGCGTTACCGACTTTTCTCCTATCCAAGACAGAATTTTCTCTGCGATCACGATGGCTCCACCTGTTTTTTCCAAAAAAGTACCCATCATCACACCGAGCAAAATAAGCAAACCTATACTACCCAGCACTCCACCAAACCCTTCGGAAATGGATTGTAAGATCAATTCTCCAGGCATACCTGATAATAGCCCATAGAGAATTGCACCGCAGAAAAGAGCAAGAAAGGGATGGATGTCAAATTTGACGATGGCCACAAGAATCAAGGCCAAGGCAAAAAGGATAATCAATAATGTGAGCATTTTGGGTTAGGTTGGGTTTTAAAAAAGAGGTAACAACAGATAGTATTACGAAACTTCAACCTAAAAATTAGGGAAAAAATGGGAATATTAAAGCCGGAAGCACTAATAGCTTTAGAATTGTTTGTTGAGTGGTTCTAACAGCTTTGAATATTTGGTATTTTAGCCAATTCATAATTATTTAAACTCTATAACCTCTTTACATGCGCTTGTTTTCAATCTTCAATCTGCTGCTAACCTTAGTGATACTTGCTTCTTGCAACTCCGCTCCCAAAAAGGAAGGAAGCTTCATGATTTTACCGAGTCCTTCATCAGTAGAGATTTCCGGTATTTCTGATTTGCTTGCTTCGGATATCGTGGATTTTGTGGAACAGGCTAAATCAGATTTTATCGATGGTATATCCCTTGCTGGTTCTAGTAAAGTTTCTCTCACTTTAGAAACTGCAACAGGTTTGAATCCTGAAGCCTACATTCTGGAGATTTCTAAGAAACATATTGATATCAAAGCTGCCAGCAAAGAAGGACTTTGGTATGGCTTGATTACACTGGGGCAATTGGTGCAGGATGCACTGGATCAGGATTCGGCTTTACCATTGATCTCTATAAAGGATGAACCAGCACTCAAGTATCGCGCAATTCAACTTGATGTCAAGCATCATCTGGAAAAGAAGGACTATTACTATCAGCTGATGGATCGCTTGGCTGAGATGAAAATCAATGGAATAATCTTGGAAATAGAAGATAAACTGGCTTTCGAAAAGCAACCAAAAGTTGGTTCTTCAGATGCTTGGACCATAGCAGAATGGAAAAAGCTGAGTGAATACGCTATGGCAAGAAATATTCGGATTTCGCCCTTGGTGCAAGGACTGGGGCATGCATCCTTTATTCTGAAGCATGAAGAATACAAGGATTTGCGTGATGATCCGGAAAGCGATTGGGCTTTCAATCCTCTTGATGAGCGTACCTACCAGGTTCAATTTGATCTTTATTCGGATGCGCTGGCCGCTTTTCCCCATGCTCAATACCTGCATGTGGGTGGTGATGAAGTGCATACTACAGGAAGAGGAAGTGGGAAATCCGCCTTGGAGTTGCAGTTGATTTGGCTGAACAGAGTGAGTAAATATGCCGAGGAGCATGGCGTTACACCTATTTTTTGGGATGATATGCCTTTGAAAAATGCAGGCGTTTATGGTTCTATTTTCAACAGAAATCTCTCTGAAGCGCAGGTAGATAGTATCTGGACAGTAAATGAACCCAATCTGAATAAGTATGTGGACATGTTCCCAAAGAATTGCGTTTATATGCGCTGGAACTACGAAATGCCAGAGACTATTGGGAATAATCGTGCGATGCAGTGGTTTACCGATCATGGGTTCAAAGTGATGGGTGCCACGGCGGGTCAGACGCGCTGGAACCTGATGCCACTCGAAGAGAGTAACACTGCAAATATTCGGGATTTCGCGTTGATCTCAATCGACAATAAGGCTGACGGATTGCTGTTGACGCTTTGGGATGATGATTCTCCGCATTTTGAATTGTATGGTAGAGGGATTTCGATTTTCGCGGAATATACATGGGCAGGCGAAAAACGAACTTCTGATGAGCTTCATGCAGCTTATAGACACCGTACTTTCGGCTCGGAATTGGCCTCAGAGGACTTTGCCTTTATCAATGATTTGGAAGCCCCTGTAGCGTTTTGGAAAAATGCCCTGTTGGAAAATAAAGACCGAAATCGATTGCGAAGAATGGATAATCCCATGCAGGATGCGGTTTTAACTTTGCCGGAGGCAAATGCTCCAGGAGATTGGACGGAACGAAATAAGGATAAACTGGCGAAAGCTAAGGAAAGTCAACTGATGGTTGATTCGGTATTATATAAAATCTCGGCGTCTAAAAAAGTGGCGAATAGAAATACTTATACACTTGAAGTCTATGAGCAAGTGGCCAAAGTCACTCAGTTCACCAATAAATCCCTGCTGCTTCTGGCAGACTGGGATCTGGCGAAAACGGCTGGGGAAAGAGAGATCGCCAAAGAGAAACTTCTGAATCTAGAAGGCGAATGGAAGACTCAGTTGGCGGAATTGGAAAAAGTCTATGGTAAAACCAGAGAGCTGAACAAGCCAAATGATTACTTTTTGGATCAGGATTATCATGTGCATTTGGCTAATCAGGCGATCAGGTTTTCAGATTGGCAATTCTATGTAGAGGATCTTTTTCTGCAAAAAATCAAGGAAGGAAATAACCTAGAGATGAAGAGAGATATTGATGCCAATTGAATCTGTTTTTAAGGGAAGGTAAAGTTAGATGCTTCTAAAGGAATAGCATTCATTTTATTCAGGCGAGGCTTGTTGCCAAAGCAACACTTAAAATTTTTTTCTCGCTACCTGTAGCGTATTGAGTAAGCTTTCCGTCAGGGTAGAAAAGCAGAATGAAGACTCTCCTACGAATCTATTTGGTTTTGATATTTGCGAGCAGCGCGCTTAATGCTGGCTCTGAGAATGACTCAGTCAATGCTGGATTTTTGATAGAAGCATCTAATTTTGCTGGTGATTCTGGCTATTCCCAGAATCTACTGGGAATCTCCGATTGTATGAACTCCTCAATACAGAAGGAGTATAAAACGATTAAAAGAGCTATAGAGGTGCATGACGCAAAGGAAAATCCCTATCATGGGACGAATGATAAAATAGCTAACGAGTAAAAATCCCGACTCCAACATGGATGTCGTAAAGCATAGATTAATAGGTTTGAATTGAAGTGGACTGATCAGGAGCTGATCGAAGGTTGCAAACGTAGATCGGCTAAGTACGAAGAGGTGTTTTATAAAAAATACTATGGCTATGTCATGGGGATCAGTCTGTCCTATTCTAAAGATAAAATGCTTGCCGATGAGATCACAAACGACTCATTTATCAAGTTTTTCGGAGCTATTAAGAAATTTGATGACTTCCAGTCTGTGAAAGCATTGCTTCGCCGTATCACCGTCAACACCGCGATAGACTATTTCCGCAAACAGAAGAAGTTTCAGAATCAAACAGATGTGTCTGAGGAAACTGCTGTGTTCCACGAGCTGAGTGCTCTTCAGGAGCTGGCATTTCAGGATATTATCAACCTGATCAATCTATTACAAGAGGATCATAAAATGGTGTTCAATCTCTATGAGATCGAAGGCTATAGTCATAAGGAAATTGGCGAAAAGCTGGGCTTGACCGAAAGCTCGTCAAGAGTCTATCTGGCCAGGGCAAAATCTCAGCTCCGCAAATTAGTCTCATTACACTTGAAAGAATATGAAGGAAGATAAGCTGGATAATGAAATCGCTGCTTCCCTTAAAAAGAAGTTAGTCGAAGCCTCCGTGCCCTACGAGTTGGGTGCTTGGGAAGGTTTTCAGAAAAAGCGCGCGCAGCACAAACGCAAAGCTATTGCCTATTGGGCAAGTGGCATTGCTGCGTCTTTACTATTGATAGCAATAGGACTGAATACGGTGGACCTTTCTGAAAATAGAAATGTATCTTCGCAAGAAGTTCAATTGGCAGAAAACACACAAAAAGCTCCTGAAAATCAGTTGGAGGAAATCCCTTTAACTGATTCTGAAGAGTTGGCAGAAAATTCACCTACTGTAGCACCGAAAGCTGTAGAGCCAAACACGAATCCTTCTGGTTCTAAGTCATTGCCAAAAGCACCAGAAAAACCAAAATCACCAATAATTTCTAATGATTCAAAAGCTTTGGCTTCAGTTTCTCAGCCGGTCCAAAAGACAGAAATACCAGAAACGATTGAGATCTCCCCTGAATTGCCACGAATCGTTAAGGAGAATCCAATTGCGCAAATAACCGAAAAGCCAAGGTCCGAACGGAAGCAGCCACTTATAACGAAATCAGAGGAAGATCAAGTAGCAGTGAAGTTACCTGAGGAGACACTGGTTTTGATAAAGCCTGAAGAACCTGTGAAACCTACGGAAAAGGAGGCCTTTGTCGCGGAAAATGATTTTCCAATTATAGAAAAAGATAAAACGACGGTAGGACTAGGCATGGGATTATCTCCGGGTTTTGGGGCAATCCAAAGCGATAATCAGGTAGCCACAGCTTCGACTATTGGGCTGGGTATGCTGGTGGATATTAAACTGCCTGGAAAGCTCACCTTGGGCTCTGGACTAGGCTTGAACTATCTAAACCAAAATGGTAAGCAGGAAAGTACCGTGATGTCTTTGGGCAATACTTACCCGCAGACCGAGAAACTGGAAGTTCGTCAGATGCAGGTAGAGGTGCCTGTGTTCGTGAAGTATCCAGTGACAAGAAACAATTCTATCTCAGTACAGGCCGGGTTTTCAAACTTCTATGCCTTAAATGAAACGGGCAGCCAAGAGAATACAGTAGCGCGACAGGTGGCGGTGTATAATAATGCATTTGGTTCTTCTTCATTATCTCTACGACAGCAGGATGTGACTGAGAGCATTCCGCTAGAATCAAAAAGCGGTAGATTTTATCCCTTTGCTACGCTGAATTTCGGGGTGAATCTTCGTGTCCTGGAGACTAAAGGAGCAAACTATGTGATCATGCCTTTCTACAATCATCAAGTAAGACAAGTTTCTGGGTACGGTGATACTTTTGGTTTGTTCGGAGCGAGTTTCAAAATGAATTTCGGAGGAGGAGAGAAGTAGGGGGAGTGATCAGTCTTCAGTCGCAGTGGCCAGTACCGATGCTGGGCTGCTGCTTCTCTCCTTAGCTACCGTACTTATCGTGTATTCCTACTCCGTTAAAAATCTGCTCTTTATATTTTTCAATTCTTCCGATTCGTGTCTGCGCCTGTTTGGGTTGCGAAAAAATAATGATGTAGCCCCTCTGTCTTCCAGGAGTCAAAGCGTAAAAAGCTTGTTTAAAAGCAGGATCATCTTCAAATACTTGCAACAGTTCCTCAGGTATGGGTTCAGGATTCTTTTTGAATTCTACTTTCTTTCCACTTTCCTCAATAGCAATGGCTTCCAATACATATGACTTCAACACATCTCCTGTTTTTTTGATTTCGTCTATATGAGTGAACCTGACTATCCGATCAGACTGTAAACTTTCTTGTTGTTGAAGAATATTATGCTTGTCTGTCAATAGCACTCCTTTGAAAAAACCAAGGGTAGCAGAATCTTTCAATGCACCAACCGAAACAATATTCTTCCCCTTATGGGTATAAACCGGTGCCCCCCATTTTAATTCCTCTATCAGTCCAGTTTCTAAAACAAGTTGCCTGAGCAATTCTAATTCTTCTCTCCAGTTATTGACTTTGCACAGTGGGGTGCCGCCATATTTACAGCGCATGCAGCCATCAACCAGGTATTTGTCAACTTGTGGATTCAGTTCTATTTTCACGTGTTTATTTTTTGTTTTTCAAAGGTCATCTGTCCCGTGAGGAAGGAAACGGGATAGCCTGTCCCGTCCGCCGCGGCGGATCGGGAGAATCTCGCATGATTTATAATCATACCTCTGTGTGTCGCTTCAGTCATGCTCGATTTCATAATCAGCTGCTTGTGATTTTACGGTTGGCTGGACTGAAAAACCAAGAAACGATTGTCAATACGAGCAATAGGGATGAGCCAAAATATTCAACAGCTTTATCTCCAACTGCAAGATGTGTGAAAATAGCTCCTGGCAGCAAAAAGAAAAAAACCGCATAATCCCATTCTTTATTCAAAGGGAATCTAGGAACTAGGGCTGTCATTTAAATTTGAAGTCGCTTAGCTTCAAATTTAAATGTAGTTATATGAATTTGGATAGATTTTTTATTCTATCTATACCAAAAATTACATTTTAGAGTTCCAGTCTGTTAGCATAGACCAAGGTGATGGAAATAGGAAGTTTCCTAAAATCTCTCGAAATTTTGATGAAATAATATTGATAAAAAACTTCTTAACTCTCTTTGCCATGCTTCAAAGCTCCCGTGCTTTCAGCGGCTTCTCAGTGGATAACCTCCCAAAAGCCAAATCTTTCTATCAGGATATTCTTGGTCTGTACGTGACAGAAGATGAAATGGGATTTCTCTCTCTACACTTTAGTAGTGGAGGTAATGTCATTATTTATCCCAAGCCCAATCATGCACCTGCTACCTTTACTGTGCTGAATTTTCCTGTGGATAATATTGATCAGGCAGTGGATGAATTGACTGCGAAAGGAGTTCAGTTTGAGCAGTACTCAGATCCGATCCAAACCGATGAAAAAGGAATTTGCCGTGAAGGAGGTGGCCCATTAGTTGCCTGGTTTAAGGATCCGGCTGGGAATATTTTGTCTGTGCTTGAGGAAGAGTAGTTAGTCAGTCCTCAGTGATCAGATGTAAATTCCTAAAAAACGTTGACCGGTTTACCTTACTGTTTAACATTTATTTTGGTCATATTCCATCGTGATATTTGATCAGGAGGATGTTTTCCTTAAATCAATATACTTCTATAGGAAAGTTAACGGGCTAACTCTTTTGTACCATTTATGTGGCTTTGCGGATAATCCTACCTTTAGATTGAGTTGTCCATTTCATTACGCAATGAGTCTCTACACTTTGGGTGTGAATATCGAGTGCAAAACGTTGCGAATTCCGCGATAAACTTGATAAGTGAGCTGGTCAAACTACTGTGCTTCCTGTTGTCGGAAAGCCTCACAAACCACGGTTGAATAAAAAAATCCCGACCTGATCAGACCGGGATTTTGCATTGTGATAGTAAGATTACTTAATCTACATAGTTGGTCAATAATTGCAAATCTAGCTTTTTGGAATTGTCCGTCGGAACAGCATAGCCTCTTACTACCAGTGTGTAAACCCTTTTTCCTTGGAGTTCCACATTTGTAGCAGTAGCAAGGGTTTCCCCTGTATTAGAAATTACTTTTAAGTCGTAAATTTTTGAGGCAAGACTTTCAAAGTTTGAATTGGACTTAAAAGCCACATCATCGAAAAATGGAGTCTCGCTATCATCCACTTTTAGTGATACAGCTCCAGCATCAGGAGAAAGGTTTACTATGCGTATTTGTGCTTTAGCAGCTGTTGGCTCCGACCAGTCATCATCTACCAAGACAGCATCCAATTCTCCTGCATCTTCCACTATAAACAGGGAGTACACCGAATCTATTTTGATCTCAAATTCCTTTTCCAAAAGAGAAGTCAGAGAACTCTGTTCAGTAAACTTGAAAAGTCTGTCTCCAGGGTAGAAGTTGCTATAAGGCAATACTTCAGCATACTTTAAAGAGAAATTATTCACCTGATTTTGGTCAGCATATACTATTACTCCAGTATTGCTAGGAGCTCCATTATAAATAGAAATATAGCCTGCAGGCGGGTAATCGTTCGGGATATTGTCGTTATCCAGACAACCAGTCATTCCCATAGTTCCGGCCAGTAATGCTACTGAAGCCAGAGATTTAAGATTCTTCATTGCAAATGAATTTACACTCATCATATGTACTTGTTGGGTTTAGTTTTTAATCAACATCAAGACGTATGATTAGTTTTGTTCGCTACAAAAAGAATAAAATTTCTTAACAGTGGAATGAAAGTGGTCTGTGCGGACACAGACCACGGCATAAGTCTGTGCTGACACAGACCACTGCTGTACAATTAAAATTGCTCCCAGAAATTTGGTGGAGTGATCCCCAACGCACGGAGATACACATATCCCTGACCACGGTGGTGAATTTCATTATCAATGATGTAAAACAGGGTACTGTAGCCGGTTCCTTCATACTGCCCGAAGGCAACTACCTGCTGCTGAAATCTCTCTAAAGGAATAGCTTTCCAATAGTGCTCGATCTTGTCGGTAGATTCATCCCAGCTAGCTAAAAGTGCGGATTTTGTAGTCAGTTCTGCTTTTTCCTCATCAAAAGCCTCCCATTCTTCTGTGGCCAATCCTTGGGCTGTAGGCGCAGCCATTGCCAGCATTTCTTTGATCAACTTCGCAAAAGTACGCATACCACCAATACTGAATTCAAAAAGTTCTTTCTCCGGAAAAGCTTCCAGTACTTTTCGGGTGAGTATGCGATGTCCTAGCCAGTGAGTCAAAAGCTGATCCTTATTAATGATTTGAGCTGTCGTCGCTGATGTTGTTGTTTCCATAGTGCTTGTGTTTTGTTTTAGAATACCCAAATAAACAACCGCCTAGTGTCAGCCCTATGTCAGTAGGATTTCGGAATTTGAAAGTTTTTCTGATTTTTTTCAAGTTTCTTTGCTTTTAGACTTTTTCCCCTAGTTGGATGAACAGAATAGACAGACTTACGGCGATTCTCACGCATTTACAATCCAAGCGAACCGTGCGAGCAGCTGAACTTGCGGAGCGCTTCAGTGTGAGTTTGCGTACCATATACCGTGATGTGAGATCTCTGGAAGAATCTGGAGTACCGATTATCGGTGAGGCAGGGCAGGGGTATTCCCTGGTGGAAGGGTACAGACTTCCGCCGATCATGTTTAGCAGGGAGGAGGCATTGGCACTTTTGGTTGCTGATAAGGTGGTGGAAAAGCTGTTGGATGAGCAAAGCAGTAAGTTTTTCAAAGAAGCGCTGATCAAAATCAAGGCTGTATTGAAATCTACCGAGAAAGATCTATTGGTGGAGGTGCAGGATACCATCCAGGTGTTGAAGTCAGGCTCTTCTCAGGCAATGAATAAATCCAGCACGGCTTTTCAGTTAATCCTTCAAGCAATTGCCGAGAGAAAAGTATTGGTGACTAGTTATATGACTTTTGACCCAGAACGTAAATCTGACCGAGAGTTGGAGCCCATAGGATTGTTTCATTCTTATGAGCAATGGTATTTATTGGCATTTTGCCGTCTGAGAAATGATTATCGTACGTTTCGGCTAGATCGATTCAGCAAATTGCAGGTGGCGGAAAATTTCTATTTTACGGGAAAACATCCTTCCTTACAGGCATATTTAGACAAAATAGCCAGTGAACAAAAACTGCATCAAATCATACTGGAGGTACCGGATGGTTCTTTGAAATACCTGGCCAACTCAAAGTATAATAATGGATTTGTGTCCGAGGAAAAAGTGGGAGAATTGACAGAGATGACCTTTATGAATTCCTCCATTGAGGGATTTGTGCGCTGGGTGATCGCTCTGGGTGATTTGGTAGTGATCAAACAGCCCCAGGCTCTGATTAATCGGTTAGATGAATTGCTTGGTGAAATTAAAGAAAGGCAAAGTTCAGAACAGTCATTAGAAAAGCTGAATAGTAAAGGTCTATGTCCTTAGCATTTACTTTTTTACCATCGAAAGTGGCTAAGGTTTTAGAACTTCTTCAAGAACTATAAATTGATTATGTCGTTCCGCGTTTTTTTCCTGTTTTGTGCGATGGGACACCCAGGCTAATTTTTCCTGATTGCTTCGATTAATTCCAACTGCTCTGGCGTGGGTTTGAGAGGAATAGTAGTGTAGATTTTTGAGTCTGGAAGGAGTACTCTTATTTGGTATATACTTTTGGCCAATTCAATGGCTCTGTTTGCTGAGAATGACACTTTTGCCTTTTTGAGTAGTCTTTCGAGTTCCTTAAATACAGCATAAGACACAAAGCAGATGCAGATATGTGTGTTTATTCTTTGGGGAATTCGGTGATAGATTGGCCGTATTCTGATATCTGTCTTACTAATACGAAAAGCCTTTTCAATGTGCCATAAATTTCCGTATGCAGCGATGACATCTTTGGCTTTCATATCTGTATTTGTTAGATATCCTTTCAATCCATCCCATCTGGCATCATGGTCATATTTTTTGTAATCAATAGCTACTTTAACCTCTGATTCCAGCTTGAGGTACTTGTTGTATCCCCTATTATTAATACTGTTTTTGTCTATTTTTCCATTTTTGACCTTCTTCTCAAGCTTTTCAAGCCCCTTTTTCCTGTTGTGGCCATATCTTTTCTGCCTCTTTTGAGAAAAGCTGACCACCAGCGTATACCCGTCTTTTTTTACCTCCCTGGGTTTGTCCTCGGTTAGTTCCAGTACCAGGATTTTTTCTTTGATCTGATTATTTTCATTTCTGACTTTTCCGCCCAATACAAACTTGTAACCGTTACCGATCAGTGCATTAATGTTGGCGTTGGACAGTAAACCGGCATCAGCAATCACGATGGGCTTGCCGATGGAAAACTTCTTTTGAATACTTTCCAAAACAGGGATTAGGGTATACCCTTCATAGATATTGCCTTCAAAAATATCGTAGCCCAACGGGTAGCCTTCTGAACCGACCAACAGTCCAAGTTTTATCTGAGGGTGCTGATGCTTGCCATCTTTTGAATACCCGATTTTTCGAAGGTCATCTTCATCAGGAGTCTCAAAATACAAGGTGGTCATGTCATAGAAAACAAGACCGATCTGTCCTCCCAAAATCTTGGCAAAGTGACTGAAGGTTGTTTTCTCGATCTTCTCTTTAAACTCTTTATGGAGTTTGTCCATATATCGGTAGATGGAGTAAACACTGACTTCTTGATTTTTGAATCTGGAAAGGTAATCAACGGTTTTTAGTTTGGAGCCCGGGTAAACAAGTCTGGACATGACCAATTCCCGGAATAAGTTATCCACTCCAATTTCATGGTAACCTATTGATTCATAAACATTACCAAGAACACTATCCGGACCCACTAATTCAATTTCGTTATTGCCTACATTGGAAAGAATGGATTTCAGACTCCTGTCCCGGTCGTTGGAAAATAGAAAAGCTTGACCTTGTATTTTCTCGATTTCAAGTTTGGCTTGGCGCTCTAAAATATCTAATTCCACTTCATCACAAGAACTCCCCATCGATTTGACTACTTTATTAATCCTGCCAACTTTCTGGATAATTTGGACACTGAAACTCCCACTTGAATTCTTCTTTCGTCTCACAAACATGAACTAGAAATAATCCGAGACACCCAAAATCACAAAATTAGCATAGTTAATTCGCTATAATTCAACTAGTTAATTTTAAACTAGAGTAAATCCGCATAAAACAAGAGGCATATCGATCTAGGTAACTGGTTTGATTAAATTCTGGGCGGACTTAGAAATATGGTTCATTTACTGCGACAGGTGTGCTGGACTTAACATTTTTTTCAACGATTAACCCATAACCTAGACAAGGTTGCTGGCTTTGCTGAAATCCATTTTCTTTGAATTCCGTCCATAAATCCACTGCACTCCCTTAGTGCTTCTTCTACTCTATTGTTGAAGTTATTTCCAAATAAACTTACCTGAGACTTAAATTATACAAATGCAATCAGTTGATTTTTAGGCGATATGATTAGTAAATCCCAGTTTTTTGAAGGTCTAAAAAATTCTGGTAGATTATTCCTCTTGGTGTAAATACAGGTTTCAGGAATACCTAAATCCTTTGCACCAACAACTAGCAATTATATAAATCCATCTAATTGTTTGCCTCCTGCAACTGCTCCACGAGTTCCTTGGTCTTTTTTCTTTTGCCCAAGTGATTGAGAATTTCTTATCTTCCAAAACATTGAAATGGAAGCTTTGATTAAATTTTGGTACTGGTCTGTAGTTAATTTATTCATCAAGGATGCAGTAGGATCTAAGACACTTAAAGATAAGCCATAGTGTTTGGCTATCATTTATTGATTTTAAAAAATGTCGGGAATTGACTGAGATCTAGTACATAATCACAGCCCCAATACACATTGCTCTCTCAACAATCGAAAACTCTTTCTATGCCAGATGCAGTCTCCATGATTCTCGATTCCTGACCTATGCGCTTTGGTAGGATATCCGACATTTCGCTCCCAAGCATAATGAGGGAACTCTTCAGCGAGTTTTTCCATAAATTTATCTCTATGAACTTTGGCTAGGATGGAGGCAGCTGCGATGCTGGCATATTTGCCATCGCCTTTGACCACGCAAGTATGTGGGATGGTTAAATTGGATTTCCAGCGATTGCCATCGATCAGTAGATGCTCAGGTAGTATTTTCAGACCTAGAACCGCTCGGGTCATTGCCAGAAAGGAAGCATTCAGGATATTGATTTTGTCGATTTCAACTACGCTGGCTTCGGCTACCTGCCAATCCAAAGCTTTGTCTTTGATCTCCTCTAGAAGGTCTTCCCGCTGTTTTTTGCCCAGCTTCTTGGAGTCATTGATCCACGGATTAGTATAGTCTGCCGGAAGTATTACTGCCGCTGCTACCACTGGCCCCGCCAGACAGCCCCGCCCGACTTCATCACATCCTGCCTCTAATCTATTAGCTTCTAAAAAGGGTTTTAGAATCATGGTGCTGATCTTCTCTGATTTTGTAATATTTATGAATCATCTCTGCTACCAAGCCTGTCCAGCCTGTCTGATGAGATGCGCCTAAGCCTGCACCACTGTCTCCATGGAAATACTCATAGAAGAGAATATAATCTTTGAAATGTGGGTCCTCCTGATATTTTTTATTGCTGGCTCCATACATTGGCCTATTTCCATTTTCATCCTTCATGAATATGCGCATGCAGCGCAGAGAAAGCTCTTTTGCAATAATGTCCATAGTCATATACTTACCAGAACCAGTAGGGTATTCTATAGAGAAATCTCCTCCATAGTAGAAGTCAAATTTCTTCAGTGACTCGATCAGCAGGAAATTGATTGGGAACCAAATCGGGCCTCGCCAGTTGGAATTGCCACCAAACATTTCTGTTTCTGATTCTCCGGGAGTGTATTTCACAGTAAGTGTTTCTCCTCCTATTTTCATGGAGTAAGGATTTTTCTCATGGTACTTAGAAAGCGATCTGATCCCATACTCACCTAGGAATTCGTCAGAATCCAACATTTTTTGCAGCACGCTTTTCATTCTGTGTCCTCTCAGAAGTGAAAATAGCCTTCGCTTGTCATAACCCGGCTGGATCCAGCTGGAGACCAATGCTGCCAGTTTTGGCTTTTCACGAAGGAAGAAATCCAATCGCTTTTTGAACTCAGGAAGTTTTGCGAAAAGATCTTCGCGTATAGGCTCCACTGCGAATAGCGGTATCAAGCCTACGATAGAGCGCACTTTCATTTTACGTGGCTCTTTGCCAGGTATGTGAAATACGTCGTAGAAGAAATTATCATCATCATCCCAAAGTGAAATATGCTCCTCGGAGATGTTGCTCATGGCACCCGCGATGTAAAGAAAGTGCTCAAGAAACTTGGTTGCCGTAAACTGATAGACTGTATTGAACTCGCAGAGATCAAGTGATATACGGAGTAGATTCAAAGAGAACATAGCCATCCAGGAGGTGGCATCTGCTTGTTCTAGTTTGCCGTGGTATTTCTGTGCGTGGCTTCTGTCGAAGACAGATATATTATCCAAGCCTAAGAATCCACCTTCAAAGATGTTTTTGCCATCACTATCTTTTTGATTGACCCACCAGGTGAAATTGATCATCAATTTGTGCAGGGCTCTTTCTAGGAACTCATGATCGCCTACACCATTATTTGCCTTTTTATCAATCTGATAGACCCGCTGGACGGCATAGGCATGCACAGGTGGATTCACATCCGAGAAATTCCACTCGTAAGCAGGTATCTGTCCATTAGGGTGCATATACCATTCGTTCAGCAGGAGCAGTAGCTGATCTTTCGCAAATTCCGGATCGATCCGCGCTATTGGGATACAGTGAAATGCCAGATCCCAAGCGGCATACCATGGGTATTCCCATTTATCCGGCATGGATATGATATCATAATTCTGCACATGTCGCCAGTTGCTATTTCTGCCTTTCTTGCGCACCACAGGCGGTACATACCTACCGGGATCTCCTTCCAGCCATCGCTCTACGTCATAGTAATAGAATTGTTTGGACCACATCATCCCTGCGTAGGCCTGACGTTGGATATTTACTAAATCATCGTCCGTTATTCGTTCTTGGAGAGGTGCGTAGAATTCGTCTGCTTCTTTTTTGCGCTGCTCGAGGCATTTATCACAGATTTCAAGAGGGTTTTCTTCTACTTGATGCTGAAGCCTTAGCTTTACCTGTCTGCTTTCACCAGCCGGAATGGTGATCTCATAGATGGCGGCTGCCTTAGTGCCTTTGTTGGCAGGATTGATGTGGCTGGAATCTCCCTGAACCACAAAGTCGTTGATCGCATCTTTTAGATATTTTTTCTCATTGCCGATGTTATAGATCCGTTCGCGATTGGTTTCGTTATCACAAAATTTCAAGTCGGGATTCCCCTCAAACGTGATGGAATAATTGCCTGACTTTGGATTGTAGGCTTTGATGGTATTGTCACCGGTTTTGGTGAGCTTGGGCATAAATGGCTCGTGCCCTGTAAACCAAGTCTTGCGAAACCACAGGGTAGGCATCACCCAGATTTTAGCTTCTTCAGGACCTCTATTGTGAATAGTAGCTACTGCAATGATGTCTTCTATATCTTGCTTTGCGTACTCAATAAAGATGTCAAAGTATTTGTCCTCATCAAAAATCCCTGTGTCTATGAGCTCATATTCAGGGTCTAATTTACCTCTCTTGCTATTTTCTTCAAGGAGGTTTTGATAAGGGTATTCGGCCTGAGGGTACTTATAAAGCATCTTCATGTAGCTGTGCGTGGGGGTGGAGTCCAGGTAGTAATAGATCTCCTTTACATCCTCTCCATGGTTGCCTTGATTTCCTGTCAAGCCGTATAGGCGTTCTTTTAGGAACGGATCTTTGCCATTCCAAAAGGCCCATGCCAGACAAAATTTCTGTTTATAGTCGGAAATGCCCCCAATACCTTCCTCTCCCCATCTGTAGGCTTTACTTCTGGCATCATCATGGGTGACATTTTCCCATGCCGAACCATCCGGACTATAGTCCTCCCGTACGGTTCCCCATTGTCTTTCGGTGAGGTATGGCCCCCATTTCTTCCAATGCTTGGTGTGGTTCCTATCTTCTTGTAATCGTATATTTTCAGCAGACATGTAAATTCTCTCTAGGGCAATCTTCGAAATTATTAATTTCTGTTAAGTATAGCTTGATAAACCGAGTTCCGTTTAGGGATATTGCGGTAATTTTTTTGAATTGGTAATTAAACCTACTTTTTGTTCAATTGTTGAATATTCTGAACATTAAAAGTTTTGGCTTGATGTGATCATTTCTTCAGGCTTGACTATTTCCTAAAAAGTATTCAAGTAAAAGATGCTTTCACAGAAATTTACGCAGGATTTTACATCTACACTTGTAGATCTAAAATAATACTCTACATTTGTAGATGTAATTTAATCCAAAGGTAATGAAACTATCAAGAGCAGAAGAAGAACTGATGAACCATTTGTGGAAGTTGAAGCGGGCTTTCATGAAAGATTTATTGGACGCATATGAAGAGCCTAAGCCAGCTACAACCACTATTTCTACGCTGCTGAAGCGGATGCAGGACAAGGAATTTGTGGGATATGAAGCCAATGGGAAGTTGCGCGAATACTATCCAATGGTTACAAAAGAAAATTATTTTTCAAAGCACCTAAAAGGTTTGATCAAGAACTTTTTTAATGATTCGCCAGCACAGTTTGCCTCTTTTTTCACCAAAAAGGCAGAGCTCTCCGAGGAGGAGTTATTAGATCTTAAAAGCATTATCGAAGACCAGCTAAATCAGAAAAAATGATGGCTTACCTACTCAAATCCGTAGCCTGCCTGCTTCTGCTACTCCTTGTTCATCGGGTGCTTTTGCAGCGAGAAGTATTGCACCGATTCAACCGGTTTTTTCTGCTGTTTTCGGTAGTGGCATCCTTTATAATTCCACTTTACACGATTGAAGTTCCTGTGGAAATAGCAACCGCTCCAGTCGAAGTAAATTCTGAGCCTGTTTACTTTGAAGCTGGCCCATCCGAGGTGATTTCTGAGCCTGTTTACTTTGAAGCGGCAAGTCAGGATTCTAATCTGGAGCAGGTATTTACGGCAGTTCCGGAATCTCAATTTAATTGGGAATACCTGTTAATTGGCATCTATGGTTTGATTGCACTTATCTTTTTGTATCGTTTTGTACGGAACATCAAGATCCTGTTCAATCAAATTCAGAGAAATATTAAGATCAATTACCGTGGTCAGACCTTGGTTTTATTGAAAGAAGATTCCCTTACATTTTCATTTCTCAAGTACATTTTCGTGGCAGAATCAGATCTGGAAAATGGAAAATTCACAGATGCTGTATTCGCTCATGAATCCACGCATATTCAGGAAAAGCATAGCTGGGATAACCTTTTTATTGAGGCATTGCTTGTGCCGCTTTGGTTTCATCCGGGATTACACTGGGCAAAAGCAAGTATCAAGCTTAATCATGAATTTATAGCTGACGAAATAGCTTTGCGTAGCACTCCTATAGAGAAGTATGAAAGTCAACTACTCGCAATGATGCTTTCTGAGCAGAAATATGGCTTGGCCAGCAGTTTGAATTTTTCATTAACCAAAAAACGATTTGAAATGATGAAGAGAAAGTCAATAAGTTCGAATACCTGGATTAAGGTTTTTGCATTGGTTCCTATTTTGGGAGCGGTAGTTTACTTTTTCTCTGAAAGAGTTGCGGCAAAACAAGAAAGTGGAAATACCGAGAGTGAAGTGTATGTGAACTCTGCAAATCAAAAATATCTCGAGCCTATGGATTTTGATTTGACTTTCACGCTGAAGCCAGATGGAGTAATTCAATATGAAAATGAGAATTATGACTTGGACGCTGTAAAGGCGTTGATAAGCGAGACTAAAAAATCCCTAAATGCAGTAAAGATTAATTTGATCACTGGATCAGAACTTTCTATGGGAGACTTGAGTGATTTTCAGGCAGTCCTCAGAGACTTGGATATTCGGCGAGTTCATTACGTTGACTCCGGGAGAAAAGCAGTCGAGGCTCAGGAGGAACAGAAAGCTAGACTTTACAGCGAGGTTAGATTTCTAGTAGAAGATGTTCAAATGGTTTATATATTTAAAAATTACTCGGAGCTCACAGATAATGAGCGGTCTATGTTATTATCACCACCTTTGCCACTTTCAGGAATAAAAGAAGATGGTACAGTTGCACCTTCTTTTGAGAATGAAAGCGAAAATGATGTTTTTAAAATTCCCCACATCTTTTTCACTCCTGATGGCGATCCTTTTTTAACCTACAATTTATTCACTGAGTCATATGTAGAAGAAGTATCAAAACTGAAAAATGGAAAAGGATCGATTACTATTACTCCTGCTGCAATTTATTTGGTGGATATTTCAAATTATGCTAATCCAGCAGACTACTTTTTTCAAAAATTTGCGGAATATGAAAGCCTGAGAAGTGGCAAACCTCATTATATCAATAAATCCCGAAAAGATCAGGCAATAATGGAAGCGTTGTTTTTTGAATTAACAGCGTTGTCATATCAGTTTAGTGAAGAAATAAGATCAGAATTAGGGTCACTTTTTAGTAATCAATATAGTCCTTTGAAAACACCAATTTTACCTTATGTCAAGCTAGTTAAGGATGGGGAAATACAGTATAAAAAAAGGGATGAACTGAATGAAGTTGAGCGACAGTTATTACCTCCACCACACCCGCCACTGCCATCAGTTTGGGAAACAACTAAACCATCAAAATATGTTCCTGCTGACAAAAAAAGTAGTGATCCTGTGGCAAATCAGAAAGAAGAAACTGCAGGTAAATGGCCTCCGGGAGTAAGAGCAGATCAGATAAAGAATGATCTTCAATCATACATAGATGCCCATGCGGCCTACGAAAAACTTCGAAACCAAGCCCCACATTTCGTCAAGAGAAGTAAAGCCGAACAGGACAAGTTAACAGAAATGTTTTCTAAACTTGGAAGCATGTACTTCCAGGTTGCATTCCATGACAAGCCAAAGGTAAAGCGTCCTGTTCGTCCTTTTGCACCATACATGAAATTGGAATCGGATGGCGAAGTTTATTACAAATTTGGAAGGGATCTAACTGCTGAAGAGCATAAAAAATATCCTCCTCTTCCTCCTCCGCCAGCTACTCATGAAGAACAAGTAGAGGATTACAAAAAAGTCTTTTACCAGTATGAGTTGATGCGCAACAAAGGGCGAAATGATGCTTCCTTATCCATGGAGGAGCGAAATACTTTGTTTCTAATGTACAATGAGCTTCAACTTAAATTCCTGAGATTGGGTGCTCCTGCGCGGAGACAAGTCAAAATGGTCAATTTTCCTTATTATCGAGTAGAAGAAAATGGCAAAACAGTGTTCAAAGCCATATCCGAACTCACTCCAGAGCAAAAAGCTTTAAATAATTGCTAGAATAATTTATTGCATCATGAAAATGACTGAGTCAGAATAAAGTCTGGTTCAGTCTTTTTTGTTTCAGGTAAAATTTGTTGGAAGGTATTTGGCCAGGTGCTTACCCAATCTTGGAAAGTATTCTCGGATATTTCTCGTGATTGAATGGCATGCTCAAGTTTGGCGAAATCAAAGCTGTCTGCAGCAATACCTGCCCCAGAGTAAACCGCATCCAACGCATTACAAGCTTGCTCATATTGACCAGCTACTGGAATCACCATTACGGGTTTTCCGAGGTACATCGCTTCGCAAATGGATTCAAATCCTGCTGTGCTGACCAACCCTTTGCATGCCGCCATGTCCTGAAGAAAGTTCTTGTCATGAACACGGTGAAAACTCAGGTTTGGCAAGGGATACTCATTCTCGGCAGCATCTTTTTGATCCCAGTAGGCTCGTATGTTCAGATGAGGATTTGCTTTCGCAAAGGATAAAACCTCCCCACTATATCCGCTATTGACTATGTAGGTAAGGAAAAAGTCTCCTGAAGTCGGGGAGAGTCTCTTCACGTCCTCTCTGAGCAATGGAGGTACTACCGTGATTTTATCCGTTGATTCTAATTTGTAAAATGAAAGCGCGAGCTTTTCCGAGGCTCCTAAGGCTGTCAGTCGGGTGTTGAACTTGAAAAAAAACTTGTTAAAGCCTTTTGATGGAGCAAATTTGAAGCTGGGATGATAAACCAAATATTGGTGTCCAATCACCCAATATTGAGCTTTGGGTTTGAAAATCCCATTGTAAATGCCACCCAGTAAATCGTAAAAATTCAGGATAATGTCTGGCTGTTCAGCTTTAACTACCTCATGTATTTCCAATAGACTTTGCCAAAAAATAGCTGATTTAGCGAGATTTTGACGGATAGTTTTCCCTATCAAAATTTTCTTTTCCTCTTTGTCACAAGCAAAGTTTGGACTTGAAACCAGATGGATGGGTGCTGATATTTCTCTGGAGAAAAACTCAGGAATTGTCCTGCGCTTACTTTTACCTAAAATAACTCCTGCTAATTCATGGCCTTGCTTTTTGAGCATGTGGGAAAAAGCAATGGCTTGAGTCATATGTCCACGACCTTCAGCTTGGACAATAAATAGAAATTTCATCTGTTTATTTTTTGTTTTTCAAAGGTCAGATGGAATCTCGCACGGGGAATAATCATACCTCTGAGTGACGTTTTTAGTCATGCTCGATTTCATTGGATGGAAGTAAATGCAGGAGGTTCCAAATCATCCTTGGGAGCTTCAAAAGAAACCTCCCTCATTGGGATTATAGTAGTTTCTGGTTTGCCTATGAAAAATTGCTGCAGGCTGTCATCATGAGCTTCTTTGAAGTTGATTTCATTGTAATAGATCAACTGCCAATTTCCATCATGATCTTCTGCCAAAGCGCTCATCGTCTCTACCCAGTCACCAGAATTCATGTATTCTATGCCGTCGATAATTCTGTTTTCAGGTTTGTGGATATGGCCACAAATGATACCATCACATCCTTTTGCCTTAGCCATTTTTGCCAATTCTTCCTCGTATTGATCGATGTAGGAAACGGCTGATTTTACTTTGCCTTTTACATACTGAGAGAGAGAAAAATAAGGGAGTCCTCGCTTAATTCGGTAATGATTGACCACGCTATTCAGCCAAAGTAAAAAAGTATAGCCAATATCCCCCAAATAGGCGATCCAGCGAAGATTGGTAGTGATACTGTCAAATACATCGCCGTGAGTGATGAAGTACTTTTTACCATGACTTTCGTAGATCATGTCTTTTTGGATAGACAGATTTCCCATCTGAAATGGAAGAATCTGATCCAGAAAGTCATCATGGTTTCCTCGCAGATAATACACCTTGGTACTATGATTCTCGATCATTTTCATGATTCGATTGAAGAATCGGGTGTGTTTCCTTTTCCAGGATCCGGATTTTTTTAGTTGCCAGCCGTCAATGATATCCCCATTGAGAATGAGGTTGTGGCAGTTATACTGCTTGAGGAATCGGGCGATTTCCTTGGCTTTCGAACCTTTAGTGCCCAGATGTACGTCAGAAATGACGATAGTTTTGAATTGGGTTTTCACTCTATTGGTTTTGGTTGAAAGGTAGAACCTCCAATTGAACTCAGTGTCAGCACATTATTAAAAAAATAGTAAGATTACTTAGGTTTTGTGTTCTAATGTAATCTTAGTGTTAAAAAGATGTGAAAAAGCCCGTTCTAAGCTGCAAAACCGATAATGTATCTTTGAATTTGGAATAGCTGAGAGCAGAAAGATGATTGATCAAGAAGCAGCTCTGAATATATATCTTGAAGTTCAGCCCGCAGTTTTTATCTTGTAGAATCAAGCAGGTATTTGTTTGAAAAGGAAATCAAAACCACATGGAAACTTCAAATTCACTTTTTTGGGAGCGTTATCAAAAAGCACCAATTGTAGGGATAATTCGAGGACAATCGCTTGAGACTATTTTGAAAATAGCGCAAGCCTATGAAGATTCAGGACTTACCACGCTTGAAATCACGATGAACACCGAGGGTGCAGCCAAGATGATTTCTGCTTTGCGCGGTAAATTTCCATCACTAAATATAGGTGCAGGAACGGTGTGTAATTTGACTGAACTTCGGGAAGCACTTGATGCTGGAGCTCAGTTTATAGTGACCCCGATAATAGATGAGACAGTCATTGAGCATGCTGTGAATGAGCATATCCCCATTTTCCCGGGTGCCTTTTCACCTACAGAGATCTATAGAGCTTGGTCTCTGGGAGCTTCCGCGGTCAAGCTTTTCCCCGCGACCCAATTGGGTGTTCAGTTTATCAAAGACGTACTGGGGCCTCTGGATCAAATTAAACTGCTTCCCACGGGCGGTGTTTCTAAGGCAAATATCAAATCGTTCTTTGAAGCGGGAGCCTGCGGTGTAGGAATGGGAAGTTCTCTGATTGATAAAAAGCTAGTGGAAGCAAGAGACTTTAAAGGTTTGCAAAAGCACTTTGAGAGTGTGAAAGCAGAGGTTACTGATTTTATAAACACATAATTTTTTGGTAGCAAAATTTCAGATCTTTTACTTCAGTTTCAATTTTCATAAAAACCTCCAGATGAATATCAAAATCGCCTTCTTGTTACTAGTGTTTATTTTCCTGATTTTTCCTTCATATAGCCAAAATCTAAAACCGATAAAAGTCATTTTCGATACAGACATGGGGCCAGACTATGACGATGTAGGTGCGATAGCCTTATTGCATGCTTTTGCTGACGAGGGGAAAGTTGATATTCTTGCCACTATTGCGAGCACCAAATATGAAGGTGTAGGAGGAGTACTGGATGTGCTAAACACTTATTTTGGAAGGCCCGATTTACCGATAGGTATTCCCACAGGGAACGCGATAGCCCAAAAAGACTGGCAACATTGGACTGATACCTTATTGGTAAAATATTCCCATAGCCTTCGCCGAAATGCGGAAGCTCCAGATGCGGTAGCTTTGTATAGGAAAATTCTTGCTGCCCAACCGGATGAAAGCGTAGCGTTAATTACTGTTGGTTTTTTGACCAACATTTCCAATTTGCTGCAATCGACGGCAGATGAGTTTTCACCGCTTTCTGGAATTGATCTGGTTCGAAAAAAAGTAGTGAGACTAATTAGCATGGCTGGGAAGTTTCCGGAAGGTTCAGAATTCAATGTGAATCAAGATCCTAAATCTTCCCAAGTGGTAGTATCAAAATGGCCTAAAGAGGTTATTTACAGTGGTTTTGAAATAGGAGAGAAGATACATTCTGGAATTCCCCTCATCCATAATGAGCAGATTAATGACAGTCCGGTCAAGGATGTGTTTGCGCTATCGATCCCCATGGCAAAGGAGGATGAAAATGGGCGTATGAGCTGGGATCAGACAGCTGTATGGGTAGCCGCACTAGGCCATGAGAAATACTTCGGCCTGGAAGAAGGTGAGATGAAGGTGGCAGACGATGGGTCCAATACTTGGGATTTGGCAGGACAGGGGCAATTTAGGCTCGTAGTAAAGGACAATCTGAGGGGACTTGAAATGAAAATTAACGACTTGATGATGTATCAGCCGAAGAATAGACGATAGGGACAGTTGAAAAAATGACAAAAAAAGTGGCCTTTTTGAAAGGCCACCTTTATTAAACTACAAACCAATTTATACCTAATTATTTACTACCTCATTTTCCAATTCTACCAAAGCTACAGCTCCGTGAATAGCGGTTTCATCCATTTCTGAAAGTAAAATCTCAAATCTCTCAATGACTGTAGGATAATTGAATGTGGAAAGTGACTGGTAAAGTGCCTTTTTGAAAAGTGGATATGTCTTCCTGATCGAGCCTCCCAAAATAATAGCTTCCGGAGCCAGCGCATAAAGTATATGCTTGATGAGTTCTCCTAAATGATGACCAAATTCGTCAAATGCTCTTATGGCAGTGGGGTCTCCTGCGAGCGCCTGCTTGGCTAGCGCCTTTGGTTTACTTTGATAGTATCTTTCAAAAAACTTACCGCTGCAATAATGCTCAAAGTCATGATCCAAATAGGCAGCACTGCACCATTCTCCAGCTGCTGAGTTTACCCCGCTGTAAAGGTGTCCATTGATTACAATTCCCCCACCAATTCCTGTGCCTAAGGTTAGTCCTACCAAATGATTGAATTCTCGGCCTACACCGAATTTATGTACGCCAGAGGCAAAACAATTTGCGTCATTATTGATAAAAACGGGTTTCATAAACCGCTCGGTTAGAAACTTCTTGAGCTCGACATGCTGAAATGCGGGGATATTTGAAAGTCCTAAAACTATGCCTTCCCGAACATCGACCAGACCAGGTATGCCGACACCAATCCCTATTAAGTCGTACGCCAAATAGGTTTCAATAAATTCGGCAATAGCCTCTAAGATGAATTCTTTGCTTTCTGTGGCAGGCGTAGCAATGGATCGGATATCCTCTAAATGTCCATTAATTAGCACACCACCTTTAATTCCGGTGCCTCCAATGTCTAATCCCAAAATGGCTTTTTCCATTCGCTACAAATAATAAGGTTGTTTGGTTTATTACAAAAGTTGCGACTGACAGGTTTATCAATCAGTCTCAGCTCAGGTTGATCATTTTCTTAAAGCATTCCTTCTATTGACTTCTCTAGCTCTCTCGCGGTAGCTAGGAATTCTTCTACATTCATATCCCGGAAGAAAATCAGCCCATGGCTAGATCTTACTTTAGCACGATCATGCTGGTAGAAATAATTCTTACCTAACAAAAGCTGAATTGTATCCAGCTGATCCACCCAAATTCTTTTGGCAACGGTGCTGAATTTTCCATTGTGTGAGTAGCTCGGGAAAGAAGCATTCACCTGACTCATGTAGCAATTGGCAAAGGAATCTTCCATTACTGACATATCACCCAGTGAAACAGGCACTATAACGTTTGCTTCATGTGGCTCGAATTTGAACCATACGTTTCTATAACCAATAATTCTTAGTTCGCTTATATCTTTTTCTTCACCCCACTTTTTCACAGCGGCGGCAGTGGCCTGCAGCACTTTATAATGAGTGTCTGGACCGGATCCTTCAGGATCAAGTGTTAAACTGATCTTTGTAGGGTTTACTTTTCTAAACATCTCCACGATCGGTTCTACATCGCGATCTTTGTCTGGCTGCTCGGTAAAAATATCTCCAGTATAGAAGCCTAGCCTCAGGTGATGGACATTTTTCACCTGTACTCCGAAGTGTGCCCACACCAGCTCTTCTTCAAACTCACGAATCATCCCTTTTAGCTTCTGGACTTTCGCTGAGTTTTTCTCGCCATCATAGCTATTCTTTAGAATACTAATTACATCGTTAATTGTTTCTCTGAGTTGGGTTTTATTCTTGATCTCATAGACGATCACCAAAGCTCTCACTACTCGATGGCAAAGTCCTCTCAATCGCTGATCAGCATTCTCCGAGGCTACATTGGTGAGGTAGTGATAGACATCTTTGTCGGTTTTCAATCCATATCCTACCTCAAAGAAGTCTTCAAAGTGCACCATTTGAATCTTACCATTATCTAGGAGCTTCTTGGTATGCTGGAGTGTATCGATCACAAATGTATTCGTGACTGCCGTAAAGCCCGAAGTCAACACGGAGAAGTGCGCCTCATTACTTGGCTCATGAAGCTGATTGGTGATGTGCGGTAAAATACCCAATGAGATGTCATCGTGGTGGGGACCAGTATGAAGAAGTACTTCGTTGCTTTCTTGTTCCAGACCTTTGGAAAGCTTGTTTTCAATGCTTTTCATCACCTGATTTACCGTATCCTCAGACAAATCAGGTATTAACTTGGTGTATTTATCTGCTTTTAAATCAGATAATTTAATTCTGTGACCATATTTTTCAAGTTTTTTACAAAGATCGATCACAGATCGCTCTGTTTTTTCCCAAGTCCATTCGCCTTTTTGATAATAGGAATCTACGGAATCGGTAAGTTTTACACCTGCACCTTTGGTGACATAAAACCTGCCGTTTTTCAGCTTCTGAAGTACTGTGCCCGGGAAGACATTATTCAAGGGAGTTTCAAGAGAATCTTTTACAATTCCAGCTTTTGCCTCTCCAGCTGCAATGATAATTGCAACTGCCTCTGGATTGTACACAATTGTATCTAATCCAATGGTAATGACGAGTCGGTTGGAAGAAACTTCGATGCCTCCAAGATCGCCTGCAGCTACAGCTTGCGTTTCAAAATTGGTTTCGGTCAATCGAGTGACGGAGAATAAATGTGAGCCTCTGGTATTAAATGCGATGTGTCCATCTGGGCCTATTCCACCCAAGAAAAACCCAATTCCACCAGCGTCTCTGATCTTTTGCTCGTATTCGCCACACCATTGATCAATCATGTAGATCGATTGCTGCTGTAGTTTTTCTAGATCAGTCTGAGGATCACGGAATCTTAAGGAAAGATCAACTTTCAGGTCAGGAAAAATCTCCTTAAAATGAAGTCCATTTACCAAGGGGATCTCATCTGAATTGATCAGGATGGCTTTTTCTTTCGAAAGGCCAAATCCCTGGATATAAAACTTGTTGACGTAGTCGTAGAAGCTATTATTCTGCTGAGAAGAAATTGGGTAAAACTCATCGATCTGTACAAATGTCAGATCTTTCAAAATAGGCTTTTTAGTATTCCCTAGGCCATATTTTTCCCTTACTTCCTTTCCTTTTTTATTATCCCAGTGTTCCAATAGGAATTGAGTCCATTTGATGAAAAATTCAGGAGTTTTGCCTGTTGGTAAACTAATGACACCTTCAGGATTTGCTGCAGCCCATTCCAAAAATCGGCAAGCAGTGAGCAAGCCAAGTTTAGGAAAATTGTCAACTTGAAGGTAAGGAATCAGGGTGCTGATTTTCTCTATACCAGATTCCTTAAGAAAACTTTTTTCGACTTCTGAAAGCGGATACTTACTTAGCATACTGTTTGGACAGGTTTGTTTATTGGGACTATATTAGACAAGTTATATTTAAGTGTTGATCAATTAATGGATTACTCTTTTCGATCCCAAGGAAATTCTAAAGGAATCTTCTTGTAATACTTACTGACTGATTTTTTTTTACCCAGCTAACTTACTTAAACAAACTTAAAAAATGTTTTTTAATAAAACGATCTTTTGTAAAAATTTTATAAAAGTTTTATTTGAACAGTGCTATCAGAAGAGTTTGGTTAGTTTTGATCCTTAGGTGTAAATGAGGATTTACAAGAAAATGTCTTTTTACTGATACCTTAATCTCCATTTTATGTGGTGTTGGGACACTTCGTTTGAGTTGCCTTAATTCAATGCCTAATGATTCTTGAGGTCTAATATATATTTTTCTTAACTTTCAGCTATGCTTATTATAGTCACAGGTGTTTCAGGAACAGGAAAAACAACTATTGGCTCTGGCTTAGCCGATGCGTTGGAGTTGCCGTTTTTTGATGCAGATAATTTTCATCCCAAAAAGAATATCGAAAAAATGAGCCAGGGATTTCCTCTGAATGATGAGGATAGGATGCCTTGGCTTCAATCCTTAGCAGATCTATTGGTCAAACATGAGAAAACTGGGGGAGCTGTGTTGGCTTGTTCAGCCCTTAAAGAAAGCTATCGGGAAATATTAAAAGTACAGGAAAAAGTGCATTGGATTCATCTCAAAGGAGATCGGGATTTAATTTGGAGACGGATGCTGGCTCGCAAAAACCACTACATGAAAGCGGCAATGTTGGATTCGCAATTTGCGACATGGGAGGAACCTCGCTATGGGTTGAAGCTGAATATTTTGCAAACGCCGGAGGAAATGCATGCTGAAGCGATGAGATATTTGGGTGTACCTGTCAGTAATGGCAACTAGAAATCAAGAAATTATTTAGGAGAGTCAATTAAGTAGTTCAAGGGGAGCATTTTTTTTCCAAAGGATTGTTTTAGGTCGCTTTATAGACGAAATTGAAACTTCCATGTCACTCGCTATTTTATGAAAAAGTCTCTTTTCACCTATTTCCTGCTGATGTTATTTTCAGTTTTCACTGGATTTTCGCAGACTTACCTTATTTCAAATGTGAACATCGTTTCGATGGAGAACGAGCAGGTGCTGAATAATCAGTCCATTCTGGTCGGCGATGGTAAAATTCTCCAAATCAACCCCATGACCGCTCCATTAGACATGGGTAGTAATCAAGTGATTGATGGCAGTGGAGCCTACGTCTATCCAGGTTTAGCGGAGTTTCATTCCCATATTCCAGTAGCTCAAAATGGAGATACCCAACTGCAAGAGGAGGCAATGTGGCTTTATTTAGCCAATGGCATTTTGCGGGTGAGAGGAATGATCGGTCATGCTTCACATTTGCCATTGAAAGCTAGGATAGATGCGGGTGAATTGGATGGTCCTAGATTGTATCTTTCTGGGCCATCTTTTAGTGGATCATCAGTTTCTTCCCCTGAGCAGGCTGAGCAACTAGTCAGAGATGAAAAAGCTGCCGGTTATGATCATCTAAAGTTGCATCCGGGATTGGCGATGGAAGAGTTTATAGCGATTTCCAACACTGCCAAAGAGCTAGGTATTCCTTTTGGAGGTCATGTGTCCTTGGATGTAGGATTGGAAGCCAGTTTGAAAGGTGGCTACAAATCCATAGAGCACATGGATGGTTACATTGAAGCTATGATACCTGTTTATTCCCGCGTTTTGAATTCAAAGATAGCCGGGCCATTCACTATGCTTTTGGTCGATGAAGTTGATCTAAGTAAGTTACCGGAGTTAGTGGATTTGACGCTTGAAACCAACGCTTGGATCGCACCTACACTGACGCTTTTTGATCGATATTTTGGATCAAAGCCCGCCGAGGAATATCGTAACATTCCAGAAATGAAATACATGTCCGCTGAGCAAGTTCAAAGTTGGATCAATGCAAAGATACCTTATGAGCAATCAGGTGTTTTGACAAAGGAGCATGTGGAGCCTTACCTAGAATTTAGGAACGAGCTATTTATGACACTCCATGAAGCCGGAGTTCCCATGCTGATGTCTTCTGATTCACCCCAGGTTTTTAATGTTCCCGGATTTTCCATCCATCATGAGATAGAGTTGATGTCTAAAGCGGGGATGTCAAACTATGAGATTTTGAAATCTGGATCTGTCAACCCAGCGAGATATTTTGATCAAGAGGGAGAATGGGGAGTAATCAAAAAGGGAGCTTCTGCTGATTTCGTATTGGTGCGAAATAATCCTTTGGAAGATCTTGCTACTCTGAAAGAGCCATTGATGGTGGTTATGAAAGGAAAGATATATGATAGAAATGAGCTTAAAAAAGAACTGGATAAGATAGCTGAAAATCATAAAAGGGATTAGTTTTCCAGCGATTGGAGTAATGGATATTTGGATTACAGAGGGACTGATATTCAAATATTTCAGACATTTAAGTTAAGTTTAACACCCTACGTACTTTTTAAATCTTAAAATTTTATAATAATCAACTACCCAATAATGAACCTAAAAACGGAAGTCGTAATATTAGCTATACTTATTTCAGGCTTCGCCTGTGTAGCTCAAACCAAATCAACTGTGATTCAAGAAGAACTTAGCCTGTCAATCAAAGAAGAAAAAGTTGCCACTTGGGATGGCAAAGATGTTTTTAAATATACCCTTGAGAATGGGAAGATGCAGGTTGAGTTGACCAATTATGGAGGTATAATTTCTAGAATAATAACTCCTGATAAAGAGGGGAATCTTGAGAATATCGTGTTGGCCCTAGAAAATGTGGAGGATTACTTTACTAAGAATGGCCCTTATTTAGGTGCTGCAGTTGGTAGATATGCGAATAGAATTGGGAAAGCTTCTTTCACTTTGGATGAGGAAACTTTTCACATTACAAAAAATAATGGTGAAAATACCCTACATGGCGGGACAAAAGGTTTTGGGGTGAAAGTCTGGAGCCCTGAAGTATATAAAAATAACAATGCTGTAGGTGTGAAAATGACTTATTTGAGTGTGGATGGGGAAGAAGGTTTTCCTGGTAATCTAATGACTACACTTTGGATGGAGCTGACTAGTGCCAATGAACTTAAGCTTCGTTTTGAATCTACCACCGACAAGAAAACTGTCGTCAATCTGACTAATCATTCCTATTTCAACCTGAGCGGAATTGAAGGAGATGTGCGGAATCACGAATTGCAGATTTTTGCGGAAGCTATTACACCAACGGGTCCTGGCCAAATTCCTACCGGAGAAGTGAAGAGAGTAGCTGGGACAGCGTTTGATTTCCAAACACCAAAAAATCTGGGAGAGCAATTGGATGCATTGGGAGAAGGCTTTGACCATAATTATGTCACCAAGAGCGCAAATTCCTCAGAGCTCAAGAAAATCGCAATTGTAAAACATCCTGCCACTGGCCGTACAATGGAGGTTTTTTCTACTGCACCAGGAGTTCAGCTTTATACTGCTAATCATGTAAGCGATTTCGCCGGAGCTGATGGCAAGACTTACCAACCGCATTGGGCGCTTTGTTTGGAGCCAGAGGCTTGGCCTGACAGCCCAAATAAGCCTGATTTTCCATCAGCTAGCTTAGCTCCCGGTGAAAAGTACGTTCATGAAATTGTGTATGAGTTTGGTGTAGAGAAATAAACGTAGGATTAAGTTTTCGTTTAGGGTCTTTTTAATTAGATTGTTTGTCAATCGACAAAACCCATGAGAAACAAACTAGCCAAAACTGTACTAGCGTTAAGCACCACTTTTTTATCATTCGCCTTATCTGCGCAGGAATACACTTTTAAAAAAGTGAGAGAATTCCATGTAGAAAGCCTTGCAGAAGTGGGGATTAGGGACTATGACCCAAAGAGAAATGTTTTTGTCGGCTTTATCGATAAGCGATCTGAGGGCATAGAGCTAGCAGTTTTCGATGCAGATGGCAAGATAGTCAGCAGTCAAAAAAGGCAGGGAGAGGGGCCAGAAGATTACCAATCATCTGCGTTGGCTATGGGTTTTTCCCCTGAGGGTGACGTGTTTGTTCAGACTTCACTAGAGCTTGTGAAGTATGACACCCAGTTCAATAGGATAAGCAAAGTCAAATTTGAGCCGAAGACAACTACGGTTGTTTATTCTGGGCCACGGTCTAAGTTTGTTCCTTTGACAAGAGGGCATGATGTTTCATTTATCGTAAATGGATCTAACCTAAGTAATAGGGGTTTTAATGATGCCCCAAAGAAAATGGACATGATTGATTATTATGATGCGGGTAGTCAAATAATCAAATCGGAAATTCCTTTATCTAGCAGAAAAGTATTTGAAGGAATAGAAGATAAGGTGTTTCCTACTACGATTAACCCAATATTCACAATTGATCCACAGAATAGCAATTTGTATTTCACGACTACTATAGACTCTGAAATCACTGTTTACAATCCTATCAACTGGAACGTAATTCAAAGAATCCCAGTCAAACATGAGTTTTTTAAAGCTTTAGATGATATCCCGCTCAGAGAGTCAAATTTGGGTCTTTCAGATAAATCACCGCTTTATTCTAGGAATCAAGAACTTTTAAAGTTCGACTTCGATTTATTGGGACTTATCTATGTGAAGGAGATTTCAGAAGCAGCGAATGAGTTGAGGAAAAGTGAGGAGAAGACTTTTTGGATGTTCGATCCTGAATTTCATAGAATAATACTTTTCAAAAATGGAGTTCAGCTACCGGGAGAGTTGACAATTCCTTCAGGCTTGATTCAAATGACTCTGCCAAATAACCGCGTGTTGGTAAAAGTGAAAAATCAGGAATTAGAGCTGGACTATTATCCATTTGAGATCTGGGAGATCGTAGAAAAGTGAGAACTTTTTATTTGCTATAAGAGCAAAACTTTCAACACACTGAGTAAGCAATACACAGGCGAAATCATTAAAATGGCTTTAACTCGCAGGAAACGTCGTGGGAATGGTACTTGTATGAATACTGGCAGAATACTAAACCAACTAATTCTTATGAGAACAAGTAATGTAAACCAAACTACGGCAAAAACCTTCAGTAGAGGAGCAAGAAATACTGGAGCTGTTATGCTATCAACATTTTTGCTTGTAGGCATGACTTCCTGCGAAAACGATGATGATGATCCGATTCTGACTACTTATAATCAGCAAGACAGAAATTTCGCAATTTCTTCCTCTGAAAATCTGAACGCACAAATTAATTTTGGGCAGCTGGCACTAGACAACGGTGAGGATGATTCTGTATTAGAATATGGCACTATGCTCGTTTCTGAAAACACAGAAAGTAAGACGGAGCTAAAGGGAATTGTAAATGGAACTGACGTAGAGATATCTGATGACATATCGGATGCTATGCAAACCAAATATGATGAATTGGCAGCTTTGAGCGGAGAGGAATTCGATATGGCTTTTATCGATTTTCAACTAGAAGCGCTGGATAATTCGATGTCTGTCTATGAAAACCAGAATGACAATGGAGAGAATAATACCATGAAAGCTTTTTCTGACAAGACTCTAGGTAAAGTTAGAGATCACAGAGAAGATGCTAGACTTGTGAAGGCTGAACTAGAACTTGAAAACATTTAAGAAGTCAGAATATAATTGAAGCTGATTAACCCAGTAGCAAATATGTGATGATTTCTTTTAGAGCCGGTTTTCCTTTCGAGGAGACCGGCTTTTTCGTTTTCCTGCTGTGCGGAACTCAAAATGACTTTTCGGAAAACGTGTTTGATCTAAGTAAGTGCTATTTGTCATGCCGCTACTCCAGAAGCTGCTTTTTTTATTTAAATAGCTTTACAACAGCTTCTTGACTTTCTTCAAAACTTTGATATCCACAAATCACCGCTTCAAATTCATCCAAATTACCCAGATGCCTTATCGCTAGGGGATTTCCGAAATGGACTAGAATACAAGATTTAGCTTGTTTTAATTGTTTGATTTCTGCCAATGTCACCTCATTCATACCAAACTGATTCAGCGGTTTATGAGATGGGACAAAGACTGAAATGATCACTTTATCGGCTTGATTGATATCTACTTCTTCTAAGTTATGGGTGAATATTGCTTCCAATTTATGGGCAAATGAGTTCAGCTCACAAGGGAAGAAAGTGCGATAAGCTAGCTTTCCTTCCCTCGCCAATTGCTGCAACTCCACAGTATTGAGCTGCCCAGAAATTACAGATACATATTCCTTGGCTAGTTGGAACTGAAAGTTTGCATGACTTACCCAATCAAATTCAGGAACATCTAAATGTGTAAAATCAAATACACCCAGCTTTTCTTTCAATGCCCAAATTTTTGCGAAAACTGCTTCAATTTCCTCTTCGGAGGCATTCTCATTGATAGCTTCTATTCCTTCATTGACATGATCCGAAAAGCAAAGAATATCATTTCCGGCATGAAAAGCCTCCCACTCCAGTTGGCCAGGAATTGGAAATAAGTCGGCAACCGCCTTCATGTTTAACGCATCAGAGATCACCAGCCCTTTAAAGCCCATTTCAATTTTCAGTAAATCAGTACTAACCTCCCGAGAGATGCTGGAGGCAATTTCCTTTCCTCCAGACAATGCCGGAGCCGCTAAGTGCCCAACCATAATCATTTCTACTCCATTATCTATTCCATACTGAAATGGTAAAAGCTCTTCTTTTTTCAGTTCTTCCTTGGTTTTTTGAATGACGGGAAGTCCCAAATGTGAATCAGTCTGCGTATCACCATGACCCGGAAAATGCTTGAAACATGCTCCGATTCCGGCTTTCTTCATCCCTTTATACATCGCCAATGATAGCTCAGCTACTTTATCCGGATTTGTCCCAAAAGATCTATAGCCAATCACCGGATTGTTTGGGTTGGTATTTACATCTGAGCATGGGGCTAGGTTTAGATGAATACCAGCCTTTCTCATATCCAAACCCATGCTGTAACCTACCTCCTCAATCAATTCCGCTGCATTTTTTTTGATCGCTCCGAGCGTAATTGCAAAAGGATATTGAGGTGTCTTTTCTATCCGCATCGCCAAGCCATATTCCCCATCTATGCTGATCAGCAAAGGGATTTTTGAAATAGCCTGATAGCGATTGATCAGTGTAATCATTTTCTCCAATGTCCCACTTACATCCAAGATTTCAGCCCGCTTTTCGAAGTTGGCAGCGGCAGAATGGCGGCTATGAAAAAGGGTCAATCCGCCTATTTCTTGCTCTTGAATTAGCTTTTCTATTGCGAGGTAATTTTCTTCCGAATCGTGGATAAATGCGGCAGGAGAAAAGCACTGAGCAATTTTTTGATTGGAGTTCATGCTCTTTGAATTTGTTTAGTGTTGATTAAACTTCATTATTCAACATTCGATGTTCATCATTCATAATTACATCTCGAATAACGAATGATGAATTTCGAATAATGAACTTTAGTGAGTGCGAGGTCTATAATTCATTCCATTTTCTTCCCAAACTCCCTAGGATACTTCACGCTTGCGGCAATTGCCAGTGCAGGAATCATGGCTACTCCCACCCAGATGAAGAATCCGGTATAGCCAAGCCATTCTTGGATATAGCCGGAAAGCATTCCAGGGAGCATCATACCCATTGCCATAAAGCCGGTGGCCAAGGCGTAATGTGAGGTTTTGAAAAGACCTTCGGCTAAATAAATCAAGAAGATCATGTAGGCGGCGAAACCGAATCCATACCCGAATTGCTCGATGACTACGACCGCACCTGCGAAGAAGATATTCTCTGGCTTGAAGTGCGCCAGACCTATGTAAAGTAAATTGGGAAGGTTGAGGGATAGGGCCATTGGGATCATCCATTTGCCAAGTCCATGACGGGAAATGGCGATTCCACCCAATATTCCACCCACTAGCAAGGCTATCACTCCGATGGTTCCATACAGAAAACCAACTTCAGAGGTGCTTAATCCCAGTCCGCCGGTCTGTCTTTCCTCTAATAAAAATGGAGAGGCCATCTTTACCAACTGAGATTCTCCTAATCGGTAGAGCAGTACAAAAGCAAGCGATATTCCAATGTTTTTCTTCGTGAAAAAGGTACTGAAGACTTTCCCGAAACTAGCTTCTCGGGTAATGTTTTCAGTTGATTCTCGCTCTACTTTTGGAGTTGATAAATAATTAATGGCAGTAAGTAAAAGCATCAGCGCTCCTACAATAATCATAGTCCACGACCAGGCTTTATTATTATCACTCAGACTCGTTTCCAGATAACCCGCCACCATTACGATTAAGCCTTGTCCTGTGATCATGCCGATCCGGTAAAAGGTTCCCCGCAATCCTACAAAAAAGGATTGTTGCTCAGGTTTCAGAGCGATCAGGTATATGCCATCCGAAGCGATATCATTGGTAGCAGAAGCAAATGCTCCCATCCAGAAAAAGGCAAGAGTCATAAAGAAAAAGTTATTGCCGGCAGTAGTCAATCCAACCCCTAAAAAGACCAGAGATAGAATCAACTGCATACTTAGGAACCATTTTCTTTTGGTACCGAAAAGGTCGATAATTGGGCTCCAGATAGGTTTGATCACCCAAGGCAGGTATAATAAACTTGTGTACAAGCCTATGTCAGAATTGGAGACACCGAGCTTTTTATACATAATCACCGACACGACGATGATGACGATGTAGGGAACGCCTTCGGTCATGTATAGTGAAGGGATCCAGATCCAGGGATTTTTTTGGTTTGATTTGCTCATGACTTGCGGATCAGATTTTCGTAGATACTCACTTCAGACCCGTCGATGGTTTTTGCATTTACCGCTTTTTCATAGAAATCAGCTGGGCCAACCCCACCGATAATGGCATAAACATACCCCATTTCCCGCATGGATTCCATAGATCTTATTAGAAGAATCTTGCCTATCCCTTTGCCACGTTCAGATTCAATTGTTCCTGTTGGACCAAAGAAATTTCTAGCGGTACTTTCATAGCAGGCGAAGCCCAGGATTTCGTTTCCTCTTTGCGCCAGCCAGCATGCTACGGGCTGTCTGCAGAAAGCTACTTCCACTTCTGATTGCCAATACTCCCCAAAATTTTCCAAAACCCAAGTACTTACCAAGTGCTTCTCAGGTGCAATAGCTCTTCGAAAGACGACATTCTCCTTTTTCAATAGTCGTGATTCATCAAGAGAAACATCCGGCAATCCGATCAGTCGGACAAGCATATCTTGCATAAGAGGAGATTTAAGGGATTTGGTATACTTGGGTTTGGACGATTCTGCCGTAATGGTCAATCCAGCGTATGGCAAGATATGCAGTATTCAGGCTTTTTACTTCCAAAGTTCTGGCTCGTAAACCGCCAACCCAAACAGGATGGATTTCAGAATCTGCCAGCTGAGTCAACTCATTTGCTCCTTGGACCAAAGCATAGCGAATAGCCGGATCAAGCGGATTTGCCATGCGGATAGAAGTCAATTCGGAATTAGCTTCCACACTGAATACCACAGGTGTATCTATGATCGATGCGCTTTTGGGTTGAAAAGACGGTGGTAATGTGGGTTCATTATACAATTCACTTTTGAGTAATTGGGCAACGTCCTGATTTTTGATTTTCATGGATTTGGCCGAGAAAAAAGCATTTCCCTGAATTGTAGGCAGTGTTCGTGTGTAAGAAATCTGCGTGTTTATTTCGTGTGGATTGTCCCAAGCAGCGTCTGAATCACCACGTATTTTATAGGGGCCATTTCCTATGTAGATGTTGGTGTTAAAATGATTTTTTGCCCACCAATCATTCAGAAGGCGGTGAGACGCCAGTTTATGATCCATGCTCCAATAGAGTTGAGGAATCATATAGTCCACCCATCCATTTTTCATCCAAAGCAATACATCTGCATAGAGGTCGTCGTAATTGGTCTGCCCAGCCCGGGTGGGAGATCCTTTTGGGTCTTTGTCCTGATTTCTCCAGACACCGAATGGCGAAATCCCAAACTGGACCCAAGGCTTACTTTGCTTGATTGTCTGATTGAGTGCAAGGATCAATTGGTTCACATTTTCCCTTCTCCAATCATCCTGAGACTGCCCTGGCTTCTTGTACTTGTCGTAGGCAGATTTATCAGGGAAAGCTAATTTTGCTACTTTATAAGGATAAAAGTAATCGTCAAAGTGTATTGCATCGATGTCGTAGTTTTCTACGATCTCTTTGATCACCGCTAGCAAATGGGACTGTACTTCAGGCAGACCGGGGTTGTAATAATACTTGGTGTCGTATTTAAGCATCCAGTCTCGATGCAAGTTGTAATCGTGTTCTGGGCTGAGGTCTGAGGTGTTTAGATTCATAGTAGCCCGATATGGATTTAGCCAAGCATGAAACTCTAATCCTCGAGTATGTGCCTCCTGAATCATCCAGGTGAGGGGGTTCTCGGTGGTATTTGGGGCTTTTCCTTGTTTACCAGTCAGGTACTTTGACCAAGGTGCGAGGTTGCTTGGATAAAATGCATCTCCAGCAGTTCTAACCTGAACAATTACCGCATTGAAATTCAGGTTTTTGTAGTAATCCAAAAGATTAAGAAAGTCACGCTTTTGCTTTTCGTAGGTATCATCCGGAGAAATAGGCCAATCGATATTAGCCACTGTTGCTATCCATACCCCACGGAATTCTCTAGGCATTTCTGGCATTTGGTAGGATAGTGGCTGCAAGGCAACCGGAGTCATTGGCAGCCTTTTTACCGGGAGATTAGCACCTGGATTTTGGGTCGGAGAAGTGGTGATCCTACCAGAAGGTCTGCTTCCCTGTGAAGTGTTTTTTTGTGATTTGCAGGCAGAAAATAACAGCCCGAAGGCCAGAATAACAAATAGATACCTTGAAAGGAATTTCATAAATCGGTAATCAGAGCGTTGGTACAGGTTTCAAATTTAAGTCTTCCAGGTTTTTCCGAAGTTTGTTCATAAAGTCATCCCCTGGGTCGGTTTTTACTGTGCGATAATCTGGATCAGCTTCTTTCCAAAGGTCAGTTGTTTGGAAGTTTTGATACTCATAATGACCAATAACATAGTCAATTGCATATTTTATTTCCAGATATCTGATCAATTCTTCGTTTGCTTTTAGTTGCTTCCTAGTCAGAGGCATATCATCACTGCCAATATTTTCGATTCCAATCGCTAGGTAATTTAACCCTATGGTATGTCTGGCAAAGGTAGTGTCCGGCAATAGTCTAAAAATCGTGCCGTCCCTGTCGATCAAAAACTGGCTGGAAACATTAAGATTACTTGCTCCGGTCAGATCAGCTCTTCCTGTCAAAGTAGCAGGGTCAAAAACATCAAAAGTCACTTCTACATTGTCGATTGCAGTCCAGTGAACGACCACCATTTTGGGGTCAATAGATGCAGAGGCCTGCTCCAAACCATGACGTTCTTTTAAGTATTTCAAGGAAAGTTCTTCACGCTCTTGGTTCCAGGTAATCGGTTTATCAATTATTCTAAAAGTAGATTTAGGGCTACAGGAGATTTGAAAAAGTGAAATGATAACGATTCCTGATAGTAAGAGAATAGTAGTTAAAGGTTTGATTTTCATAGCTTTATTGCGAATATTATCTTCTATTTAAATGAGAGGTAAATTGCTTTTCACAGCTAAACTACCCAGAAAATGTCAGGATAGGGAAGGCTCTCTCGCTATTTTTTGCCAGTAATTACAAAGTCGTAAAATCTTTGCAAGTTTTTGCTGTTTTTGTTAGTTTCCCAAACTCAAAAAATTTCATTCCATGCTGAAAGAAGAAAGACAGAAGTATATTTTGGATCAGGTACACTTACATCATCGGGTTTTGCTCAATGACTTATCAGATTCTTTGAATGTATCCATAGATACTGTCAGACGGGATGTGAAGGAATTAGATAAGGAAAAAAAGCTCAAGAAAGTGCATGGTGGAGCGACGTCCTTTGGCTTTATGACCTTCACGAAAGACGATGGTAATATTTACTTGAAGTCAAAGAAAATCTCTATAGCTGAGAAAACTGTTTCCTTGCTTTCTGATGGACAGGTTATCTTAATGAGTGGGGGTACAACCAATATGGAAGTGGCTAAGCTTATTCCGAAAAAATTGGTTTTGACGGTATTTACACCAAGTCTTCATGTGGCGATGGCCTTGCTTGATCATGAGAATGTGGAGGTTATTTTTCTAGGAGGGAAACTTTTGCATGACGCTAAGTTTGCAGTGGGAGGAACGGTGGTCAATTCACTTTCGCAGCTTCGGGTGGATCTATGCATACTGGGAACAGGCTATTTGGATGCGCAATTTGGCTTGACAGAGTTTGATTGGGAGGTGATTCAGGTGAAACAGGCGATGATCCGAGCGGCAAAAAAGACGATAATTTTGACTGTTTCGGATAAGCTGCATTCCGTCCAAAAATACAAGACCTGTGATATGACGGCTGTTCATACGCTTGTCACAGAGCTGGAACCCTCCGATCCGCTTTTGGATGCATTTCGACCATTTGATTTGGTGTTGGTTTGAGTATAGACTGAGTAATTATATAGGATTGGTGAAATACTTTTTGAATCAATGAGGTTGAAATTTCTATTAATTGAAAGTAAATCCAGCTAGGGAAACGATTAAAAAATCTGGATCAGAAATCCCCAAAGGTTCAAATAAAATACCTGGAATTGTCATCATTTAGGCTAAAACTAATTCCGGTGAAAACCGAACTTGAAATTGGGTTTTTCCAACATGATAATCTGAATCAGATGAAGCTAATGCTTCAAAGCTCCACCTGATCCAGGATCTATTATTGACCAGTAAATTTTATTTTTGCTGCTGTAAGTAGGTGATCAAAGAAGCTAGCTCCTCATAGGAAAGTGCATTTGCCAAGCCTGGAGGCATCATGGAGGTTTCCATCACCTTACGCGTTTTGATAGTATTTTTATCCAGTTTAGTTGCTTTGCCTGTGATGTCCTGAATCACAACTTCGTTTGCTGTTTCTCCAGTGACAAAACCCATGTAAGATTTATCGTCATTGGTAGCTATAAGCACGGAAGCAAAGCCCTGTGAGATAGAAGCATTTGGCTTCAGAATGGACTCAGTAATCTGAGAGCGATTCATGATCGAGCCGATTTGTCCCATAAATGGCCCCTTCAGCGGCTGTCCTTTTTCTATGCTATGGCAAGCAACGCATCCTTGACTGGTGAAAAGTGTTTTCCCTTTCACCGGATCTCCTTTGATGTCTGCCACTGCAATCATGACATCTTCTATGGAAGAGGCACCAACCTGTCCTTTTTTGCTCTTAATTTTCTCCAGATCAACTTCAGTTTCCTGAATGACTAAGTTTGATTCATCTGCACCAAACTCTTCAATATCCATTCTGTTTCTCTCGTTGAGCTCAGCGAAAAATTGTCTTTTCGTAGGATCGTCAAAGGCATTACGCTCGCCGATCAAAAAGTCTTTGATTTGGGCCGAAGACTCCCAAGTGATCCCTTTATAATATGGCCCATGTGTATCGGGGCGAGTTCCCCACCACCAAGATCCATCGTATGGTGCTTCTTTCTTATACAATCTAGAAAGTGTACCCAAGATTTCCGCTTTCAACTCCATGTCATCTGTATCGCCATAGGCTTTGATTAACCCATCCACAGCTTTTGGATCATGCATGTAGCGCAAAGACCATAATGCAAGGGTAGAATTCTCAGTTCCAATGGCCTCTATAGCTTCATCTACCGCTTGAAGTTCTACCAATGCTTTTACTGCAATGTGTGGAAGAATAATAGCGGAATTAGAAGTAGCGTGTGGCCCTTCCGTTCCTTTCTCTGGCTGCTTGAATGAATCCGGTACTTTTACTTTTAACAATTCTTCGGCTGCCTCTGGATTTCCAATTCTTCCCAGTGCCACGATAGCAGCTGACTTCACCCGATCATTTGGATCAGTTACGCCTTCAATAAATGGATCAAGAGGTACTCCCTGAAGACAGGTTTTGCGGTCTACCAAAGCTCTTAGTGCGAATTCTCTCACTTTCTCTTCTTGGCTTAATTTTACCAATTCTCCATTCCCACCTTCGCAGGTTGCCTGCGCATAAGTGTATATACCAGCTACTCTTACCTCCAGCGATAAGGTTTTATCAGTTGCTACAGAAAGCGCCGCAGCTCCTGCTTCATCCGGGAAGCGGGCAAGCATTTCGCGCTGTGCATGAAAACGTGAAACAGAATTATGCGCTTTAAGTAATTCTGTCAATTCTTCCAGTGTAGCTGTTTGTAAGTCAGGGAAAGCTTCGTAAGTCCAGTCTTTTGGTACAACTCGCACCACATAGCCTTTTTCTGGGCTACCAAAGTATCCGGCACCATTCCAAGCAGCTAGGTACATGCGACCTGAACCGTCCACATCAAGATCTGAAATCTGTGGAAGTTTGATAAACTCTTCATCCTGTTGTGTAAATCCTGGGCCGTCCATGGTCACACGGTGGATATATAATTGGCTTCTGCCCCAATCTGCCATCATCGGTACGTGATTGTATTTGGCTGGCCAGCGATCATCATCCATAAAGTAACTTCCTGTGCCGGAACCTCCTCCAACATCAACGAGTGCAGGAATAATTTCTTCAGTAAAGTTTTTGAAAAAGTTAGGGTACCCATACTCACCAGACTGTGTATAGTGGATGAAACGGATATTCCATCCTCCACCGTCATTCGTATTGCCCCGGGTATAAATATTCATAAACGGATCAATAGCCACATCGTAGATATTTCTTGTTCCATGGATGTATTCTTCCATTTCTGTTCCGTCTGGACGAACTCGTACAATTCCGCCACCCAGCATGGTCATTTGCTTGCCATCTCTATCTGTGGCATTATGAAATCCGAAATCACCTACGGCTATATAAATCCAGCCATCAATACCCATTCTGATCCCATTAGTGGAGTGATCGGTACCACGAGAGCGAATCGACTCGGGAGAGGAAATGCCTTCGATGAGCATTTTGGACGGTTCGTCCGCCACACCGTCATTGTCTTTATCTTCAAACACCACCAAGTTCATTCCTTCGGCCTTTCCGGTTGCTTCTGAAAACTGCGTATGAAGCACAAAGACTTGATCTCTTACTGCGATGATTCCCCGTGGGTTGTCCACTTTCACAAACTCAGTATGAGAATCCAGTTCACCATCATTATTGCTATCGACTAAGCGGACTATAGCGCCTTTTCCGGGCTCTTTTCCGAGTGAACCCATCATATCCACACCGACGAATACATTTCCATTGGGAGAAACGGCCAATGCAGCTGGGCTAGGGACGATGTCCGGACCGGCAAAATTGGTCATGATCAATTCAGTGCTGTCTGCTCCGTGACTTGCAGTGTCGAGAGGGAATTGAGGATAGTATTTGGTAAGCTCTTCTAGATCTGCTTTTCGAGTATCCGGGGTTGAGCACCCAAATGCAAGAAAGGAACCGACTAGGGCTATTATAGGTAGTGATATTTTAGACATGCTAAAAGTGTGATAGTGGTTTATTATTTTGGCAGGTGCGCTTTGCGTCCTCAAATATATCAGTTTCCCTTTTTTGGGAGCATATATTCCTTCATTCCTTGTTCATAGGAGGCATTCATTGATAAATGGTGGAAGACTCGCCTTGAATCACTGATTTAGCTTTGAAGAGGAAATGTTTTTACTAGTTGTATCTCCAAGCTGCCAGTATTGAGACAAGAGGATTATAGGCTTTAGTGATCCTAGTAGCTATCGGGAGTTTTTGACTTTCTAGCGCCCCTCTCACTTTTTTATCTGATTTTCGAAGAGAAAAATCCCGTTCTTATTTGCAATCACAATGTCAGGTTTTTGATCCTTGTTCATATCTTCTACTGTAATATTTAACCCAGCTCCTGAGTCGTTGTCGATGATGTGCTCACGGAAAAAAGGTCCGATCCCGGGAGTAAATTCTAAATAGAATAAATAAGGGGTGTCACCGTCTCCAGCATCATTTCCATTGTGAGCCAGATATCTTTTACCTGAGATCATTTCCAAATTCCCATTTCCATTGAGATCCGCCATGATGGTGGCATGAGTTTGTGCTGTCAAATTTGTAATAAGGTGGGTTTTGAACGAAGAATCATTCATTTGCTCCTGCCACCATACGCCCAGTGAATGCGCAGATGCACTGACTACGTCATTTTTCATATCTCCATTTACATCCAAGACCTGCATATGCGAGGCGGGTTCGCTGATCTGGACTGGGTGGAAAATCCAGTCACCAGACTTTTGATTTGCTTTTCCTTCAAACCAACCTTCGGCGATTACGACGTCTTTGAACCCATCGCCATTAATATCTCCATAGCCTAGACCATGGGAGAATCGGTCAGTTCCAGGTACATTTTCTTCAGAAAGTGGAAAGCGTTTCCATTCAGTTTCTCCTGATTTTGTAGGAGCTTGAAGCCAGATAATTTGCTTCTTTTCAGGATCTCCACAAAGTATATCCAGCCTGCCATCACCGTCAATATCAAGAAAACCTGGTGATTCATTCGAAATTCCGACTGAGTCTGCAATGATGTGCTTTTGCCAATTGCTACTTTCAGTCTTTGGGTTTTCAAACCAATAAGCTGGAGTCCCAGGGTAATCTATGATGACCACATCATCCCATCCATCGAGATTGACATCCATTCCGAGATTCAGGAAGGAATTGCTGTATTCCTTCCTTGGGTCAAAAACCCGGGATTGAGAGATCTCATGCCGCGTCCAATTGGGCGCTTCGAACCAATAATATCCCGCGACAATATCCATCTGACCATCTTTATTGAGGTCAGCTACCGCTACTCCTTCAGAAAGGAAATCCCGCGAAATCACCGTCTTTTTGAATTCAGACGCAGATTGATCCTGACTAAAGGCAGTATTTGTAAAGAAGGAAAAAGCCAATAAACCAATCAGACCCATACCAGTGTTGTTGAGATTGATACTCTTCATAGTGCTTTGTTGTTAAGGTTTTAAAGTGATTTTGGCTAATTGTATTTTCAATTCATGATTGTAGTGTGAATCGGATTCATCCAGTGATTTCCTGAGTCTTTGCAATGCCGCAGTTGCTTCATTAGTATTTAGCTCGCTAAGTTTCTGCACAGTGTATTTCAGCATAAGAGGATTGGAGGCTTTTTCTGCCAAGTTTAAGGCGCGGTCTGCATCAAGGTCTGCCAATGGTTCTATTGCATACCAAAGCATAAGCGGCATATTGTGATCTTCCAGATCTTCTGTTCTTTGCACCAATGCTTCCATTACTTCCCAGCGCAATTCCGGTTCTAGCCGAAGCATAGCGGAAGTCAGATAAAGTCTGACCAAAGCTGATTTATCATTTTTTGCCATACTGGCGAATTGTGTCAACGTCTCTTCAGATACAGATTTATCTTCCGCTTCTAGTTGGATTGCCCAGCTTCGGATGTATTCATCAGAATCAGACATTAATTTACTCAGGTCATCGGCTGAAAGCCTATTTGTCACATGAAGTGACCAAAGCGCACGCAATCGATTTGTAGTTTGAGGAGCCTTTGCCAGGATATCTCTTAGCACTGCCACAGCTTCAGGAGTAGCACCTCGCTCTTGCAGGATTGTCCTTGCTTGCCGTGCATACCATTCATTTTTATGGTTTTGATAATTGGCGAGTTCTACGCTGCTTGATTTCGATAGATCAACTTGTACCCACTGATCATTTTCATGGGAAATCTTAAAAATCCTCCCCAAAGACTTGTCATGTACGTCCGGATTAGGGCTGTGACACTGGTTCTGGTCATACCAATCAATAGCGAATACGGAGCCATCTGGGCCATATTTGAAATTCAGCCATTGGGACCAGGAATCATTCATGGCCATGAAGTCATTTTGATGTGTCGCCACATAGCCAGAGCCCGCTCGGGTAAGTTGATCAATGTTTAATCGGGAGCCATTGATGTTGTTCATAAAGATATTGTTGCGGTATTTCTCCGGCCAAGTATCTCCACCCAGATAAATCATTGCCCCTGCATGAGCATGACCGCCTCCGGCAGATGCAGAGCGGAAATTGCCGGCATGTGGACCGCGATCTCCTACCCAGTGCACATGATCCGCGATTGTTTTGATATCATCATAGCTATATGGGTTGAAGTGATTGCCAGCCTGTCTTTGGTAGCGAGCGCCCTGAATGACATGGTACATGTGCGGAATCACACAGACGGTGATGAATGGATGTCCGTAGCTATTGAAATCAATGCCCCAAGGATTGCTGCTGCCTTCAGCAAAAACCTCAAAATCATGTCGAGTTGGGTGATATCGCCAGACGCCTGCATTGATTTTAGTCCGCTCATCGTCCGTAGATCCTGGTTTCCCCACATTGGAATGAGTGAACACACCATGTGTGCCATACAGCCAACCATCTGGACCCCATCTCAAATTATTCAATACTTCGTGCGTATCATCTGTTCCCCAGCCGTCCAGGAGTTTGACAGGCGGACCTGTAGGTTTGTCCTTTTCAAAATCTGCCGGAATGAATAAAAGATAAGGAGCAGCTCCAAGCCACACGCCACCCATTCCAACTTCAATTCCGCTGACAAGATTTAGCCCTTCAGTGAATACTTTTCTGGAATCCAGCGTCCCATCACCATCCGTATCTTCGAAAATCAAGATGCGATCCTTTCCTTCACCTTCTGGAGCCGGAGTAGGATAGGTGTGTCCCTCAACCACCCAAAGCCTTCCACGATGATCAAGAGTAAAACTGATCGGTCTGATGATGTCCGGCTCAGCTGCCGCAAGCGTGACGGTGAACCCATCTGGTGGAGTCATAGCCTTCGCAGCTTCTAATCCCGAAAGTCCCGAATTCAGTACAGGATCCAGTGGGGGTAGAATGATGATGTCTTCCTGCTTTAATTCATTGGAAAAGGTGGGACGGCTGGGATAAAATGCGAAATCATCAAAGTTGATATGTGCCCATTTATCATCAGAGATATAAGGGATTTGGGAGATGCCCGTTTCATTATCTACGATTCTGATAAAAATTGGCTGATTTAAGTAAGGACTCAAGTCCACCACCACGGGCTGCAGCGTGGCTCGACCTTGTCCTGTGGAGTTGTAAATTACTTCGTCGGATTCTGCTAAAACCAATTCTACTCGTGTATCGGCCAAAGCTCCTCCTGAAATCCTAAAACTTGCAAATGGTTGAGTCACCTCAAATGGTACAGAGGTAAGTGTTCCGGTTAATTTGTAATTTTTTGTCCCTCCGCTGCTAAGGAAGTTTTTCCCTTCAAAATTTATTCTGTCCTCCTCACTGTGCACAGGTGAAGGATCTGAACTGAAAATTGCACTGGCAAAGGCATCTCCTGAAGCTGTCCAATCCTGAAGTGTACCTGTTTCGAAATTCAGGTTTAGTGGTTTCCCGTTTTTCTGAGGAATAGTCCCAACTATTTCAACTTCATCTCCTTTTAAAAGTTCAAACTTTCCTACCATGCCAGCTGCTCGGTGGCCCGGGATGGAACAGTAATAAGTATCGTCATCTACCGCTACGAATGTGATGCTTGTAGTCGCACCTTCTTCCAGGATTGTTTCACTTTTGATTCCAAGCTTTTCCATAGCCAAATCGTGTGTCATGATCTCACCGTTGGTGATGGTGATGGTGACTCGATCACCTTTTTTAGCCTTGAGTGTAGGATTCCTTGTGCCATCCGGAGCAAAATATCCAAGCATGGTAGCTTGTAGCTTGAATTCAATATCTGAAGACTGACTATAGGTGATGGTTGAATTTGCGAAGGAAGAAATAGAAAATGCGCATAGAATCACGCAAAAAACGAACAGTATGCAGTTTCTGATCATGGTCTTTGGGTTGATGGATAATCGAAAAGGTTTTGAACCTGAACTATGTATTGGAAAATCTACTAAGACCACAAATGCATATTCTAGGTTAAACCAATCTATAAGCTATTCTTTTTGAGGCAGTTCTTCAATAAAAATATCCTTAAATGCTACTTGGGCTTTTCCTCCTCCATGGATTTGCAATCCGATTAAGCCTGACTGGGGAATTGATTTGTCCTTTTCGGTATAATCCACTGTTTGATGTCCATTGATAAACAGTTGGATCCGTCCATTTTCAGTATGGACTTTATAGTCATTCCAATCATCTATTTTGATCCATTGCCCTACTTGAGCCGAGTCAGGAGAAAACAAGGTGATGTTTCTCCGGGATTCATCATACAAACTAGCCCAGTATCCTTCACCCCAATCCGCCTGGTATCCTTCCATCTCGTAGTCAGGATCTGTAAGCCGCTTGCTGTGAAATTGAATTCCTGAATTGATAAAGCCATCATCGCCAGTCAGTTTGATTTTCAAGGTCAGAATGAAATTCTCATAATTTCGGTCTGTGACCAAGAATTCATTATTAGGCACTGTTTCATCCAGAGAACCACCTACAATCATTCCGTCTTCCACACGCCAGGTATTCTTAGTGTCACCTTGCCATCCGGATAAGCTTTTGCCATCAAAAAGTGAAATGGAAGAATTATTGGATCCTACTTTGCACCCAAAAATGGTGAATCCAATAAGAGAAAATAGTATGAGACTTAGTTTCATGGGGAAAGTGTTTGAAAGTGAAATTGGACGAACCAATAATAGGCTGGGTTAATATCGAAATACGAATGAAGAATTCTGAATATCTAAGATTACAGTCCTGCCAAATCCCACTTTTGGATGATATTCTTAAAACCATTTTTCGCACGACCTTTCAGAATGTCCCTTATAAATGGACGAAAATAGATTATTTTCTGGAGACATGCAGTCAAAAAATCTATGGTTGGTTTTGCAGTCTATTGAAAAACTGAGATTTAGGTAATCTCCCGTACAGTTCTATTCTGGATATGATTATTGTAAATAAAATAAAATTGAGTAGAGAGGCGATCTCTCTACTCAATTATTAAAAGCTTAAGTAGTTAGTGTTAATTACACGAAACTTTTGGGTTGAATTTGGTAAATATACCTGAGGGATTGTTTTTCCATATCCAGGTGTGAAGTTGGTAATTATCAAAGGGAAGAGGGATAGGGGCAAAAGCTTCATCAAACACTTGCATACCGAAATATGGAATCATGTCATTTTCTAGATCCCATGGCTCTTTTTTAATAATAAATTCTACTGCTACCAGTTTCATCTGTCCATTTTTGTCCATTTCGTACAGCAATGCTTCCGGCATACTAGGATTGTAGATTCCATCTACAATAGCAAAATTAACGAAGTGATAACCCATTGCTCCATCTGGAGAAGCTACGCAATCTGAACCTTGCTCATAGCCGTCGGCCATGGCATCTTCTAGGTCGTGATATTTAGCAGTAGCTCCCCGGAGTGCGGCCAGCATTTTTAGAGTTTCCGGTTCCATCCTTAGATTCTCTAAAGAAAATGCCTCTGGGTAGTCGGTAACACGCTCAAGACCCATGTCTGGGTTTTGCGGCGGATCTAATTTGCTCTCGTCAGAGATGCAACTTGTGAAAGAGAAGATTACTGAAAAAATCAGTACTAGTCTTCCAAGTGAATTTTGAAAGTAATTTTTCATAGTTTTTTTTGATTGGAATTGAAAAAGAAGTTTAAATAAAAATGTTTAAAACCCTTGACGGGTGCCCTGAGTAAATTGATTGGTATTCAATTATTTACAAGCCTAATTTACAAATGGAGTAGGACTTTATCAAAGTATTTTTGGTGTTTTATCAAGGATATTTATTAATTGTAACTCCGGATAAAGCCATTTTTCGCAAGACCTGTTTGAATGTCTCTGATGAAAGGTCTGTAAGCATCTTCGGTGATTTGAAATGTGCTGGGGAAAGCTGCCATACTTCCAGTAATTCCATAGTTGAGCGTAAGGGGCTATAAGGGCATTGAGATCCTCTGCTATAGCTCTGGCCATTGCTGTGGGTGCTGTGTTAACAGCGCCGTTGTTTTCGGCTCCATGGGGTTCAAATGTCCCATTTGGGAGTAATACGGTATTTATTTGCCCAGGAACAAATTCTGCAAACTCCATCCAATTGACGAGATTCATGTCACGGGAGGGATTTTTTTCCTGGGCTTTATTCTGTATAAATCGTAAAAACAGAATAAATGATAGTACAATCCTTTTTTGGCTAAGAGATTTAAAAAGAGGTTTTTAAAGAAAGGTGACGGTTGAAAAACAATCGTTTCAGGTTCAAAATTTCCATCAATTTTTGATTTATCTCAAAAAACTTTAGGGTTGGCAAAATCCAGTTGAGGGGAGGGCTTCGTAATTGTATCTAAACTACCAGATCAGGCAAATATGGTACTGCTAGTTTAAATAATTTATGAAAACCATAACCGGATTATTAACCTAAACACTCAGAAAATGAAAAATGAATTAATTAAGCCTCAAGGGCTGGTCAAAAATGCGAACCGCAGACAGTTCCTTAAAACAGGCTCACTCTCGGTAGCTGCAGCAGGATTGATTATGGTTGGCTGTAAGGATGTGGGAGAAAACCCAATGCCTCCGATGGAAAATGGAGTCATGCTAGGTTCGGGAGACATAGGGATTTTGAATTATGCTTATGCTTTGGAGCAATTGGAAGCTGCATTTTATGCCACTGTAATGCAGGGAAGCTACTTCGCCAATGCAAGTGCGGAAGAAAAAACCATTATGGGAGATTTGGAGAAGCATGAGAGAGCACACAGAGAATTTTTCAAAGCAGCTTTAGGAGATGCGGCAATCGCTGATCTGGAAGTTGATTTCAGCGCGATTGATTTCAGCAATAGAACATCTGTATTGATGGCAGCGAAGACCTTTGAAGATTTGGGAGTTGCGGCGTATAACGGTGCAGGACAATTCATCGAGAATGTAGATTACTTGGTGATTGCCGGTAAAATTGTTTCTGTGGAAGCAAGACATGCTGCTGCAATCAGAGACTTGATCAATCCAGGCTCAGCTGATTTTGCTGGCGATGATTTGATTGATGCAAATGGACTTGAGCGTACGCTGAATTTTACCCAGGTATTGACTGCTGCCAGCTCATATGTTACCACCCCAATTGACTTCAGTCAGTTGCCTTCTTAATCCACCACTTTAAAACAACACAAGACATGAACTTATTAAAATTGCTAGATAAAATGTGCCCGGATACCAATAGTCCGGAAGAGAAAGAAATGTTTTTCTCCAGAAGAGAGGCTTTCCGCCAGTTTGGAGATATGAGTAAAAAAGTTGCTATGGCTGCTGTGCCTCTGGGAATTCTGTCGGCTTTGCCTAAAGTAGCGAAGGCGGATACTGCAAGTTTGATCGGCGTATTGAATTACGCTTTAACCTTGGAGCATTTGGAGTACAGATATTATCAGATGGGGATTGAGTCAGGTGTAATTGATGGGGCTGATTTGGCTATTTTCACCAAGATCAGAGATCATGAATTGGCACACGTGAATTTCCTTACCGAGGTGATTTCAAATGTGCTAATGGGTACGCCAGTGGCTGAGCCGGAATTTGACTTCACTGCAGGGGGTAACTTTATGCCATTTTCTGATTACCCTACGTTTTTGGCCTTATCTCAAGCATTTGAGGATACTGGCGTGAGAGCGTATAAAGGTCAGGCTGGTAATGTCATGGAAAGTGATGTAGTCTTGACTGCTGCGCTCTCTATACATTCTGTGGAAGCAAGACATGCTTCTATGGTGAGAAGATTGAGAACAAAGAAAGGTCATGATGATATTAAAGGTTGGATCACTAACGACTCACGGGGATCTCTTCCTGCTCCTACACAGGCTATCTATAACGGCGAAGAAAACGTCACGCATGGGGGTGTTAACGTCGTTAATTTGACCGGGATAGATGCCGGAGCAGTGTCCGAAGGATGGGATGAGCCGCTTAACAAAGAACAAGTGTTAGGAATTGCTTCTCTTTTCCTAGCCTAGTATATGGTTATTAGTTGGGGTTGAGTGGTTTAGATGTCATCTCTCTATGGAGGTGGCATCTTTTTTTATGCGCTCCCGCAAAGGCGCAACGGCGCAAAGTTATTTTAATCATTCACCTGGTTACTCAGGTGAAATCTAAGTTCAAGCCTTTATTGTCTTGCTTGTATTGTTATACTGCTTCTTCTGAAGCTGGATTTTACCGGGACTTTCTTGAAAATTTCCCGCAGATAGTCGGAGATAGAAATTCGCAGATTTCCGCAGATTTTGTTCTGCTTATCACTTAACACTCACTAACTGACAATCTTCACGTTGAAAGGTTATAGCTCAATCTTATACAAACTACAAGGTTGTAGTCGAGGGTGTTCTAATAAATCAGGATGTTCAAAGTCATATTCATAGGTCATTCCTATTTTTTGCATTACCCGGATAGAAGCTAGGTTTTTTGACGAGGCGAGGGAATAGACTTCTTTAATCCCCAATTCCTTTGCAAACTGAATACATCTTGCTGCTCCTTCCGTGGCAAACCCTTGATTCCAAAACTCTTTTCTTATCCGCCATCCAATATCTACACACGGAGTGAAAGAGGCTTTGAATGATTTTGTCCCCAAGCCAATCATGCCTAAGAATTCCCCACTTTCCAATAAATCAACAACGAAGTAACAATGCCCATGATCAGCATAGAGCCTTGTCATTCTATCCATCAGCGCCTGAGATTCTTTCATAGACAGCGGATGCTGGAAAAAAGTCATGGTTTCTGGGTCAGCATTCATGGCTGTAAAAGCAGGAAGGTCTGTAGGAAGCCAGGTTCGAAATCCTAGGCGCTGACATTGAAATAAATAGGGTGAATCCATTGCTGAATTTAATAGATTCGAAAAAATAGTTGATTGAATTATTTGATTTTCAATTTAAGTTTATACTTTAGTGTCATAATACACTATGACAGTATAACACTATGATCGTTTCAGTCAAAGATTTGAACTTCTCCTATCCCAAAAAGAAACCACTTTTCGAACAACTTCAGTGGTCTGTACCAGCTGGTTCTGTGGTAGGGCTTCTTGGGAAGAATGGTGCTGGCAAGTCCACCTTACTGTATTTACTTTCCGGATTGCTTTTTCCAAAAAGTGGTGCTTTAACCTTGGATTCACATATTCCCAAAGAAAGAAAGCCAGATTTTCTAGAACAGATTTTCTTCCTTCCTGACGACATAGCCTATGTAGAAAATATGAACATTGGGACTTACGAAAAGGTGATGGGGCCGTTTTATCCATTGTTTGACTCCGTACAGTTTGAAAAGATTCTGACCGACTTCGGTCTGGAAAAGAAGGTCAGACTGAAGGAGCTTTCCCTTGGTGAGCGGAAAAAGGTTTTTCTATCTTTTGGCTTGAGTACGAATTGCAAGTTTTTGCTTTTCGATGAGCCGACGAATGGACTGGATATTCCTTCCAAAAGTGTTTTCCGGAAAGTGGTAGCCGGCAATCTAAGCGAGGACCAAACTGTGATTATTTCCACACACTTGGTCGCAGACGTGGAGAAGCTGATTGATCGGGTGGCGATTTTGAATGAAGGAAAGATTCAGTTGGATGCTGATATATTGGAGCTTTCTGATCGCTTGCAGTTTGGATCATCATCTGATATTCCGGATGGAGCTATGTACTCTGAGAAATTTGGAACTGGCTATCAATTTATCCGGTCAAGAATTGGAAGTGAGGCTCAAACCTCAGTGAATCTGGAACTTCTTTTCAACGCAGTTCTGAACAAAAGTCTAAGCAATGAATCAATTTTTCAAACTCTAAATCGCGAAGTCCTATGAATGCTAACTCAATCAGTTTACACCGTATCTTCAATCTATTTCGATTTGAGTTTTTGATGCATCGAAAACTTTATTTGATGGGCATACCCGGTGTGTTTTTGATCACAACAGTCATATTCTTGATGACGGTTTATTTCACCAATCTGGATAATTATAGTGTTTTGTATTACGGACAACTTCTTTTTTTGGTGATTTTTGGAGTGGGGTTTAGCTTTATTGATCTTAGGGATAAAAGATCTTCCCAAGTTTATTTAACACTACCTTGTTTAGCCTCTGAGAAGTATTTCGTTCAGTTCTTTACCCGAGTACTATTGTTCCCCGTCATTTTTACTCTAATGTTTATTATAGGGGTATCAGTTTCCAAAGATATACTTCATATGAGTTCTATTACCACTTTTTATGTAGATAATGGTACTCCGATAGTGAAAGATAATTTAGATATCAATCAGATGATCTTTGTTTTCAATTCCTGGAATAAGCCAGCAATGACCTATTTTTCGGTTTTTGGTCTTGGTTTCTTAATCATTTCATTGATGTTTTCAGGAGGGATTATTTTTGGCAAATGGAATTTTATTTCAATGCCGTTGGTAGTCGCATTTATCCTTCTCATGTTTTTTGGAAGCTATTATGGATTGAGTTGGTTTGTTGATGCTTCTGAATTTGGATTAGGCGGTAATTATTCTATCAGAATTGATCATCCTGAGATAGTTGAAGGAGTACCACTTTTTATCTTGAATTGTTTTATTCTGATCTGGATTGCAGTGTTTTTTTCCTTTGTAGTTGCTTATTTCAAACTCAAGGAGCGGGAGGTTTAAGATGGATTTCAACGAAACAAAAAACATCTTTCTCCAGATCCGGGACTGGGTAGCCGACCAGATTCTGCAAGGGAAAATCATAGCAGGAGAGAAGATTCCTTCGGTGCGGGAGCTTGCAGTGGATATGGAGGTAAACCGTAATACGGTGATGAGAAGTTACGCGCTGATGGAGGAAGAGGGGATCATCGAAAACAAGCGTGGGATAGGTTTTTTCGTAGCGTCTAACGCAAAGCAAAATTTGCTCAAGATGCAAAAGCAAACATTTCTAAATGATGAATTACCCTCTATTCTACATCAGATAGAAGTGCTTAAGCTTAATTCAGTGGATCTACAAATCCTGATTCAAACAATTCAATCCAACGACCATGAAATCAAGCCTGACTAGAAAGTCAGGGGCTAGGATGATTCTCATCCCAGCGAAGATTCCATATGGCCTTTAAAAAACAAATCATAATCATATGAAAACAAGTAATAAAATCATCGTTTCCTTTTTGACCTTTGCTTGGTTAACCATTATGGCTTCACTATTGGTTTCCCATCAATTCGCTGATTATAATAATATTCCAGGAAAGCGTAGAGTGATTAAAACTGAGACTGATTTAGCAGATTTTTCGGTTGTGAAAATTGAGCAAGCTGGAACCTTAATTATTTCTTCCTTGCCTAGAAACCGATTGAGATATGAAAGACTAGTAGGAGAAGGAATTGCTATCCCTGAAACTGATCCTATCGAAGATTATGTTGTGAGAAATGATACGTTATTCGTTAAAAATTTAAGGCAAGCAAGTGATGGTAACTTTTTACTTGAGGTAAAGAATTTGAAGCATTTGATAGTAAATAACACCAATCAAATACATCTTTCTGGCTTTGATCAGGACTTACTTTTAATTACCACTACGAATAGTAAAGTAGCAATCTCGCAGAAATCCAGCTTCTCATATTTGAATGTGTCATCACCTGAAAAAATTAATTTAAGTTTTACTTCAGCTAGTGACTTTAGCTTAGTAGTTGATGAGGTTAAAGTCAAGGTTTCCGGCGATATCAAGGGGATGTCTGGAACAATTGGCGATAATATAGAGCTTATTGTTCCTTCGGAAGTAGGAAAGATGGATGTGAATACTGCGAAGAATAGTAAAATAACCTATGCTCAGGAGTCTGATGTGAAACCACAATAGAAGGTATTGAGGGAATAAGATAGAGCATCATTTTAATTCCTAAGGCTTTGAAAGCTAATCCTCCAACTCCACGATCACCTCGATCTCCACAGCCATATTATTTGGCAATCCCGCTACGCCACCTGCTGAGCGGGCATGCTTTCCTTTTTCTCCAAAGATCTCTACCATCAAATCAGAAAAGCCATTGATGACTGCCGGCTGCTGGTCGAAGCTTGGATCGGAATTGACCATTCCCAGCACTTTCACAAACTTGAGGGTTCTGAATTTCATAAAAAGTGTGGTTTTCGTATTTCTAAGCTAAGCGATTCTTTTTACTTTTGTCCTTCGAAAAATATAAAGTTGTTCTGATGAATCAGATTGAGATATTGCCTTATTCAGCTGAGCTGAGCCCTTTTTTCAAATCCATCAACCAAGCTTGGGTGGAGAATCTTTTTTCAATAGAACCGTTTGATCAGGCTCAGTTCGACAGTCCTGAAGACACGATAGTGAAGCCTGGAGGTACCCTGATTTATGCAAAGCTAGGTGAGGAAATTGTTGGTACAGTAGGACTTCATAAAATCTCAGCTGATGAGTTTGAACTTATCAAAATGGGTGTGACCGACAGTGCTCAAGGCAAAGGAATAGGGATGATTTTAGCAAAGGCTATTTTAGAAAAAGCAAGAGAAATGGGAGCGAAGAAAGTGGTGCTTTATAGTCACTCAAAGTTAGTTCCCGCACTGAGAATTTACCGGAAGTTAGGTTTTAAGGAAGCAGAATTGGAGGAAGGGAAATATTGCAGGTGCGATATAAAGATGGAATTGGAGCTATAATTCTCAGTCTCAAACACTCAAATCTCAAATTTGATTTCTTACCAGAATCTGAAGGCTTTCTCGTTCACTCTATTTCGTAAGAAGAGGTTGTCCCAGATATCAGGAGCCAAATGGATTTCCAATCCAAGAGAAACCATCATATACCCATCAAAACGATGAGTAAGGCCAGATCCACGTCGAATTCTTCCATTGTTTCTTAGTATTTTATCTACATCTGGCAGACCGTTGTCATCAATAAAGCTTGGGTTTCTGACAGCAAGTCTTAGCCTATCTGGATTATTACCCGTGACATAATCATCTACCAAGTCAAGATAGAATTCACCGATATTAAACGCTGATATATCATCCATATAGTCTGTCAGCGTGAATCGGTAATTTCCTTCAAATATTAAGTCTACATATACATTTAGTTTGTATTTCATACCAAGTCCCATGGGGAAGGCTAGGATGTAGCGTTCATAGGGATTGTTTTCCAATTGCAATGGACGTAAATCAATCCATTCTCCATCAAGTTGGGTTTCAGGATTATTGGTTGACATACCAAGTCCGAAGAAAATATATGGGTTCCAAAGTGGGCGATGGATATTCGGTACTTTTACTGGGTACAAGTAGTATTCTATAATACCTGACACTTCCCAGTTTCGTGCTCTGAAATTCAAATTTCTAGGAGTCCTATAAGCCCTAGGATCAGAAGGGGGATCTGACCCGGACATTTGATAGTAGGTGAATTCACCGCGTGCTCTTAGGTTTGTTCCGATGGTATAATGAAAGGCAATATTGGCATTCCAGTCAGGCTGTACTCCTTCATTGTATTTCCAAAATGAATAAAGCTCTCCGAAGTATTGAGTTACTCCCATACTAGCAGATATAGAGAACGGCTCTTCAAATTTGTAGCGGTAAAAACTCTGTGACTGAGCTGACCACGAGAAAAGAAAAAGTAATAGGAATAATAGTTTTTTCATCGTGGAACTTCTTTTCAAATTGAATAGCGACACTATTCTGTGCGAAAATTAGGCTAATTTTCGAACTTATCAAATCCGGATTTGAGATGGAGATCGCGCTGAGGGAATGGAATCTCCACTCCTTGCTCTCTAAATTTTCTGAAGATCACGTAATACAATTGGCTTTTCAGCACTTTTGGGCGATTGATGTATTCTGAGGACCATACTCGGAGAATGAAATTGATGCTGTTGTCACCATAGCTATCAAAAAGCACATCCGGTGCAGGGATATTCAGCACGCCATCATTTTCTTTTGCCACTTCAATCAGGATGTTTTTCACTTTTTCGGGGTCTTCTTTATAAGCTACTCCAACCGGGAAATTAAAGCGGATATTTCTGTCATTATGTGACCAATTGATCACAGGACTATCGATAAACTGACTGTTGGGTACAATTATCGTGATGTTGTCGTTAGTGACGATGGTGGTAGATCGAGCTGAAATCCTGATCACATCTCCAGAAACATCACCTACTTCGATTCGATCGCCCACTTTAATAGGCTGCTCAAAGAGGATGATTAGTCCGGAAATAAAGTTATTGGTGATGTTTTGCAGACCAAAACCAATACCTACACCCAACGCACCGGCTAGGATTCCGAATGCACTCAGGTCAACCCCATTGGTTTGAAGGATGGAAAATACACCTGCCAAAATCAGCACATACTTCACTATCATACCGATGGAAGATCTAGTTCCTGAATCGATCTGATAACGGGATAATACCTTGTGAACCAGTAGTCTTCTTATCCATTCGGTGATGACAAAAAGGATTATGAAAGATATAATCAAGGTGAGTATAAGCCCGACAGTCAGCTTAGAATCTCCTAAGTTGATCAGGCTATAACTGAATAGTTCCTGTATCCATTCAATTAATCCTTGAGCCTTCTCTTTGGCTACTTCTTTTATTTCCTGCTGCATTTAGTTAGGACTTGTTTTTTTGCAATCTTCAATTTCTGAGTTTTTCAAAGTTGCTTTTAATGTAATATAATTCTATTAAACTATGCTGGTTAAGGATTGTTCTCATTTTTGCCAACGGATGGAGTCTATGGAGATAATTAATTCATTTTGGCTAATTTTGAACCATGAGCAAGCAAAAAGAAGAGCTAGAGCATAGGCTAAAGCTTAGAAATATTAAACTCTCGGACTATGAAGATATCCGGGAAATCATGGTTTCTATCTATAAAAACCAAGGTGGAGCATGGACAAAAGAGGAGCTTAAAAACCAATTAAAGGCATTTCCTGAGGGCCAGATAGGCATAGAGGATAATGGCAAGGTAGTCGCTGCTGCTATGAGTTTGGTGGTTGATTACAATAAGTTTGGAGACAATCATACCTATGATCAGATCACCGGCTTTGGCAAATTCGACACGCATGACATGGAAGGGGATACGCTGTATGGCACGGATGTCTTTGTGCATACTGATTATCGAGGAATGCGACTTGGACGTAGGTTGTACGACGTACGTAAGGAGATTTGTGAGAATCTTAACCTTCGCTCTATTATTGCAGGCGGTAGGATTCCGGGCTACACGAATTACGCAGATGAAATGACGCCAAGGAAATACATAGATTTGGTCAAAAACAAAGAGATTTTTGATTCGGTCTTGTCCTTCCAGTTGGCAAATGAATTTCACGTACGAAAGGTAATTACCAAGTATTTGCCATCTGACACTGATTCAAGAGCCTTTGCTACCTTGCTCGAATGGATTAATATTTATTATGAAAAAGACGAGAAGCTAATAGGCAACAAGAAGTCAATTGTCCGACTTGGACTAGTGCAGTGGAAGATGCGTAGATTCTCGAACGTTGATGATCTTATGCAGCAAGTGGAATTCTTTGTGGATACAGTTTCTGGTTACAAATCAGATTTTTGCCTACTTCCCGAATTCTTCAACGCACCGCTTTTGGCAGAATTCAATGACATGGATGCTTCCGAGGCGATCCGTAATCTGGCAGAATATACCGACGAGATCATAAGCAGAATGAGTGATCTGGCAGTTTCCTACAATGTGAATATTGTCGCTGGCTCTATGCCTGAGTACGATGGCAAAAAGCTACGAAATGTGAGTTACCTCTGCCGAAGAGACGGAACCCAGGATAAGCAATACAAGCTCCATATCACACCCGATGAGGCTTCCTACTGGGGACTTCAAGGTGGAAATGGAATCAATGTCTTTGAGACCGATGCAGGAAGGATAGGGATCTTGATTTGTTACGATGTGGAATTCCCAGAACTTGGGAGAATCCTCGCAGAGCAGGAAATGGACATTTTGTTTGTTCCTTTTTGGACGGATACCAAGAATGCTTTCCTTCGGGTAAACACCTGTGCGAAGTCCCGGGCGATTGAGAACGAGTGCTACGTAGCAATTACGGGTTCGGTCGGTAATCTACCTAAAGTGGAGAATATGGATATTCAGTATTCTCAGGCTGCCATTTATTCTCCCTCAGACTTCTCGTTTCCTCACGATGCCGTAGTGGCAATGGCCTCTGAAAATGAGGAAACGATCATCGTAGCAGATGTTGATTTGGATCTGTTGACCAAGCAGAGAAAAGCAGGAAGTGTACGAAATCTAGAGCAAAGAAGGCTAGACCTTTATTCAATTCAATGGAAACAGAAAAAATAGTAGCTGCTTACTTCGCTCATATCTCAGCAGATATTTGGGAAAGAGCAGCCAAAATAAAACTTGTCATCACTGATATCGATGGTGTGATGACTGACGGAGGCATTATCTACGATGATAATGGGTTGGAATTCAAGAAATTCAATGTCAAAGATGGTTTGATCGTGTACCATCTGAGAAAAAGCGGATTCATGGTAGGAGCCATCACAGGCAGGGAATCCTATGTGGTGCAAAACCGCTGCGAGGAACTCAAGTTTGATTTTCATTATCATGGCGTAAAGAATAAGGGCAAAAAGTTTGGCGAAGTCTTAGAAACACTGGAACTGCAAGCTGAAGAAGTTGCCTTTATCGGGGATGACCTGATCGATCTTCCTATCTTGTCTCGCGTAGGTCTTGCTGTAGTCCCCAAGGATGCGCTGGAGTATATCAAGCCGATTGCCCATTATGTTTCCAGATTTGATGGGGGTAAAGGTGCATTTCGGGAAGTTGGAGATTTGCTTCTTCATTCTAGCAGTAGCCTATCCGCTCTCATTGACACATTATCTCTTCAGGAAAATGATAAAAAATAACAAGCCCATGCGAATCACGGATTCAGTGATTTTGGGCCAAGAAAAACCTGTTTTATTCGCTGGGCCATGTGCTGTAGAAAGCTATGATATATGTCTGGAAATCGGAACCAAAGTGAAAGCTTGGGCTGAAGAACATGGTTTTTCTTATGTTTTCAAGGCATCTTTTGACAAAGCCAATAGAACCTCTACCGGATCTTTTCGAAGCATAGGAATGGATAAGTCTTTGGAAGTTCTGCAGCGCGTAGGCAATGCTTTAAATGTTCCTTTGGTGACAGATATCCATGAGAGCCACCAGGTGAAAGATGTAGCCGAAGTGGTGGATGTGTTACAGATTCCTGCCTTTCTTTGTCGTCAGACAGATCTGCTTTTAGCCGCAGGCGAAAGTGGAAAAGCTGTCAAAATCAAGCGTGGCCAGTTCATGGCACCAGAGGACATGCAATATGCAGTGACTAAGGTGAGATCAACTGGAAACGAAAACGTCTGTCTTACAGAGAGGGGTTTTTCTCTCGGCTACCATAACTTGGTGGTAGATATGAGAGGACTGCCGATTATGCGTCAGTTTGCGCCTGTAGTTTTTGATATTACGCACTCAGTACAGCAGCCGGGCGGAGAGGGAGGAAGTAGTGGAGGACAGCGTGAATTTGCGCCCATTTTGGCTAGAGCTGCAGCAGCAACAGGAATTGATGGCTTCTTCATCGAAACTCACCCAGATCCATCCAAAGCACTTAGCGATGGACCAAATTTGATTCCCTTACATAAGATGGGGCAATTCTTAGAGATGCTGAAGGAGTCTTGGACACTAGGTAGAAAGTACCAGGATTTTAAAGTAGAATAGTCAAACCAAAATTATGCGCAAGCACTTGCTTTTATTTATGCTCCTGAGTCTTGCTCCACGGCTTTATTGTTTTGCACAAAGCGCTGACCTTCAAGATAATATCAGGATAAGGCTGGAGTTAGATCAGCCGGATATCCCTTTAAATATTCGCAGTAACGAGCTTTTTGCCAAAGGCGAAATTCACCAATTTTATACTAAGCGCTTATTCAAGCCTGTTTGGACAGAAAATGCTGTACTCACCGAACTGGCGTACGAACTTCGGTTTGAAATTATTCAAAGCAAATTTGATGGGCTTAGCCCCAGGGATTATCACTTGGATCTGATTAATGTTTTTTTTACACAATTCGAAGCAAATAAAAAGCAATCAATCCCAAACGCGTTGGATGACTTGGCAGATGTAGATCTTTTGCTTACTGATGCATTTTTCCATATGGCTGCAGAGCTGGAAATAGGCAAGGTAAATCCCGACAATCTCGCAGGGAACTGGCATATCAATGCTAAAACGTCGAAGGTTTCTTACAATGATTTGCTCGAAGCAGCAGTTGATAGGCAGCAAATCAGACAATCCCTAGAGACGCTCTATCCGACTATATCTATCTACAAAAAAGGGCGGGAGGTCATACGGGCATTAGATGAACTCAGGAAGCATGATACACTTAACTGGAAACAGGTCAAAGTATCTAAATCCATAAAAGTGGGAGAGACTAATGGTGGAATTCCTAATTTGAGAGAGCGCCTTGCTTTTTGGAAATACATACAGGCATATGCGTATGAGGATGAGAAGGAATATGATTCGACCATGTATGCTGCGGTGAAAAAATTCCAGCAAAGAAACGGTTTAGAACCTGATGGGGCTTTGGGTAAAAACACAGTCAACGCATTAAACCAATCACCGGCTGATTTGATAGACAAAGCTGCGGTGAATATGGAGCGACTGCGCTGGCTGCCTGATACCTTGCGCGGTGCTGAGATGATTTTGGTGAATATTGCAAACTATCAATTGGATTACCTGAATAATCGAGATACGTTATTTACGGCTAGGGTGATTGTGGGTACGAAATACCATGCATCGCCGATCTTTTCTTCAGCGATGAGTTACATCGTGTTTAGTCCCTATTGGAATCTGCCGACTTCCATCGTAAGAAATGAAGTGATGCCTGCTGTGAGAAAAAACCCGAATTACCTAGCGCAGAAAAACATGGAAGTGGTCACTTTCTCTGGCAAACCAGTGGACGCTTCGGCTGTGAATTGGAGTGGGAAATCAATCCCTTACCTAGTTCGTCAGAAGCCAGGTGCTAATAATTCCTTGGGCCTGGTGAAATTTATGTTCCCGAATGAACATAGCGTTTACATTCACGATACACCCACCCGGAACCTGTTTACCAGAGAAGACCGAGCGCTAAGTCATGGCTGTATCCGTATTCAGGATCCCGCAGCTTTTGCCGGACTGTTGCTCAAAGGCGACAGTGACTGGACAGCAGAAAAGATCAATTCTGCTATGCACCAAAGTCATGAGCAAATTGTCACCTTAGATCGTAAGATACCGGTTGTATTACTTTACATGACGTTCTGGGCTGATTCGAAGGGTGAGGGGCATTTCAGACAGGATATTTATGACAGAGACAAGGAAGTTTTGGAAGCGCTTCGCAAATAGGTAATTGAATGCAGTTTTTTACCCCAAATTGGGGAATATCAGACTCAGAAAAATCTGTTGTTTTTTCACCTCCTCTGATCTTATTTTAGCTTAAATACCTGATTTTTAATGAGATAAATTGACGTCTCTGGGTTTTATTGTTAGAAATATTTAAGCGTACGAACTTTGACTAATAGGAGGTGATACAAAAACGTCTTTTATGAAGCAAAAAATAATAATCTCCATTGCAGCTGCCTTGATCCTGGGTTTAGGATTGATTTGGTTTTTCAATCAACGTAGATCTGATTTGATTGATGAATTGGAGGAAAGCCTAAATGGAGAAGGGACAGGGATCTTAGCCCAATCTGCGCATGCAGCTGAAATCCGGGAGTTTTATGCTGCAAGAGATTACCTGGAAATTTGGCTCTTCAACGGTACACTTTCCAACAGCGGTGAGGAATTGCTCACACAGATAGAAAATTCAAAATATGATGGCCTCCAGCCGGAGGACTATCACCTTACTCAGCTCTATGAACTCTCTTCAGATCCAGAAAAAGACAAAAAGAAATTCAGAAACCTATCAGCTGATGAAAAAATCCAACTGGAGCTTCTGCTTACCGACAGCTTTTTCAAGCTAGCCCATGACTTGGAAATAGGAAAAGTGAATCCTGCTGACCTTGACCCAAACTGGAAATTTGAAGAGAAAGAAACTGAGGTGAACTATACTACTTTGCTTGGAGAAGTTGCGAGAGGAAGTTCTGTGGCGAAGACTTTTGCAAGTTTATATCCAAGTGCAGTGCTGTATGCTCAGGGTAGAGCTGCGATTGAGGAGTTGTATGAAATTCAAAAAAACGACACGCTCTCTTGGGAATTTGAACCTATAGAAGGAGCCATTAAGGTGGGAGAGACGCATGCCTCAATTCCAACTTTGCGCAAGCGTCTAATATTTTGGGACTTTCTGAAACCTTACGAAATGGGAGATCCTACACTTTTTGACTCTACCATGTTCCTTGGATTACAGAAATATCAGGAGTCAAACGGCATGAATCCGGATGGAGTGATCGGTTCTTTAGTCGCTGAATCACTCAATAATTCGCCCCAGAATCTAATCGATATTGCTTCCATTAATATGGAACGCCTAAGATGGATGCCTAAAATGGATTGGGATCAGGAGATGGTGCTGGTGAATATAGCAAACTATCAGCTTGATTATATGAATAAATCTGACACAGCCTTCAGCGCAAAGGTGATCGTGGGAAAGGAATACAATGAGTCGCCGACTTTCACTGCACCGATGAGTTATATCGTTTTTAGCCCATATTGGAATATTCCAGAGTCAATTACCAAGGATGAGATTATACCATCTGTACGGAAAAACAACCGCTATCTAGCAGAGAAAAATATGGAGGTAGTTTCTGATTCTGGAGAGCCTGTGAATATGAAAAATGTGAACTGGAATAATAATGGGGAGGATTTTCCATATAGAGTTAGACAAAAGCCGGGTGGAGATAACTCCCTAGGCTTGGTGAAGTTCATGTTCCCGAATGATTACAATATTTACATTCATGATACGCCAGCCAGAAGCCTTTTTGAGCGGGAAACGCGAGCGCTGAGCCACGGATGTATCCGTATTGAGAATCCAGATCAATTTGCCAAAATCTTACTAAATGATAAGTCTTGGGATGACGAAAAGATTCATAAAGCCATGAACCAAAAAACTGAGGAGGTAGTAGAATTAGATAGAAAAATACCGGTGGTGCTGGTCTATATGACCTTCTGGGCTGATAAGGATGGGAAAGCTAATTTCCGATCTGATGTCTATGAAAGAGATCAGGGACTTTTGAAAGCACTTAGAAGCAAGAAATCAAGCCTTGATCAGGCTTGATTTTGATAAGTAGGCATCGTCTTGGCCAAAAATAAAAAGCAAAGAACCGTTTTTGATTAGATCAATTGCCCGAGCGGAAAGTTCGCTTGGAAGGGCAGGACAGCCAAGGCTTCTCCCTAATCTTCCTACAGACTTAGCAAATTCTTCTTTTGCATAATCCGCGCCATGGATTACTATCGCACGGTTTCTAGCCTGATCATTGAAGCCTTTTTCCAAACCATCCAACCGAAGAGAATAGCCATGTTTTCCGGAATAAGTTTCGGCAGTTTTATAAAAGCCTAAACTACTTTTGAATGATTCGGGTATGTTGGAAAAGTTATTTGCCATCAAATCCCCGGAATTTCTACCATGGGATACCACAGAATTTAGAAGTATTTCTCCTTTTTCAGGGTCTATGATCCACATTCTTTTGGCGGTGGAAGGGAGGCTGAAATCAATTACAGTTAGGACTTTAGAGGTAAGATTGTCTCTCATTTTTGTCCAACCTTGAATAGCCAAGGTGAAGACTTCTTTGGATGGAAGTGCTCCATCTTTAATATGTAATCCATCGTAAGTCACTGAGACGGGATCGATGGCTGTGATGGTACTTGGTTTGTTTTCTTTGAAATCTGGATTAGGGAAAATCCCTATGAATAATAGGAAGGTAATCGCAAGAGTTTGTGAAAGCATAAGCATTTGGGTGATTATGTAAAGTTAGGATGAAATCCTGTAAGTTTAACGAAGTTGAAGTCAGTCTCTTATGAATTTGGTCATAAAACTTGTGAAATTTTTCTGGGAACCTTCTCACTAAGTTTCTCCGTTCTTGGCTTGATGAGATGATGCAGTTATTTTGGTACCAATTATTATTCTGTAATTTTGCGTTCCCTAAATTATTTCACTGTCTATCAGGATACTTCAAGTGCTCTAATAGACAAAAAGGAAAATAATTCAAACAAAATCAGAAAAGAGGCTGTTTCAGCATTCCATGAAAGTATCAGTTTATAGAAAAGAACATTTCAATGCGGCACATCGCCTACATAACCCAGAGTGGTCGGATGAGCAGAATCAAGCCGTTTTTGGGAAGTGTAATAACCCCCATTTTCATGGTCATAACTATGAATTGATTGTAAAGCTGAGAGGGGAAGTGAATACGCAAACTGGCTATGTTTACGATATGAAAGTGCTCAGTGATTTGATCAAGGAGCATGTGTTGAGAAAATTAGATCATAAAAATTTAAACCTGGATACCGATGAATTCAAGAAACTTAACCCAACCGCTGAGAACATTGCAGTGGTTATTTGGAATATTTTAAGGGAAAAAATTGATCGAAAATTCGAGTTAACGATTCGACTTTATGAAACAGAAAGAAACTTTGTTGAATACGATGGGAATTAATATTGCCCGCGCTTCATTCGAGGACATTGGAGACGAACATGTGGGTACTTCCCTAGAGACGCCACTCAGAGCCGATGCGTTCGAGATGGATGATGAGCTGAAAATAGAGTTGATCGAGAAGCACTTCAGAGAAATCATGCATATCATGGGACTTGATCTCACCGACGACAGTCTAAAAGGCACACCGCATCGTGTCGCCAAGATGTATGTCAAGGAGGTTTTTAGTGGATTGAATCCAAAGAATAAGCCTGTAGCAAAACTTTTTGAAAACAAATACAAATACAACGAGATGCTTGTGGAGAAGAATATCACGTTCTTTTCGCACTGCGAGCATCACTTCGTGCCGATCCACGGCAAGGCTCATGTGGCGTACATTTCCAATGGAAGCGTGATCGGCTTATCAAAAATCAACCGAATAGTCCAATATTTTTCCCAGCGTCCGCAAGTACAAGAGCGACTGACGATGCAAATCGGAAATGAGCTTATAGAGGCTTTGGGGACAGAGGACGTAGCAATCATTATGGATGCGGATCACATGTGTGTGAGCTCAAGGGGAGTGAAGGACACAACAAGTTCTACCTTGACGTCGTTCTATTCAGGTAAGTTTGAAAAAGACGAGCAATCTCGAAATGAATTTCTGAAGTACATCAGTTTAGAAAGATAATTTTGAAACACTAAACCAACATGATAAACCGGGCTGTGTGCTCGGTTTTTTTTTAATAGTTTTACCGCAGAGGGCACGGAGGATGGCGCAGAGAGCACAACTTAGTAATATATAGAATCTGACGGCGGTGCCTTTTTGTTGCTATTTATAAAAGTCAATACTCATGATTTTCTAAATCAGTCAGGCCACGAAGAAGAAAATTGATCTTTATGACCCAATGTTAAAAAGGGAGTGAGTACAAAATGTTTGCTATTTGACAACTTTTTGATGCCTTTGGTCGATGAGAAATCTTATAAAGAAGACCATCTTATATTACACTCAAAAGTATCCAATGGCATTGACTCAACTTTTGATTTGGTATAATGAATTTTCAAAAAGAGAATTTTCAAATTTCAATGAACTGAAACAAGTTTATGGAAATGCCAGCATTGTTAGTAATAATAGAGTGGTTTTCAATATAAAAGGCAATGATTTCCGGCTCGTAGTTTCACTGAATTTTTCGCAGAAAGCTTGTTATGTTTTGTGGTTTGGAACTCACAAAGAATATGATAAAATATAGGTAAGCAAAATTGATTTTGACCCGACAATCTTAAATTGACTCAAATTATGGATATGAATTGGAAAGTTTTGAAAAGCGAAAAAGACTATACTGCGGAAAAATGTGCGAAAATTTGCAGTCCTGCTTCTCCGGAAGTTGCCCTAGTCTGAGAGAAATCAACACACTGCAACGCTGTCAAACTATCAATTGCCATGGGTGAAATCCCTGGAAAAGTATGATTTCAAAAACATTTCCCAAGCCTGAAAGGCTTGAACGAGTTGCTAAACCTAGGCTCAAAAGTCTGATATCTCTGGTCTTTCCTTCCCTAAATCACTTATCACTTATTCAGATCTTTGTGGAAAGCGTTGTGAAGATGGCACCTCAGTTCTGTAAAATTGTTTTTTTCAACGTCTGGAGAAGCCTTTTCCCCTTCTTTTCGCCTGCAATTTTTTCCACGATCCGTTGAACTTATTACACATGGAATGTATCTAAACGATTGATTTTCTGTGTATTGGGCATTCTAAGCCCAGATAATTGCTTTGGCATTGTATTCGTATTATTCTCGCTACAATAGTTAAAGGAAGCTTGATTAAAGCTGCTTCTATGCAGTTTTTTTAGGATCAAAATGAATAGAATTCCCTTTTAACCATGTTTCACCATAAATTTTATAATTATGAAAAAATTATCATATTTCTTACTATTTACGCTTTTCAGTTTGACTTTAGCTGCTTGCTCCAATCAAGGAATGAAAGTGGTGACTAGGGATGATGGGAGTATTAATCTATCTAACTACTCTACCTATGAATGGATTGCAGATGTGGAAAATATACCAAATTCTTATGCTTTAATAGGTCCACATGAAACCTTGGTTTTCAATAATCAATCTGCCCAGAAAATGATAAAAGATGCGGTAGAACTTCAAATGGAGGCTAGAGGTTTTGCCAGAGACCATAGCAATCCTGAAATGCTTATCAATTTTACCGTACTTGAAAAAGATACTGAACTTAGAAAATATATATTAGATAATGGTCAGGATTATCTTGGATTTGGGCCAAGATCTAAAGCCACACAGATGGTGCCAGTGGACGCAGGAACAGTGTTAATCAACTTTATGGATGCCAAAACTGGAGTTCAAATTTGGCAGGGTTATGCCTCAGGTGCATTAGACCCTAATGACATTAAGAATATGAGTACTATGCAACAGAAAGTTGGGGCTATTTTTGAAGACTTTGACTTCAATCAATTTCAGACAGGTTCAAACACTGAATAAAAATTGAAAAGCATTTAACGTTGTCATATCTCGGGTTTTAAAATCTGGGTTTTAAAACAATTTTCTAACCCTACACCAAATTTAGTGTAGGGTTTTTATTTGATTTAAATTCCAAAAAAGGGAGAATTATATTTCCTAATGGCATCTCATAAAAAGAGTTTAGCTCTGATTTCAGTGCTTTTAGTAAGATTTCCATCTACAATTTTGTCATTTATTTTCGGCGATCTATCTATTAGGAAATTGAGATTTATGAAGAATTTTTTACTGGTGCTCCTTTTCGCAGTCTTGGTAGCTTGCTGCGAAAAAACACAGTAAACACAGACAGCTGGCTATATTCCGGAGCTGGTGATTACTGATATTTTGGTAATTGATAACCTGACTTAATTGGCATTTATAGATGTCAAAGAAGATCATTCCGGATATTTGTTTTATGATTATTCTCGTTTGGAAAGGGCTAATTCGGGAATGGTTTTATTCTTTTCTTCTAAAAATCCGCTTGAAGGGCTCCGTAGTTTGCCCTACAAAATCCTCTGGAAATTTTTCCTCATCAGGAAGCCCTACGAGAAGGTTCTCATCATCCGACGGCCAATAATTTGTGCGAAAAAGGAAATCCCAAAGACTCAAAGAAATGCCGTAATTGAAACCATGTGGATGACTTTTGGGCAATTCCCGGGCGTGATGCCAAAGGTGCATTTGAGGTCCATTGACGATGTATTTGAAAGGGCCTAGAGGGATTTTAAGATTTGCATGACCGAGCTGGCCAAGGATCAAAGTGAAAATATGGACAATGAAGAAGTCTGTAATCCCGAAGCCAATCATGGCAAGTGGAATATATTCTAGTGTACGGTAAAGTATATTTTCCATCCAGTGATAGCGAAGTAGGGCAGCGAATCCCATTTCCCGTGTACTGTGATGAACTTTATGAAATTCCCACATCCAGCCCACATGATGATACATGCGATGAATCGCCCACTGCATAAAATCACGAAGTATAAAGATGATCACCAATTGTAACCAACCTGGAAGTTGATCTACTTTGAGCGCTACAGTGTTCGTGATTCCAAATAAGCCTAGAAAATCATTGAAGGCTTCCACTGCTACCATGGAAAGTGCATTGTAGGCGACCAAGGCAAAAAGAAAGTAATTCCAAAAAAGATAAAAGAGGTCTAGCCAGAAATGCGCTCGAAGAATAGGTTGGTTTTTTCTCCATGGAAAAAGAATCTCCAATCCATAAATCACCAAAGATGCACCCACAAGCCAATAGAAGTAATTATGCCAACTTGGGTGTAGGACCTCTCCAATAAAGTAATCCCAATAGCCGTAATAGCCGTCTAAAATCGCTTTGATGTATTTTTCCATGGAGCAAAGATGGCGAAATTATGGTTTAACGGCGACTGGATGCCGGAAGAGAATTATACCAAAAGCTATCCCAAATGCGATGTAAATGACTCCCATAGCCCAAATACCAATGGGTAATTCGGGATTGGAAGCAAGTCCTTTTAGTAGAGCAAGGCCAGCGATTAGGAAATGACTTAGATTGGCAATGCAAATTGGGCGATTGTAAATCCCACCAATCAGACTGCCTTTGCTCATCCAGTTGAGCATCCCAAACCCAAAATATAATGCCCCTAAGATTTGTCCTATAAAAAGGGTTATTTGGTTAGGATCCAGATTTAGACAACTTAAAATCACATCCGGTGCAAAAGTGAACACAACTCCGGTTGAGTACATGAATAGTGCACTCAAAATCATTATGAACTTGGTATTCATTTAAAAGAGATTGGTGAATAAGACCCTGAAATTATAAAGATTTTAGTGCCCACACGAGATTATCAGAGTTAATTCAGACGACACTGAATATGCTTTTCAAAAAATAAGAATGCGACAAGCGCCGCACTCTTTTGATTAATTGTTAGACATTTTTGGATTGATCCACTCGGAAAGAAACCTTGCAGACGCAGCCGTATGAAGTGACCTTACCATCCTTCACGTGGGCTTTGATATCTTTTACATAAACTGAGTCGATGTTGTGGACAGTTTTAGAAACTTCATCCACTGCATTTTGAATTGCATCCTCGATGCTCTTTTCTGATGAGGCAATTACCTCTAGTACTTTAACTATTCCCATGGTTGTTTTGGTTTTTAGTGAAAATTGTGGTTAAGATTAATTTTTATACAATCGCTATGCTAGCTTTAAGAAAACCATTGTTTCGGTATAAAGTCTGATCGAGGTTCGAGGAGGATTTGTGGTTTGTATTGTTTTAGAGAATATAGTAGTCGGAAGTTTTATTTTTGCCTTTTGATCAATCTTGCAGTTAGGATCAATAGGTCTCTCAAGGGCTTTTCTCGATTGTTTGTTTCGGCTGTAGCTATTCTGTCCACGATATTCATTCCCGAAACTACCTCCCCAAATACGGTATAGTTCTGATCCAAATGAGCTGCACCTCCCGCCGTTTTATAAACTTCCCGATGTAATTCAGGATAGCTGTATTGTACCATTCTTTCTAGCTCGACCTCAGCCAAGGAGTCTAATTCACTTTTAAGCTTCTTAATAGCTTCCCCAATCCTTGAGTTACTATTTTTTGATAATTCCTGATATTGAGTAAAGATCGATTTATTGACTGGATCATTAATAACATGATTGTAAGCAAGCATTTTATTGATGCGCTTTTCTGCGATTTCTAGCGTGCTATCTGTGTATGTTCTCCCTTGCACGATAAAGAACTGAATGAAGCTGCCCTTCCGCTCAGGATTCACATCATCTCCCTCTCGCGCTGCGCCAAGTGTTCATCTTTTATGAAAATGAGTGGAGGTAATCTCAGCTGTAACTGTCCCTGATAGATTCAGCGAATTTTTCTTTTTCATAAATTCTCCTTCATTATAAGCTTCGCCTGCTTGAATCATAAACTTCTCAATCACTCGATGAAAAAGAATGCTCTCGTACATCCCTTCTTTGACCAAGCTGAGGAAATTAGTGCGACTTAAGGGAGTGTCTTCATACAAGCGAAGCACAATCGCCCCTTCCGTAGTGACTAGCTCAATGTCTTTTTTTAGATCCTTTTTGCTAATTTTTGATTTGCTCAAAGAATGACAACTGGCAAGTAAAAGCAGAAAAGCGAGCGAGAGAAAATTTATCTTCATATTGTTGTACTATGGTGATACCGTGGGATTCTAATTGGAAATCGAGCATGTCGAAAACGACACACAGAGGGATGATTATTTCCTAGGCGAGATTCCATCCCGTTTCCTTCGTCACGGGACAGGTTATGACCTTTAAAAATCAAATTATAAACACATGAAATTAGTGATTTGCGGTGTTTAGATGAATAACCAGCATTTTTTCTCCAGGCACTTTTCCTTAAATTTCTTTCTCAATAAAGATTTGCCATGACCCTAGAATATTACCGCGATTATTGCCTTGCCAAAGCTGGTGTGACAGAGGATACGCCTTTTGATAAGGATGCTCTTTGTTTTCGGGTAGGGAATAAGATTTTTTCGATTTGCTCTATTTCTGCATTTCAGTACATCAATCTGAAATGCGATCCGGAGCGGGCAGTGGAGTTGCGTGAGCAATACGAGGGAATCACCCCAGGCTTTCACATGAATAAGAAGCAGTGGAATTCGGTGAGTACGACTGGAAATGTTCCTGATCGATTGATTTTGGAATTGGCGGATCATTCTTACGCCCTTATCTTTGGCAGCTTGACTAAAAAACTGCAAGCTGAAATTCGCCCATGAGTTATTTCTCCATTTCTAATGTTTCCAAATCTTACGATAATCAACTTGCGCTTCAACCATTTTCACTTGAAATAGGTAAAGGAGAATTCCTTGCAATCGTAGGAGAGAGCGGATCAGGCAAAAGTACATTACTCAAAATAATGGCAGGCTTGGAGGTTCAGGATTCTGGAGATGTTCAGTTGGATGGAAAAGCGATATTAAATCCCAATGAGAAGATTGTTTCTGGATATGATGAGATCAGATTGATCCACCAAAATTTCCATCTATATCCCAATTCTACTGTGGAGGAAAATATCTCCAGACAATTGCTTCACTATGAAAAAGTCTATGCAAAAAGTCGGGTGGAGAATTTACTTAAACTGCTTGGACTTGACTCATATCGGGATCGATTTCCACGTCAACTTTCTGGAGGGCAAAAACAAAAGGTGGCAATAGGCAAAGCGCTGGCTGTGGAACCGGATGTTTTATTGCTCGACGAACCATTTTCTTCCCTAGATACGATACAGACTCACCATCTCATTTCGGAGTTGAAAGAGATATTTCAAGAAATGGGCACTACGGTGATTTTTGTGACTCATGATCTGGATGATGCGCTTCGATTGACGGATAACCTGATCATTTTGCAAAAGGGAAAAATAGTACAAAATGGCAATTCTCGCCAGCTCTGTGAGAAACCGAAAACTAAGTATGTGGCGCAGCTTTTCAGTCCAATAAATAAGATTCCTGAAACAAAAAATAGCTATGTCAGGCCCGCAGATGTCAAGCTACGAACCAAGGGTGGATTATTGGCTCATGTCACAGATTCTCGCTTTTTGGTACACTATAATTCCCTCCAAGTTCATCTCAAAGAAAGTGAGATCACTTGGGAAGTAGATGATCCTCAGCGAAAATATGAGGTAGGAGATAGGGTTTATCTTCGTTGGGATGATTCTAAAGTGATGAATCTTTGAGTGTGAAAAAAAGAAATATACCACTAACTATTCTCTATGAATTCAAACTGGCGATTAGTCAGGTGATTTTGTGGCTCTGGATCAAATTGGGCTTATTGAAATCTTTGCTGATCGTTCCTTTTGAAGGATTTGGGAATGATAAGGAAATTCTTTTGGTAGGTAGAGTGATCCGTGACAATAGAATCGGAGAATCAAACCCAGAGGACAGTGTCTGGCGGAATATCGGCAGAATGCGGAGGAGATTTATGAGTGTGGTGATCCCAGGCGTGCAGGTGAAGGCAGAATTTCAGGGCGAAGAATACTTTGTTAGAACCGATGAGGAAGGGTATTTTGAATTTAAAATTCACCCTAAAAAACATATCCAAATTCCAGCGCGCTGGCAACAGATTAATTTGACTTTAGTCGATCAGGTAATCAAAAACCAAGGTGAAGTCAAAGCAACTGCAGATATATTCCTTCCGGAGGGAGATATCGATTATGGTATCGTTTCAGACATAGATGATACCATAATCCCAACTGGCGCGATGCGAATGACAGAAATGCTGAAAACTACGTTTGCCAAAAATGCACATACCCGGGTGCCTTTTCCAGGCGTGGCAGCATTCTATAAGGCCTTGCAAAAGGGTAGAGATGGTATAGAAAGCAATCCTTTTTTTTATGTTTCCAGCAGTCCCTGGAATTTATACGACTTTCTCCACGAGCTTCTCCGTATTCATCATATCCCCAAAGGCCCCTTGATGCTTCGGGACATTGGATTGTCCCGCACAGAGCTTATTTCAGGAAGTCATGCCGAGCACAAGCTAGAGCAGATTCGCCAGATTCTTTCCGTCAATTCTCAATTGCCATTTATACTAATAGGAGATAGTGGACAGGAAGATCCAACTATCTATCTACAAGTAGTTTGTGAGTTTCCGGGTAGGATTATAATGATTTTTATCCGCGATGTACATACCTCGCGACATGCTTATGCGGAGAAAATAAGTGAAAAACTGAAGGAACTCGGAGTAGCAATGCTGTTGGTGAAGGACACGCTGGAAGCTTCTCGATATGCGCTTGACAAAGGATGGATTTTGGAAGAGGATATGGAGGAAATAGTTGAGGGAAAAGTCAAAAATGAAGAGGAAAATGAAGAAGTCTGAATCTTATTCTTTTAGTGAAAGCACATAACTCACCATTGCTTTGGCATCTTCTTCTTTCAAGTTGGGGTGAGGAGACATAACTGGGCTTCCCCAGGATCCTGAACCCCCTGAAATCACTTTTCTGGCAAGAAGATCTATATACACTTGCTTGATTGGGTATCGTTTTGCGATGTCTTGGAATGCCGGTCCTTTGGCTCGCTTATCAGACTTATGGCACTCTGCACAATCTGAATAAGAGATCAAAACATCACCTTTTTTGATGATGTGGATAGCTACTTCTTCATCCTCACCTTCAATAGCCCGTATATACGCTTGTTCCTTTTCAACAGAAGAGTCAATATTCTCCTCTGAAGTTTTTTGTGTGCAAGCGGCAAGGGTGAACAAGATGAAGATCAGATTCCTTCTCAATTCTGAAGAGTTTAAAGTGGCAGATTTAATAACAAGTAAGAGGTATAAAGCCGTACTTCTTACCTCTTACACTAGTTACTAGTTACTAATTACAAATCACTATTCCTCGTCATGCGCCCCGTGTGCACCATGTACATGCCCATGTGCAAGCTCATCCTTAGTCGCCTCACGCACTTCTTCGATACTCCCTTCGAAATGTAAATTAAACCCCACTAAGGGATGGTTGAAATCCAGAAGGATTTCCTCACCTAGGTCTTTCAGGATTTTTGCCTGCATAGGGTAACCATCTTCGTCCATAAGAGGAAGAAAATTCCCTTCTTCAAGCATTTCTGGATTGAAACCATTTTCTCCAGAAAACTGTGATTTAGGAAGATTTATGATTAAATCCTCATCGATTTCTCCATATGCATCTTCTACTGGCACTACAAAAGAAAAGTCTTCTCCTTGCTCCTTATTCAACAGTAATTCTTCAAACTTTTGAGGTAAATCACTTGCCCCAAAAAGGAAGTAAAAGGGGTCTTCTGCATCACGGATTTCTACGCTGAAAGGAGCTGACTCTATCTCATCAGCCTCTTTGCTTACTTTGAGTTCGTATATGAGTCCGACGACTGTTTTTTCTTTTATTTTCATTTGTTTATTTTTTGTTTTTCAATGGTCGGATGGAATCTCGCAGGGGGATAATCATCACTCTGTGTGACGTTCTTCGTCATGCTCGATTTCAAAGTATTATTTGATAATTCCGTGTTTAAGTCTGATACTGATTCGCTCTTTCCAGATAATCCATTTATTTCTAGGAGTTGATTTGAAAAGCGGTTTCGCTGCTTTGAACACAAAGTATTGATAATCTTTTTCTTTGAAAAATATGGGGTAAGTCTCCATTTTTTCAAGGTAAAAGCCATTGGAAGTAATACTCTTGATCAGGTCCCCAGAATCCAATGGCTGGTCAATTACCTGGAGCTTTTGCGGTTCATTTTCTATCATCCACTGCAAGTATCTAGGCGCAGGGATATGGATGAAAATCACAGACTCCCGATGTGCGTGCTTATGGATATTGCGAAATAGGCGGCTATGCTGATCCACAGGAATGTGCTCCAAAACGTCCGGGAAAACAAAGAAGTCATAGGTTTTTCCTGCCTTATCGAAGTCCGACATATCTGAAACTTCAAATTTCAGATTAGTTTGTTTTTCCCAGAGTTTTTTGGCTTTGGCTATACTTTCGGGAGAAATATCCACTGCCAACACCTCCCCTTGCTTTACTTGACCGGCTAGCAAATGACTGACAGTACCTATGCCACAACCAACTTCCAGTACGCTGTGGTTAGCATTCAATCCAGCCGCTTTTACCTTATCCAGAATACTTAAGTGACGGGAGTTTATTCCTGTCTTAGCTTGCTTTTCAGCAAATTGGTCGTAAAAACTGACGACTTTGTCCTTATCCTCTTCCATTCTTTTCTTTGATCGTATAAAACACTCCCGCTATCAATGACAATACGATTAGGTATTGAAAAATGATCATAGGTGTTTTGGTGGCCGTGTAGCTTTTTGGTTCAAACTTGAATACAATCTCATGAGTTCCTGTCGGAACGATCAATCCACGAAGTAAATAATCAGTTCTCAGGATTTCAGCTTCCTGTCCATCGATGGTTGCTGTCCATCCCTCAGGATAGTAGATTTCTGAAAAGACAGCCAAACCTTCTTTACTTATCTCTGCCTGATATTTCAATTCATTAGGTGTGTAAGAAGTGTGTGTGATCTCACCGGCACCGGCGCTTACATCACCAAACTCTGATGTATTCACAGTTGCTTGAGACTTGGTGTTTATTCTTCCTAGCTCATCCATTTCTTCCTGATTGGTTTGTACCGTCACTACTTGAGAAGGAATCCATGCCGGGCCATTCGCTTCAGGATTTTCAAAAACGGAATTTGCAGCAGTTCCGGCGATGAGATATTTAGTATTCATCATATTGATTGTCTGAATACCGTCAAAATTAAATTCACCTTCCTGCGCTTTGGTCACAAAATCATTTAACTCAAAATTCAATCGATTGTCCAGAAGATCTTGATATCTGCGCATTTTGGCACCATGATATCCACCAAGACTGTGGAATCTGTAGGGTGATTTCCCGGTAGCTGTAAGACCCTCTGTAAGATCCAGCACTCTGAAATAAGCGTCGTCCACTGCTATTACCTGATCGGCTGGAGTTTCTGTAAAGTAAGCTCTGCTGGGATTTCCCTGAAAGGAATCGTCATTTAAGTACTGCTTATTTATTGTCCATAGATCTATGGTGACCAACCCAAAAATCCCTATCCCTAGAACTAGATCAGAGATTTTGTTTTTCAGGGCAAAGTATATCAAAGCAAAAGATGCTGCTACTAAGGCCAAACTTCTCCAGGCACTTGCTGAAAGCATGGCTTTTCGGTCTTGGCGGATTGCATTTAATAACCAATCTGGCAAACCTCCGTCTGCCGCTCCTTCAAACCTGAACACTCCGGCACCGATCGCTAGCAAGAGTATTAGTCCTCCAATTGATGCTCCAGCAACGTATAGCGGTTTAAAATCTTTGCTTTGATACAGCCTTTCTAAAGAAATAGCAGCCAAAGCTGGAATAGCAAAAAGAGTCATTCCTAAAGCCATGGAGACTGCCCGGAATTTATTATAGCCAGGCAGAATGTCAAAAAGGAGGTAGTTAAACCAACTCAGGTTTTTCCCCCACGAAAGCATAAGTGAAAGAATAATGATCGCCCCAAAAGTATATAAGCTCTCTTTTGGAGCCGCCCAAATCCCAATAAAAGCAAGGAAAACCAAGATAACTCCCCCGTAAATTGGGCCTCCAGTGAAGGGCTGATCTCCCCAGTAGGTAGGTGCTCCCTGTAAAAATCCGCTGATTTGTGCAGGATCAATCCCATTGTTTCGCAAAGCTTTTTCTGATTCGGTATTCTTGCCAAGAGGTGTGCTGCTTCCGCCACCATAGAAATTTGGAACCAGTAAGGTTAGGGTTTCCAACTTGCCATTTGACCAAGAAAACGCATAATCCTTGTCCAGTCCAGCCGAAGCAGATTCCAAAGTTGCCTGGCCACGGGTGGAGTAAGGTGCATATTCCAGAGCTGTTGCCAGTCTACCTATATTTCCTCCTACTGCCAGTACAGCTCCTAAAACCAAAAAGGCAATTGTTTTACCGAGTTGAGCAAAGCCCTCTTTTTTCCAGCCAAAGACAAGTCTCACTAGGACATAGATCACGGCGATGATCAATGTATAGTAGGTGATCTGAACGTGGTTAAACTTTAATTGAAGCAATAAGCCAAGCGCTAATACGCCAGCGCCAAGCAATCGCTTATTCTTAAAAGCTAAGTGAATCCCTAGCAGAATCACCGGCATCAGACTGATTGCCCAGATTTTGGCATTGTGTCCGGCAGCCAAACTCAGAAGATTATAGGAACTCAGCGCAAATGAAACGCTGGCAATGATTGCAAAAACAGGCCTGACTCCAAACGTCAACATCAGGACATACATGGCTACCATGCCTAGAAACAAACTACTGACTGGGTGAGGAAGTCCTAATGTGATTACAGAAATCAGCGCTCCACTGATGTCACCGGCAAATTCCAAGCTGACAAAATAGGCCGGCATACCGCCGAAAACACTATTTGTCCAAAGCGCTTCTTCACCGGTAGCTTCACGATAATCCAGTGCTTCTCTGGCAGAGCCTTCCCACTTTAGAATATCACCTTGCATGATCACCTGATCCTGTAGCACAACAGGAGCGAAATAAACGACTACAATAGCATAGAAAATAGCAATCCCCACAAGATGGGGAAGCAGGTCTTTTTTGAAATTCAGCTGCATGAAAAGAGTTTTTCTTTGGAAAATGGATGCTGGCGCAAATTAGGGATTTATAGGCAAACCCTTCTACAAAAATAGGCAGTCTATAGTCGGAATAGATTAAATCGAGTATGACGAAGGACATCACGCAGTGGGATGATTATTAACCATGCGAGATTCGATGTGTCCACTAAAAAAACAATTATAATCACATCAAAGACTCCTTTCTATCCCTGATGAAAATCATTACTTTTGCACCAAATAGCCACATAAGGAATGTTTGATAATTTAAGTCTAAAATTAGACCGGGCTTTCAAAACGCTGAAAGGAACCGGGACAATCACCGAAATAAACGTTGCAACGACTGTCAAAGAGATTAGAAGAGCTTTGATCGATGCCGATGTCAATTATAAAGTAGCCAAGGAAGTCACGGATACCATCAAGACAGAAGCCCTGGGTAGAGATGTTTTGATTTCTGTTTCTCCCGGTCAGCTATTGATTAAAATCACCCAAGAGGAGCTTACCAAGCTCATGGGTGGTAAAAAGGAGGATATCAAAATCTCCGGTGATCCGTCGGTTATCTTGATATCGGGTCTTCAGGGCTCTGGTAAAACCACTTTCACTGGTAAGCTAGGAGCACACTTAAAGAAGCAGGGCCGACAGGTACTGTTGGTGGCTTGTGATATTTACCGTCCTGCGGCGATCGATCAGTTGAAAGTATTGGGTGAGCAAATCGGAGTAGAAGTATATGCTGAGCCTGAGAATAAAAATGCGCTGGAAATCGCCAACAATGCGATAGCATACGCAAAGAAAACCGGTAAGAAAACCGTGATTGTCGATACGGCTGGTCGTTTGGCTGTGGATGATGTGATGATGACTGAGATCGAAGGGTTGAAAAAAGCCTTGAACCCATCAGAGACACTTTTTGTAGTAGATTCCATGACAGGTCAGGATGCGGTGAATACTGCGAAGACCTTCGATGAGCGTTTGAATTTTGACGGAGTCGTTCTTACCAAACTTGATGGTGATACACGAGGTGGTGCTGCGATTTCTATTCGTCACGTAGTAAATAAGCCGATTAAGTTTATTTCTACCGGAGAGAAAATGGAAGATCTGGATGTATTCCACCCAGATCGTATGGCGCAGAGAATCCTGGGAATGGGTGATGTGATTTCCCTGGTGGAGAGAGCTCAGCAGTCCTTTGATGAAGATGAAGCTAAGCGGATCAATTCTAAAATTCGTTCTAATAATTTCAATTTTGATGATTTCCTTTCCCAGCTAGAGCAGGTAAAGAAAATGGGTAATATCAAGGACTTGTTAGGAATGATTCCTGGAATGGGTAAAGCCATGAAAGGAATGGATATCGATGATGATTCCTTCAAGCCAATCGAAGCAATCATCAGATCAATGACTCCAGCGGAGCGGGAGCAGCCTGATCTCATTGATGGAAGTAGAAGAAAGAGACTTGCAGCGGGTTCGGGAAGAACTATCGTGGAGGTGAACAACCTAATGAAGCAATTCGCTGATATGCGCAAGATGATGAAGCAGATGAACAAGATGGGAGGAGCCAAGGCCGCCATGAGCAAGATGCTTCCTCCAGGTAAGGCAGGAAGAAGATAAACTATTGAAACCCGGTCGAGAGATCGGGTTTTTTGTTTTATTATTAAATTGAGATTTGTTATCAGAGAGAAGAAAGGTGGTAGAGATTTAAAGAGAATCGTGACAGTACAGATAGAAGATGTCGTCAAAAAGGTGGTCAATACTTAGGTTTAGTGCAACGTCACCATGGAAACAGAGTCCGGAACCGCGTAAATTGAAAATCAGTATCTTTAAGAAGTTAGGATTAAACTAACGCATCCGAATGCTCGTCGTTACTAAGGTGAATCCAATTATCGGCCATTTTACCAACCTTACGGGAAAAACATTTTATTCAATCAATACTAATTAAAACCAATAGAAATGCGAGTACACACAAAAGAAACACAGGCGAGTTTAACGCCAGAAAAGGCACTTCAAATTTTGAAAGAAGGGAACAATAGATTTGTGAACAATCTAAAAGCAAATAGAAACCTGTTAGAACAAGCAGGATATACTGCTGATGGACAGTTTCCATTTGCCGTAATTTTAAGTTGTATTGACAGCCGAACTTCTGCTGAACTAATATTTGACCAAGGGTTAGGAGATGTTTTTAGTGTAAGGATTGCAGGAAATATTATTAACGAAGATATTTTGGGCAGTATGGAATTTGCTTGTAAAGTAGCAGGTTCAAAAATAATTGTAGTACTGGGACATACAAAATGTGGAGCAATAAAAGGGGCTTGTGACCACGTAGAAATGGGAAACCTAACTGCCTTGTTGAGCAAAATACAACCAGCCGTTCATGACGAAAAATCAGAAAAAGAAAACCGTAATTCAAAAAATGGGGCCTTTGTAGAAAAAGTTTCAACTATAAACGTAAAACGAACGGTTCAGGGGATATTGCAACGCAGTCCAATTCTAAAAGAAATGATACAAAACAAAGAAATTGGAATAGTAGGTGGCATACACGACATAACAGACGGACAGGTAACATTTTTTGAGACTGAATAAAAAACGGAAAATATCAAATAGCACCTAAGAAAACATGGGGTGGACAGTGATTTCGAGAAGGTTCATTTTTCGAGGCTAACTGTCGCTGGCGGACAAGGAAGTGATTCGAAAAACCCCACGTTTCTTAGTTGTAAATTGTCAGATTGACTAAATACCTAAAAACTTCTGTATGATTTTACCTGATGTCCCGATGAGATTTGAGAGGTGATTTTTGTGTCTTTTTAAATGAAATCGAGCATTTTTTGAAATTCATTTTGGTTTACCCATTTGGCATCGGTAATATAATCCTGATCAGGATTATCTGGGGGATTTCCATAATAACAGGATTTTCTGCTATAAAGTAATGCATTGGTCTATTGCCAAAAACGCATTCTGATGAATACAGGTGGTAAACTACCTTAGACTGCAATGACACTTCTTCTGCCAGTTCCTCTATGGCGTGTGTCAGTATATCTTTGTCCACTTCGTCAACACATTCACTAACAAATTTCCATTTTTTTTGTTAAAGCTGTGAATGTATTCTTGAATTATGAAAATCTCTTTGGATTCAGTATTGAAAGGATACACAATCACAACCTCACGTTCTTTTCTGCTCGGTTTTTCTTTCAATTTTGTTTGGAGTGTTTCTACCATATATATTTTTTATACTAAAATGATAGTCACCTGTTGATCGGGTGCAAGGGTAAGGAGAATTCTTTATGAGAAAAAATTGAATTCATCATATAAAGATTAAAGCACGTGATTTTATCAATTACCTACAGGGAAATCAAAATCGTCCAATACGAAGTCCAGTCCCTGCACAACCCCAGAAATCAACCAACGCATTTCCTATGCAGAAATAGGTGCAAGGGTAAGAAGTAAACCTATTCACTGAAGTCATTAGCGTCAGTTGGAACAGAAATCGAGTCGCAAATAACTAGATTCGCCCGATAGGGAAAAATTTCCTCTTATTTTGGGCGATGGATTAGATAGTTAGATTGAAAAGAAATATTAGAACCTGAACGGTTGAGATATTATAAACATACGCGATTGCGGATAGAAATATGCTATGCACAAGCACATCAACCAAAACAATAGTTTTTTTTGGTAAAAATGAAAAAATTTAGATATTCACTCGATGAAAAAAAATCAATATAGCGACCTTTTACTCGACCAAATCAAAGACATTGTTTGGGCGGTTGATCGTAATTTATTTTTGGTTTATGCCAATAAAGCCTACTTAAGCCTGATGAAGGAAGTCACGGGTATTGATAAAGAATTGAATACCCCTATTTTGATTGAAGGGTTCGGTGAGGGGTATATTGAAAAATGGGAAGCTTATTACCAGCGTGCACTTTCGGGAGAGTATTTTGAAATCGAGGAAGATTTCTACAATCCGGAAACCAAAGAGACACAGTATGGTCATATTGCCTTCTCCCCCATCCGTGATGAACGTGGTGAAATTCTGACCGTTGCCTGCCGTTCTACGGATATCACTCCAAACATTAGGCAAAAAGATCACGCAAGCCAATTAATGGATGCTTCATTGGATGTTTTCTGTACTATTGATGAAGCCGGAAAATTTGTATTTGTGAGTGCTGTTTCCGCGCATCATTGGGGGTATCATCCTGAAGAACTGATAGGTAAGCCTTACAGAGATCTGATTGTTGAGGAGGATCTCGAAAAAACAGATCTGGTAGCTGCTGAAATTATGGAAGGGAAAGAGTTCAAATCTTTCTTAAATCGATTCCGCAAGAAAAATGGGGGTATCGCCTATAATTTATGGTCGGCCCGCTGGGGCTATGAATCCAAACTGATGTACTGCGTAGCTAGAGATGCGAAGGACAAAATCGAAGAAGAACAACGGTTAAAGTTGCTGGAAAAAGTTATCAATAGTACTACTGATGCGATTGTTATTACTGATGCACAACCCTTGGATGCGCCAGGGCCTGCCATACTATATGTAAACAAAGCTTTTACTAAAATGACCGGCTATTCCTCAAAAGAGGTTCTTGGGAAAAACCCCAGGTTTCTTCAAGGTCCGGATTCTAATAAAGAAGATTTAAAAAAATTAGGTGAAAAACTTAGACGATTGGAATCGGCAGAAATAACCGTGTTGAATTACACGAAAGCAGGAGAGGAGTTTTGGGTTAATTTTGCAGTAAGTCCAGTCACAGACCAAAGAGGTGAGATTACACATTTGATTTCTATTCAAAGAGATGTCACAGAACAGAAGAATCAGCATATTGAAAAAGAACTAATAAGTGAGATAAGCTTCAATTTTAGTGAGGAAGAAGAATTGGTTCCGGCTTCAATTGGATTATGCAAATCCTTGAATACGTTCGGTAAGTTTGATTTAATCGAACTCTGGTGTCCCAATATGGAGCAAACCCAAATAAAACTAATGGGGTGCAGCACACAGAACGAAGATTTCTATGACCTTGAGCCATCGGGAACTTCATTTCAGAAGAATGAGGGAATGCCGGGAAAAGTTTGGGAAAAGGGTAAACAGCTTCTTTGGGATGAAAAACAGATCAATAAATACTTCATCAGGAAAAAAGGAGCTTCCCACTTGGGGCTGCAAGCCATAATTGGGATACCCTTGACCTTTAACGATGAATTGGTAGGTGTACTGCTGATTGGAACCAAGCAGGATTCAGATTATTTGAAGCAACAAGGCTCTTTGTTAAGCCGACTGGAAAAAGTTATTGGATCGGAAATTAAACGGAAGAGACTGGAAAATAACCTCAGAAACGTTTTCGATGCGATTCCCGAAATTCTTTGCATCACTGACTTTGAAGGGCGATTTTTAAAAATCAATAATGCCGCATCCGCCCTGTTGGGATACGCTACAGATGAATTACTATTTCATTCCCTAGATGAATTTACACTTAAAGAAGATAAAGGAAAATTCGAGCAAAAAATTAAGGGTATAACAAAAGAAGTTTCGGTTTTCACTTTTGAAAATCGCTTCTTGTCTAAAGATGGACAAGTAATCTGGTTGAGTTGGAACTGCAATACCGCCTTGGAAGAGGGGTTGGTTTATGCTTCCGCAAAGAATATTACTGCCGAGGTCCAATTAAGGGAGCTAAATGCCCAGGCCGGATCATTGGCAAAAATAGGCTCCTGGGAAGTTGACTTAGAGAAAAATGCTATTTTCTGGTCTGAGATAGTACATGAAATACACGAAACAGACCCTGAGAGCTTTGTGCCTGATTTAGAGTCAGCAATTGCCTTTTACAGAGAAGATTTTCGCCCTATGGTTGCTAAGGAAATTGAGGAAGCAATAGCCGTCGGTTCCACTTTTGAATTTGAAGCAGTTATTATTACTAAGAGTCTAAATGAACGCTGGATAAGAGCTATTGGAAAAACTGAACAGGTGGATGGTGTTACGACGCGGTTTATCGGTAGTTTTCAGGATATAACCGATAGGAAAGAGTCCGAATTAAGGTTGCAAGCACTTTCTGATGACCTACCCGGAGTGACATTCCAATATGTTATTTTGCCTGATGGGCAGGATTCGATGCGCTCGGTAAGTAAGGCCTCAAGTAAAATATGGGGGCTTAGTGCTGAAGAGTGTGAAAAGAACATCAATAAAGTATGGGAACAGATTAAAAAAGCAGGTGATTTAGACGAAGTTCAACAGTCTATTCAACAGTCGATAGCATCTGGCGAAAAGTGGCATTTTCGCTGGAGAAATGTGCTGCCGACTGGTGAACTGAGATGGCACGAAGGATTTGGAACACCCAATCACTTGGCAGATGGGACAGTGATTTTTAATTCCATGATATTTGATATAACGGATGAAAAAAAGGCCGTTTTACTCTACGAGGAAACTGCAGACACCGCCCGGCTGGGAACTTGGGAGATTGACATGATTTCTCAAAAAGTTTATCTCTCTAAAGTAACCCGGGAAATCCACGAATTAGATGAGAAAACTGAAATTTCAATCGAAGATGGGCTCAATTTTTACAAAGAGAGTTTTAGGGAAGTGGCCCGTATTGCTATTCAGAATGGGATTGAAAATGGCGAGCCGTGGGAATTTGAATTGCCTATTATTACTGCAAAAGGAAATGAACGCTGGGTTAGGGGAATAGGACAAGCTGAGTTGATTGAAGGCAAAGTCGTGCGCCTTTTTGGAAGTTTTCAGGATATTCATCAGCGGAAGATAGCTGAATTACGATTACAGTCTGTAGCAAATGACCTTCCGGGAGTAGTATTCCAATACCATCTCTATTCTGATGGAAAGGACAGATTATTGACTGTATCGAACGGTTCAAAACACATTTGGGGACTTAGCCCCCAGCAATGTGAAGCGGATATTAACCTGGTTTGGAACCAAATCAAGAAGGGTGGGGATTACGAACAGGTGGTTCAAGACATTACTCATTCTATCCAGACCAAAACACAATGGCACAGCAAATGGAGAAGCATACTTCCCGATGGTACCCTCAGGTGGCATAAAGGTTTTGGTACACCCTATTTTCAGCCGGATGGTACTATCACCTACAATTCCATGGTTTTTGATTATACAGACGAAAAACTAGCTGTCGATCTGTATCAACAAGCTTTGGCTGAGAAGGCTACCATTTTGGAGAGTATTTCAGACGCATTTTATGCAGTAGATGCCGATTGGAATTTCACCTACTTCAATAAGGAAGCCGAAAATCTTTTGAAGAAAAGTGCAGATGAGGTGTTGGGCGGAAATATTTGGGAGATTTTCTCCCCTGCCAAAGGCACTATTCTGGAAGAAGTTTATAGGCGCGTAGCCTCAACCGGTCAATCTGAAAACTTTGAGTATCATTATCCCGGAGACGGATGTTGGTACGAGCTTACTGTATATTCTTCAAGTGGTGGGGTGTCTTCCTATTTTAAAAATATTGACGAACGCAGAAAGGCCGCTCAGGAGCTTGAAAAAGCCTATAAGGAGAAAAATGAAATCCTCGAAAGCATTGGGGATGCCTTTTTTGCGGTAGATGAGGAGTGGACAGTAACTTACTGGAACAAACAGGCGGAAACGATTTTAGGTAGGGTGAAAAAGGACATTGTTGGCAAAAACGTATGGGAGGAATTTCCCGATGCCATTGACACCGATTTTTACCGGCAATACCACCAGGCTATGGAAACCGGGGAAACCGTTAACTTTGAAGAATATTACCCGACTCTGGACATGTGGATAGAAGTGTCGGTTTATCCATCAGAAAACGGCCTATCCATATATTTCAAAGACATTTCACTGAAGAAAGCAGCGGATATCCGGTTGTTGGAAGCTAACGAACGCTTTGAGTTAGTTACAAAAGCCACCAATGATGCTATTTGGGATTGGGATATAGAAAATGACAATTTCAACAGATCTAATAATATCCATAAGATGTTGGGAAGCCATGCTTCTACGAAATTGAAAAAAAATGAATTTTGGCAAGATTCATTTCATCTCGAAGATGTGGGGAAATTACAAGAGAGCATTCAAAGTGCACTAAATGATCCTCATTCTGAGCGATGGGAAATGGAATATAAAGTACTAAATGATAAGAATGCAGAGCTGTTCATTATTGACAGGGGGATTATCGTAAGAAATAAAAACGGTAAAGCCACTCGAATGGTTGGAGCAATGACCGATTTAACCAAACAAAAAAAGCTTGAAAAAGAATTGTTCCAACTCAGTGAATCTCTTAAAAGTTACTCAAAAGAACTGGAGCGTTCCAATGAAGAGTTGGAGCAATTCGCATTTATCACTTCACACGATTTGCAAGAACCATTGCGGATGATTACCAGTTTTATGGATCAGTTGAAAAGGAAATATTCCGATCAATTGGATGATAAGGCACTCCAATATATTTATTTCGCAACCGATGGAGCAAAAAGAATGAAGCAAATTATTTTGGATTTATTGCTTTACTCCAGAGCCAACAAGCCTTCCGAGCAGCTTGAGGAGGTGAACTTGAATGAAATAGCAGCTGAATATACCCAATTGAGAAGAAAACTTATTGCTGAAAATAATGCTTCTATCACATTTGATGAACTTCCTGTATTAAAGACCAATAAGGCGCCGATAACCCAGATAATTCACTGTTTGCTTGACAATGCGCTTAGGTACGTGAAAGAAAACGGAACTCCTCGCATTGAAATTCATGCTAAGGAAAAGGAGACAGTATGGGAGTTCGCTATTAAAGACAATGGAATTGGAATTGACCAAATGTTCCATGACAAAATCTTTATCATTTTCCAAAGGCTACACAACAGAAAGCAATACGATGGTACCGGTATTGGCTTATCCATTGCTAAGCGAAGTGTGGAGTTTCTAGGGGGAGAGATTTGGCTAGAATCAACGGTGGGAGAAGGTTCTACCTTTTATTTTACGATCTCGAAAAATAATTAATATGAGTGCAAATAATTTAAAATTAGCGCACATCCTTCTTTTAGAAGACTGTAAAATAAATATGGAATCTAATTCTAAACCAAACTTAGGTACCACTCTTTATTTTTCAATTGAAAAAAATCAGGGGGTATTCGAAGGTGATGAATAGAAAAACTAATTTTAGGGTTGTTGTGTATGCATTAGTTCTGCTTTTTATATTGGCAGTAGGTCTTCAGGTATTACATGCCCAATCTGTAAGTGTGAGATTGTCAGATCAGCAATATGTATCAACAAAATATGATAACACAAAAGGCTTACCTGTAAACACAATATTCAGGGTAATAAAAGATGAGATCGGTTTTCTTTGGGCAGTAACTGAAGAAGGTCTCGTTCGGTTTGATGGTATCAATTTCAGGATTTTTAATCAGGAGAATGTGCCAGAAATTGTATCCCCATATTTTTATGACCTTACTGAATCCTCCTCGGGAGGGATCTGGGCAGCTAATGTAAATGCAATTGTGCACGCTTACAGAAATCAAATTGATGTATATGAGGTGAAAGATTATGTACAGGGGTCATGGATAACCAGTATATCAGAAGATGATCAAGGAAATGTCTGGGCCGGTACTCAAAATGGGAACCTGATTGTTTTGATGGATGGAGAAGTACGATGGGCTGACGGATGGAGTAGAGAGGGAAAAGGCTCCGTAATGACCCTGAAAAGAGTTTCGGATGGTTTGTTGATCGGAACACAAACCGGTCTTCATAAATACTATTTCGATTCAGATAATATAGAGGAAATTCCTGAGTTCTCAGGATTTGAAATCAGGGCTGCTATTGAATCGAGTACAGGTAATATTTGGGCCGGTACCCGAAATAATGGTATTCTTTATCAGCTACAAGATACTTTGAATGTTCTTGATCAATCGAATGGTTTGGTAAACAATCAGGTAAATGTATTACAAATAACGCAAGACGGAAGCATTTTAGCCGGGATGGGCTCGGGCGGTGTACAATTGATTTCCAGACAGGAGATTGTGACTTTTCGAGAAGTAGAGTTTGGCTATAATGAAGTAAATGATATTTATATTTCTGATTCCGGAATCGTTTGGTTGTCTGCTACAGGCCATGGCATCATACAAATGATTCCTGCAGATATTCGAATGCTGAGAGAAGAAGACGGACTTTCAAATGATATAACACTAGCCATTTATCAAGATCATAACGGGGTAATATGGACAGGTACGCCTGGTGCAGGTGTAAACAGAATTGAAAATGGAGAGATAACCCATATCACCCCTGAAGCTGCTGGTATGGCACATGGTGTGGTTTTGGGGATCTATGGAGTGGATGATTATATCTATTTCGGAACCGGTAATGGATTATATCGGTATAATCCACTTTTAAATGAAATTGACCGAACATTTACAACTGATGATGGCCTTGCAAGCAATATTGTACAAGCTATTTATCAGGATAGTCTTGGTAATGTATGGGTTACATCAAGAAGCGGAGGTATTCACAGGCTGCGTAATCATGTCGAGTTGGAAAGAATAGCAGTCCCTGATCCATTTAAAAATGCAGAATTTACCACCATTCTTGAAGACAGTAGGGGTAACGTGTGGTTCACTACAACATCAGTTGGAATTCTAAAAATAGACAGAAACAATAATGCAACTGGTTTTTCAATGTACGATGGACAATCATCCGAAAGGGTAATGAGCCTCTATGAGGATCCTGAAGGTTCAATCTGGGCCGGTACAAACGAAGGGCTTTTAGTGTTAAAAGAGGATCAGTTCAAGTTGCTTAATCGAAATCACGGCTTACAATTCAATGGGGTTTTCAGAATGATTGAGGACAATTACGGCTATCTCTGGGCAAGTGGTAATTTTGGCATTCAGAGAATGAAGGTAACCGAACTTCTTGCACTAAAAAATGATGAATCCGGTAAAAAAAGAGTTCATACGAGACTTTTTGATACTTCGGATGGGATGGCAAATCCTGAGACGAACGGAGGAGTATTTCCGGCCGGATGGCAGATGGATAATGGAGAGATTTGGTTCCCTACCGTACAAGGAATCGCAAAAATTAACCCTTCACTATTCATCCAAACTGAAAGGGAAATTGATGTACATATTTTAACGATGCGTTTTGGTGAAAGCGAGTTCAGTGTCCATAATAATATATCCATTCCACCGGGTGTCCATAATCTAGAAATCCACTATGTAAGCTTTGATTATAAAAAGCCTCACACAATAAACTATAGCTACAGGGTGAATGAACTGAGTGATGAATGGCAATCTGTCGGAAACAGAAGTGTAGCATACTTTACTTTATTAAATCCTGGTAGTTATACATTTGAAGTTAAAGCGGAACAGTTTGGTGTCGAATCTGAAATTGCATCCGTTTCTTTTGACATTGAGCCATTTTTTCACCAAACCAGATTGTTTATCGCCTTAGTATTGGCAGGATTGTTTATGGCTGGTTATTTTGTTCATCTTTTTTACTCAAAGTCACAGTTGGGCAAAAAATTAAAAAAGGAAGTAGATGAGAAAACAAGAGAGTTACAAGAGAGAAATCAAACACTTGAGGTTTTACTGAAAGACCTGGAGCGTTCCAATGAAGAATTGGAGCAATTCGCTTTTATCACTTCTCATGATTTGCAGGAGCCACTGCGGATGATTTCCAGCTTTATGGACAAATTGAAACTGAAATATGCTGATCAGTTGGATGATAAGGCACTCCAATACATTCATTTTGCTACGGATGGAGCCAAACGAATGAAGCAGATTATATTGGATTTATTGCTTTACTCACGAGCCAACAAGGCTTCCGAGCAGCTTGAGGAGGTAGACCTAAATGAAATTGTATCTGATTACACCCAATTGAGAAGGGAACTCATTGCGGAGAAAAATGCTACTATCACATTTGATGAACTTCCTGTATTAGAGACCAATAAGGCGCCGATTACCCAGATAATTCACTGTTTACTAGACAATTCGCTTAGATACGTGAAGGAAAACGTACCCCCCCGCATTGAAATTCATGCTAAGGAAAAGGAGACAGTGTGGGAGTTCGCTATTAAAGACAATGGAATTGGAATTGACCAAATGTTCCATGACAAAATCTTTATCATTTTCCAAAGGCTTCACAACAGAAAGCAAGACGATGGTACCGGTATTGGTTTATCCATTGCCAAGCGGAGTGTCGAGTTCGTAGGAGGTGAAATTTGGCTTGAATCCACTGTGGGAGAAGGCTCTACTTTTTATTTTACAATTGCAAAAAACAAATAATCACATAATATGAGTGCAAAAAATTTAAAATTAGCACATATTCTACTTGTAGAAGACAATGAAGGAGATATTCTGCTTACACTTGATGCTTTTGAGGAGAGCAAATTTGAGACACAAGTTAGCGTTGCCAGAAATGGCCAGGAAGCTTTGGATTTTTTAAACAAAAAAGGCGAGTTCTCCAATGCTCAAAGACCTGATATAATTTTATTGGACATCAATATTCCCATTTTTAATGGGCTTGAAGTTTTAGAAGGGATTAAGCAGGATGAAAGTCTGAAAAAAATACCTGTAATTATGCTCACTACTTCTTCTAATCAAAAAGACATTGAAAAGGCATACAAAAACTACTGTAACAGCTATATAAAAAAACCTTTGGAAATGGATGAGTTTATGGACGCTATTCTAAAGATTGAAGAGTTTTGGTTACAGCTTTCGGTTTTATCGGATTAGTCTTACATTCCAAGTTATATGAGTAGTAAACACAAGACCATTTTGGTCATAGAAGACAATGAGGGTGATTTTGTATTGATTGAAGATTACCTGATTGAAGCATTTAAAATTATTCAAATAAATAGATATGAGACATTTAGTGACTTTAAAAAATTTATAGATAAAAAATCTGATCTCAATTACGATCTCATTTTGCTTGATTTGCACTTACCCGACTTATCGGGAATAGAATTAATTGAAAGCCTACTTGCGTCAAAGATTCTGGTGCCGATTATCATTTTGACAGGTTATGCTGATCTTTCTTTGGCAAAAGAGAGCCTTAAATTAGGAGTTGATGACTTTTTGATCAAAGACGAAATAACTCCAAATATCCTTTATAAAAGTATTGAATTTGCATTCAGTAGAGATCTATATATCAAACAAATTCAAGCGCAAAATGAAAAACTAAAAAGCATCGCATGGACACAATCACATGTTGTTAGAGCCCCTTTGTCGAGAATATTGGGAATTATCAATTTAATTGAAACCCAAAAGGACAATTTGGATGATTTGATGTTTTGGCTTAATCAACTTAGGGTATCATCTGAAGAAATGGATGCTATCGTAAAAAACATCACAGACGAAGCCCAAAAGATCCAACTGAACAAAAACAATGAATAAAGTATCTTTATCATCATCTACAGATAAAAGTGATAAAGAAAGAGCAGTACAATATTCATTTGTCCGAAATTTTTTTTACAAACCATTAAATACTAATGACATAATCGAAATTTTGAATAGCAATTAAATTAAAGGACTCATTATGACAGAAAACAAAGGTGATTTTAAATTAGTAGGACTAAAACTGAACGGTAAAACAACCAATCAAAACAACCAATCAAGTAAAGATTGTGGCAACTTATGGCAAAAATTTGAAACGGGTAAAATTTTCGAACTTATTCCAGAAAAATTATCCAATGAAATATATGCTGTTTATTTTAATTATGAAAAGGACGAAACAACCCCCTTTTCATATTTTATCGGGTGTAAAGTAGATAAGAATTCAGAATCACCAAAAGGGCTTGAAGAAATAATGATACCCACTCAAGAATACAGCAAATTTATAGCAAAAGGTGTTATGACAGGTTGTATAACCAATACTTGGAAGGAAATATGGAACTCTGACATAAAACGAAAGTTTGGATTTGATTTTGAAGTGTATGATGAAAGAAGTCAGGATTGGAGTAATGCAGAAGTAGATATTTATATATCGACAATTGACTAAAAAGATGCTAGTGAATTTAAGTGTTTCGCTTTCAGCAAAAAGTAAATGAACGACAAAAAGCGACGGTATTTCAACTAGGTTTTCGCCCAAAAAAAGCAGGATAGAGAAAGCAACTAATCAATTCATCCATCTACTCATAAACTCCAAGAAAGCCTCTTTGTAGTTATCGCTTACACTGATGTGGTTTTTGCCGATTTGGATCACATTTTTGGATACCGAGTCTATATGGTCTAGTGACACGATATAGGATCGGTGAACTCGCATGAATTTATCGGAAGGCAGTAATTCCTCCATGCTTTTCAGACTGGTCAGAGAAAGAACGGGATTGGGTTTAGAAAGCAAGTGCACTTTTACATAGTCTTTGTAAGCTTCCACATACCCAATATCCTTGAGCATTATTTTAACAAGTTGATATTCTACCTTCAGAAAAATGTATTCCTGAGATGAGGACTCAGCATGTGCTGCTTCAGATTTGGGTTGCACTTGTTTTTCGAAATAGGAAAAAGCTTTGGTAGCGGCATTTAAGAAATCTTCGTAGCTATAAGGTTTGAGCAGGTAGTCGAGTGCTTCTACCTTATATCCTTCGATGGCAAACTGGTGATAAGCCGTGGCAAAGATGATTCTGGTCTTATCTGAATTTTTCTTTCCATCCAAGACCCTGGCGAGCTCCATTCCGGACAAGTCAGGCATCTGAATATCCATAAACGCAAGTTGAACCTCATTCTGATTGATAAAGCTCAAGGCTTCGATCGCATTGGAAAACTTGCCAATAAGGTTCAGGAAGGAGGTTTGCTCAATGAATTTGCTGAGTAATTCAAGTGCAAGTGGCTCATCGTCTATGGCAACACAGTTAAGTTTCATTCGAGATTGATCGTAAGATTTACCCAATACTCTTGTTTGGCTTCGTCTTTACCAAATTTCAAGCGATGTTTATCGGGATAGAGTAGGCTCAGTCGTCTTTGGGTGTTCACTAGGCCAATGCCATTTTCCTTAGCTTCGGGGCCGTCAGAATGTACCGGGAAAATATGGTTTCGTGTTTCGAAAAACACGGTTTTGCCCATGATTTCCAGTTTAATCATAATTTCGCTTTGCTGCTGGCTGCTTACTCCATGTTTGAATGTATTTTCCATAAAAGGAAGCAGAAGCATGGGCGCTATTACTAGATCGTCTTTTGGTTCGTCTATGGAGATGTTGAGGGTTACTTTTTCAGTTAGCCTCATTTTCATCAATTCTATGTAATCATTTATGAAACTGACCTCTCGGGTCAGCAGTGTTTCATTTTTCTGATTTTCATACAAGACATAGCGCATCATCCGGGATAGTTTCAACAGAGCTTCCTGAGCCTTTTTCACATCCAAATTGGTGAGCGCGTAGATATTATTAAGGGTGTTGAAGAAGAAATGTGGGTTGATCTGAGCTTTCAGGTAAGAGAGCTCAGTGCTGATTCGCTGCTGGTCCAGTTCTCTTCTGAGCGACTCATCTTTTTGCCATTTTTGCACAGAAGCTACCGAGGTGCTTATTCCAATAGTCAATAGGTAAAACATGATATTGAAGATATCTCCAGAGGTTCTACGAGGCTTTGGGACATAAGGCTCATCCGGGTTAAAAGCTTTATGCATGAGTTCCTGTAGGTTCAGGAAACTCTCGGCATAAATAAGCAAGCCAACAAAGAGCACCGCTCCAAGGATGATAGTCAATAGATATACGGCGTGCTTTCCCTGTAGTAAGACCTTGGGCACAAACCAGAGCATATTTATGTAAAATATACAGATAAGCAGGACTGCCATGAATACTTGTCGCACCCAGAACTCCACCGGGATATCGACACGCCACGAGAGTGGGGAAAGCAACAATAGAACCGTGCTTAACATGGCCCATCCTAGAATATGTACTAGAATCGAAACTCTCCTTTTAGGACTTAGATTGATCATAAATCTGATTTTCAGTATTCAAACTAACGCAAAGCAGGCCTTTATATAAAATGTAATCTGCCAATTCGGTGATTATAACTACCGAAGGACCATATAAGCAGATGAACCGACTCGCAGATTAATTTAGAGGTTTTATCCGACGAAAGAGGGTGTTTGTCGATGAAACCTACCTAGCCGTCTATTTACGGAAAAACTGCGAAACAAACCCTGTTGTTTTGGGGTATCAACTAGCACGAGGTCCAGATATTAAGATAACTGGTGATCTAGCAAGGGCTTCAAAGGGAAAAGAATAAAACTAAAAATCACCAGCCCAAATGAGCAACTACCTACTACACATGAAAAAATTATTTAACATTATCGCAGTTTTTCTCCTGATCAGCACCAGTGGTGTGATGGCTCAGCAGACTCCCGGAAAAGTAAGCACTCCTACTAAAATCATTGGTATAGCCAAGGATATGAAAACAGGAGATCCTGTGGCCTATGCTACGGCCGCACTTTATGTAGCGGGAAGTGAAACCAATATCGCAGGGGCTGTTGCTGACGGGGATGGGAAGTTTTTTATCACAGGCATGGATCCCGGAACCTACGATTTGAAGCTTAGCTTTTTGGGTTTTGAAACCAAAACAATCCTTGGTATTCAAGTACCCTCTCTGACTGTAGATGTTAATATTGGAGAAATTGAAATGACTGACGAAGGCCTAGCGCTAGAGGAAGTGACGGTACAAGGTCAGCGTGACTTGATCGAAGAGCGCGTGGATCGTACGATCTACAAAGCTGAAAATGATAAGACTACCGCAGGGGGTGACGGAACTGACGTACTAAGAAGAGTACCTATGCTTTCTGTGGATCTGGATGGTAACGTGTCTATGAGAGGAAGTACAAATATCACTGTGCTGATTGATGGTAGGCCTTCAGCAATTGCGGCAAGCAGCATTACAGATGCCTTGAAGCAGATTCCTGCTGACGAAATCAAATCTGTAGAAGTAATCACCTCTCCTTCTGCAAAATACGATGCTGAAGGTACTTCAGGAGTGATCAACATCATCACCAAAAAGAATAACCTGCAAGGGATGTCTGCAAATATCCGTACAGGTACAGGCCTGAGAGGATCTGATTTTGGGCTAAATGCTAGTGCAAGAAAAGGCAAGTTTGGATTTACTTTAGGCGGATTTGGTAGAGCGGGTTATAATACGCCAGGTGGCTTTGAAAATATGCAGGTTGTGACTAATCCGGACAACTCTATCTCAACAGTGCTTCAGTCGGCAGATACTAAAAGAGATTACCTTTTTGGACGATATAACTTTGGCGCGGATTATGAAATTGATCAATACAACTTCTTGACAACAGCAGTTAATTTCGGTATCAGAAACTCTAAAAATAACCAGAACAATTTCCTTACTCAGAATTTCCTTGACGGTGATTTAGTACGTAATGCACTAAGAGAGACTAACACTAAAGACAATTCAAATTCAATAGATGTCAGCTTGAATTATACCAGGACTTTTGAGGAAAAAGGAAAAGAGATATCTGTGTTGACTCTGTATAGTAGAAACAATCAGGAGAATTCCTTTGTGAACACGCTGTTTGAAGACGATATGTCCACCATAGATTCTCGCTTGAAAAATGACAATCCAAGCAAAAACGAGGAGTTTACTATTCAACTTGACTTGGTAGAGCCTCTTGGAAAAGATGGCAATTCGATCTTGGAATATGGAGCTAAAAACATCCTGAGAAAAGCCTATTCTGACTTTGCTTACTTCCAAGCTGATGGTGCAGATGGCGACTATGTAGAGAACCTGAACCCAAGCTTCAACAATGAGTTTAGCTACGATCAGAATGTCACTGCTGGTTATTTATCCTACACAGCTACTTTGTTTAAGAATTACACGATCAAGCCGGGTATCAGATATGAATACACTACCATCAATGCTGATTTCAAAACGGAGTCTGCAGCGGTGGATATCCCTTCCTATGGCACTTTTGTTCCCAGCCTGAATCTAAGTAGAAAGCTTGCCAATGGCAATATGATCAAAGCGGCGTATAATAGAAGAATTTCTCGTCCATCGCTTAGATATTTGAATCCAAATATTGATTCATCTAACCCACTTCAGGTTTCTCAGGGTAACCCTGAGCTTTCTCCTGAATACACAGATAATTATGAGTTAGGGTATAGTACGTTCTTCAAAAGCACGATGGTGAGCTTAAGTGGTTTCTTCAGAAATACTACTGGATCTATTCAGTCCGTGCGAACAGTTCAGGACGATGGTGTTATCTACACCTCCTTCGATAATATCGGTCATGAAAATGCAGTGGGCACAAACATCTTCACCAATATCAGCATCAGTAATAAGTTCTCCTTGAACGGTAGTGTGGATGCCTATTATGCGATGCTTGACAATGGTCTGACAGATCCGCTTTACGCAGCATCAAATGAAGGATTCGTGGTAAGTGGTCGTTTATTCGGTAACTACACGCTACCTAAAAACTGGCAAGTTCAAGTGTTCACTTTTGCTAGAGGTAGAAGTGTTCAACTGCAAGGTTCATCTGGAGGATTTGCAGCCTATGGCATGGGAATCAATAAGCAGTTTGCTGAGAAAAGAGGTAGCATTGGTTTCGGTGCCGATAACTTTCTTGCAAAGGAATTTAGAATGAAAAATGAGATCATTACCCCAACTATCGTTCAGAACAGCACGAACATCATGCGTAATATGAACTTCAAAATCAACTTCAGCTACAGAATAGGTAAGCTAAGCGTAGATCAGAAGCCTAGAAAAAAGAAATCCGTTACTAACGATGACTTGAAAGAAGGCGGAAGTGGTAATGTAGAAATGACTCAGAATAAATAATTAAAAAAAGTAAATAGTAGATTGGGTTACAAGAGAAAAACCCGTCCTCGTTTGAGGACGGGCTTTTTTATGCTTTGTTTGCCACGGAGGATGCGGAGGATTACGCAGAGAACGCTGCTTGTTATTTTGTTTGAATCTTGTAGAATTAGAGGGCTGAAAGCACAAGATACCAAAGCCCAGCTTGTAGAGCTGGGTTATAGAAAGAGTACCTATAGAAAAGCTCTGAAAGAGCGAAATAAAATTAAATCCCCTTCAAAATCGAAAGGAAGTAAGTATAGTTTTAAAGCAATGTAACCAATTGTTTTTGAGCATATTACTTTATAATAAAAAGCCCGACTTCAATCTAATGAAGCCGGGCTTTTCTATGGTGGACGAAATGACTACTTGTAGCAGACTTTCTTAATTGCATCTACGGTTCTCTTCACATTTGGCAAGGTAGCCTCAATGTAAGTAGGCGAGTAACTCAATGGGATATCCATGGAGTTCACACGAATCACTGGTGAGTCAAGGTAATCAAAAGCATAGCGCTGGAAGTGATAAGTCAATTCAGATGAAATACCTGCAATAGGATTTGCTTCCTCTACGATCACTACACGGTTTGTTTTCTTTACAGATTCCACGCAGGTGGCGTAATCGATAGGTCGCACGGTGCGTAGGTCAATCACCTCGGCTTCTATGCCTTCTTTTGCCATTTCTTCGGCAGCTTCAAGAGCAACTTTCATCATTTTACCGAATGAAATAACAGTCACGTCTTTTCCTTTTCTCTTCACCTCAGCTACGCCGATCGGAAGAAGGTACTCTCCCTCAGGCACTTCGCCTTTGTCGGAATACATCACTTCAGACTCCATAAAAATCACTGGATCTGGGTCACGGATAGCAGCCTTCAGCAAGCCTTTGGCATCATAAGGATTGGAAGGAACGATAACTTTCAGGCCTGGCGTATTGGCAAACCAATTTTCGAAATTGGACGAGTGCGTAGCACCCAACTGTCCTGCACTTCCTGTAGGACCTCTGAAAACTACTGGTACGCTGTAAGCTCCGCCTGACATGGCTAGCATTTTTGCAGCGGAGTTGATAATCTGATCTATAGCAACAAGAGAGAAGTTGAACGTCATGAACTCGACAATAGGCTTTAGGCCATTCATCGCAGCTCCTACAGCTAATCCTGAAAAACCAAGTTCTGAAATTGGAGTGTCATAGATACGCTCGGAACCGAATTCATCTAGCATTCCTTGGGATACTTTATATGCCCCATTATATTCAGCTACCTCTTCACCTATCAGAAAAACGTCTTTATCACGTCTCAATTCTTCGGACATTGCCTCTCTGAGGGCTTCTCGAAACTGTATTTCTCTCATTAGTTTATGACAAAATTTTGGCTCGTAAAAATAGAAAGGAATTGGCCAAAACCAAAAATTAAGCTGGCTTTATCCCTAATTGATTAGCCTAAATAGACTGTTTTTGAATTAACGAACTCTAAAATCCCATATCTGCTCAATTCTCTTCCGAAACCGGATTTTTTTATTCCGCCAAAAGGTAGCTGTGGATTGGATGCTACTAGCGCATTGATGAAGACCGCCCCACTCTCGATTTTTGCAGCTAATTGCGCTGCTTTATCGTGGTCTTTTGTCCAAATAGAGGCTCCCAATCCAAACTCAGAATCGTTAGCCAGAGCAATCGCATCTTCTTCATTTTTTACTTTGAAAATAGTGGCAACAGGACCAAACATCTCCTCAGAATATGCAGGTGCAGTAGGGGGGATGTCAGTTAAAATCGTGGGTTGGAATAATGACGAGCCTTCTTCAGGTGGCTCGCCTCCCACAAGAAGCGTAGCTCCGGCTTTTACGGACTTGTCCACCTGAGCGAAAAGTTCTGCTGCCAAATCAGGTCTAGCCATGCAAGCAAAATCAGATCCTGCTACCATCGGATCTCCCTGTTTCAATTTCCTGAAGTGCTCAACAAACAGAGCTAGGAACTCTTCGTAAACATCTTCTTCTATGATAAATCTTTTGGCAGCGATACAACTTTGGCCAAAGTTGATCATTCTGGCTTTCACCGCCGTTTCAGCAGCTTTCCTAATATCTGCATCCTTGAGCACTATGAATGGGTCACTGCCTCCTAATTCGAGTAAGGATTTTTTGATATGCTTCACTGCTGCTGCAGCGACAGATGCACCTGCTTTTTCACTTCCTGTGAGCGTGACTGCTTTGATTCTATCGTCTTCGATCAGCTTGATGGTGGCTTTGGAATCAATCAAAAGGCTTTGGAAAGTGCCTTCTGGAAATCCGGCGTCTGTGAATATCTCTTCAATAGCTAGTGAGCACTGCGGTACATTGGATGCATGTTTCAGCATTCCTGCATTTCCAGCCATTAGAGTAGGGGCGGCAAAACGGAAGACTTGCCAAAAAGGGAAGTTCCAAGGCATTACAGCCAGGATGATCCCTAAAGGCTGATGAATAACTTTGGCTTTTTTGCCATCCGGCAAATCAATCTGCTCATCTTTAAGGAATTCTTCAGCTTTTTCCGCATAATATTCGCAGACTAAAGCGCACTTATCCACTTCTGCTAAAGCTTCTTTGAGGACTTTGCCCATTTCCAGTGAAATGATCTTGGCATATTTTTCACGCTTATCCTTCATTACCCTAGCTGCATTATTCATCAATTCAGCGCGTCTGGCAAAACTGGTTTCTTTCCAACTAGAGAATGCTACTGAGCCAGTACTCAGTTTTTTCTCAATATCTTCTTCGGACAGCGAGAGGAATTCTGCTAATATTTCATTCGTGAAAGGATTGATTGATTTGATATGTGTCATTTTTCTATGGGTTTTCCTGCTTTCTGCCAAGCTTCTATACCGCCGTCCAAAGAGTAGATGTGCGTAAATCCTGCCGCTTTCATGATAGATGCTGCATTTCCGGATCTGATTCCTGATTTGCAATAAAGCAGGTAAGTTCTTTTTTTGTCCAGCTTGGCGATCTCAGGTTTGAAATTGTCATTGGTATAGTCAATATTTTTAGCGTTTGGTAAATGTCCCTCGGCCATTTCCTCAGGAGTACGAACATCGAGTATTCTTACAGCTCCTTTGTTTTTAGCCAATTCTTCAAATTCTGATACACTAATTGCTTTTACCTCAGAAGATTGAGCCTGGGTAACTACCATACTCACCATTAGGAGGGCACATGCAAGCAGGAGAATTTTTTGAAGTTTCATGGTTTATGAGTTTGATGTGAACGATTGCTAGTCCATATTGAATTGAAAATTTAGCAAGATTAAATTCAAATGCCTACCAAGATCGCTCTCATCTCTGATTCTCATAGTTATATAGACCACAAAACGCTTTCCTATCTGGAGGCGGTGGATGAAATCTGGCATGCGGGGGATATTGGTGCTTTTGAAATAATGGATTCATTACCTCAGGGAAAGCATGTACGGGCTGTTTTTGGGAATATTGATGACCAGGCAATGCAGCAAGCTTATCCCGAATGGCAGGAATTCACACTAGAAGGAGTGAAGGTGCTGATGACACACATCGGGGGCAAACCTCCCCGATACGCCACTGGTATCAAAGTGAAAATTAAGGAATCGGCTCCTAATCTATTTATCTGCGGCCATTCACATATTTGCAAAGTAGAATTTGACAAGACGGTGAACTGTCTTTACATGAATCCAGGAGCTATTGGGCAGCATGGGTTTCATGTGGTGAGGACTATGTTACTTTTTGATTTGGATGCAGGACAAGTAAAAAATCTTCGAGTGGTGGAGTTGGGAAAAAGAGGGAAGTTGGGCTGATTATTACCGGTAAGTAGTTTTTTGCAAAAAGTGAAAAGAGTCGCAGTTTTCAGTCTCAGGATTCAGTCATTAGCTCATTGCTAATGTAAATTCATGCCTTTAGGGTTTTCAAAACCTGGCAGGTGGTTTTTTCTTTAAACTTCCGAGCAAATTCGCATCTTTTCCATTAAGTATCTTCGGGGAATATAGTAGACTTCTAGAAGAAGCTGAGCAGCCACTGAGATTGTATCTTCACTCGTATCTCGCAATGTCGGAATTCTTTCAAAATCACAGGTAATCAAAGTTAAGAAGGAAGTCTATGTTGTGTCCTCCGTGTTGCCCTCTGTGGTTAATAGCTCACCGCGGTTAAATAGAGACCTGAAACAAAAAAGGCGATCAAATGACCGCCTTCAATGTTTTTGCAGAAATAAAATTATTTCTTAAAAGACTTCTTAAGCTCTTCAACGTCCACGTTTCTGATTACAGGCTGAGCAGACAATTGCTTGATCTTAATCACACGTGTGGTCTGAGATTGTCTTTTTCTTTTAAGTTTTCTCTTCAGTGTAGTAACTGCCATGGTCGTATATTTTTAATAGTATTGATTCGAAACGAGTCGCAAAAGTAAATAAACATTTCTTTTTAGCCTAAATTATTTTGGGATTTAATTGGTGGACTTTCCCGATAGCAAGGAGCATTTCCTTTTTTTTGAATAAATTTGGCAGCTAATCACCAAAAAACACGCTATGCAAAAGCCAAGTCTGCCAAAGGGAACCCGTGATTTTGGGACTCTCCAGATGGCCAGAAGAAATTATATCCTAAATACAATCAAGGGCACTTTTCAACTTTTTGGCTATAATCAGATCGAAACTCCGGCGATGGAGAACCTAAGCACCTTGACCGGAAAATATGGCGATGAGGGTGATCAGCTGCTTTTTAAGATTTTGAATAGTGGGGATTACCTGAAGAATGTAAGGGAAGAAGATTTGCAGCATGGCTACAAGCAAACTCTTACAAAGGTTTCTGAGAAGGGCTTGCGTTATGATCTGACCGTTCCCTTTGCCCGCTTTGTGGTGATGAACAGAAATGATTTAACTTTTCCATTCAAGCGCTTTCAGATTCAGCCTGTTTGGCGTGCAGATCGACCTCAGAAGGGAAGATATCGCGAGTTTTATCAGTGTGATGCAGATGTGGTGGGGACGGATAGTTTGCTTTGCGAAGCAGAAATAGTTCTGATGATACGAGCTGTCTTCGAGAAATTGAAGCTGAATGATTACAGTATCAAATTGAACAACCGGAAAATCCTTACTGGAATTTCGGAAGCTATCGGTGAAGCCGGAAAAGAAGGCCCGCTTTGCGTGGCGATTGATAAGCTGGATAAAATCGGCTGGGAAAAAGTCAAGGAAGAATTAGGTGAGCGGGGTTTTGCCGCTGATTCTGTAGAGAAATTGGCTCCATTAGTCACGTTGGAGGTGGATCATGTCGGTAAGTTGGCTTTTCTTAAAGAATTCTTGGCATCTAGTGAGATTGGACTTCAAGGGGTAAGGGAATTGGAAGAAGTGTTTCAGATCTTGACGAACATGGGTGAAAATCTGGATTTTGTGGAACTGGATATCATGCTGGCTCGTGGGCTTTCCTATTACACCGGGGCGATTTTCGAAGTGAAAGTGAACCAGGTATCTATTGGATCCGTGAGTGGAGGAGGTCGATATGATAATTTGACGGGTGTTTTTGGGCTTTCGGGAATGTCTGGGGTCGGGTTTTCGTTTGGAGTAGATCGCTTGTACGATGTGCTGGAGGAGCTGGATTTATTTCCTAGGGAAAGCGTTCAGAGTACCAAAGTTCTCTTGACGCACTTTGATCAGAAAGCGTTTGTTTATGCTTTAGGGTTATTGAAGAAATTCAGAGCAGCCGGCATCAAAGCAGAACTTTACCCTGATTTGACCAAAATGAAAAAGCAACTTGATTTCGCTTCTAAAAAAGCAATTCCATATGTTGGTATTTGTGGGGATTCAGAGATTGAAGCCAACGTAATTGCATTGAAAAATCTGGAAACAGGCGCGCAGGAATCCGTAAGTTTGGAAGTTGCCATCGGGCGATTGAAGTAAATTGAAAATCACAATCAGAGAGAAGATCTTAATAACGAAAATATGTTTGATATAATGGGCATGATGGGCAAAGTGAAGGAAGCCCAAGAAAAAATCAAAGAGACACAGGCCAAGCTTGTGCATCTCACTTGCACAGGTGAATCTGGAGCGGGAATGGTGAAAGTAACCGTAAATGGGGGTAGAAAAGTTGTAAGCATCGAATTTGATGACTCACTTATTTCGCCAAAAGACAAGGAAATGCTGAGTGATCTGATCGTGGCGGCAACTAATATTGCGATGACAGCCATTGAGGGGAAGATCAAAACAGAGATGAAGGCGGCTACAGAAGGTATGATTCCAAATATCCCTGGCATGGATCTAGGAGGGATGTTTGGATGAAATCGAGCATGACTCAAGCGTCACACTGAGGAATGATTGTTCACCTTGCGAGATTCCATCCCGTTTCCTTCGTCACGGGACAGGGTATGACCATTAAAAAACAAATTATAACCAGATGAAATCCTGCGCCATCGTCATACTGAATTACAATGGGGAAGAAATGCTAAAGGCATTTCTTCCTTCTGTTTGTATGCACAGTGCTTATGACATTTGGGCGATTGACAATTCAAGTACTGATGGATCATTAAATTTTTTGGAGAAAAACTATCCTCAGATTCAGCAAATCAAACTTGAGGAGAATTTTGGCTATGCTGGAGGTTATAATAAAGGTTTAGCTGAAATTAAAGATCAGTACGATTATTACATACTGCTCAATTCTGACGTGGAGGTCACGGCAGATTGGGATGTGGATCTTATCGCTTGGATCCAAGCACACCCTGATTACGCAGCGATTCAGCCTAAGATATTGTCATGGAAAGAAAGGGATACCTTTGACTACGCAGGTGCTGGAGGTGGTTTTTTGGATGCCTTTGGCTATCCTTATTGCAGAGGGCGGATCTGGGATTCGGTAGAAAAAGATAAGGGAAATTACAACGATGCTATTGACGTAGATTGGGCTTCGGGAGCCTGTATGGTGGTAAATGCTACAGTTTTCCACCAATTGTCGGGTTTAGACTCGGGTTTTTTTGCACACATGGAGGAGATAGATCTCTGCTGGCGTATGCGGAAGTCCGGCTGGAAAATAGGCTATCAAGGCTCAGTGGAAGTATATCATCTAGGAGGAGCTACGCTGGATAGAGCTAGTCCCAAGAAAATGTACCTGAATATTAGAAACAGTTTAAGTATGCTTTATAAGAATGAGTCCTCATCTGGATTTTTCTGGATTTTTCTGGTCAAATCTTTGTTAGAGCATCTGGCGGCGCTGAGCTTTGTGAGTCAAGGCAAAAAGGAGTATTCGAAAGCAATAGTGAAAGCGTATAGGGACTTTAAATTGAAAAAGAATTCCCTTGCGAAATTTAGCCCAAAATTAGAAGGAAGGGAAGAGGTGAAAAGAAAGGGGAAGGTTGAGATGATCTTTTGGCAATGGAAAGTCTTGGGTAAAAAAAGCTACGATCTGCTTTAATCAAAAAGTAGCGGATTGTTCTTTTTTCTAAAGAATTTCCTGATTTTCATGGTCATTGCCATGCTCACATATAGGATAACTGGCGAGCCCATCGTAACAAATGAGGCATAAATAAAGAATAAACGAATGCTGTCAATAGGGAAATTGAGTTTTTCACCCAAGCGTGAGCAAACCCCAAAGGCTCTTTCTTCGAAGAATATTTTCAGCTTTTCCATAGTAATAGGTGGTTTTGTTGCGGTAAATCTAAGTAAAAAGTCTCGTGAAATAATAAGTAAGAATGATAGAGCGATTGTTTGACAAAATATCTGTGTTGTTGTTGTTGATCCTATTATTGCCTTTGATGGCTAGTTCAATAATAATGCCCGAAACCGATTTTTTAAAAGATTCTCAAGTGAACCCAGGCAAGCTGGAATACTTTAGAGATTCGGTTCGGTTTGAGGTGAAGGGAACCATCCCAATCGAATCGGTTCTCAGCCCGAAAAATCCAAAAGTAAAATTACTACTGAAGTCCTCTGATAACTCAATGCTCTTCGAGGCGATTGAATTGACCAAGAAGGTCTCTGAGTATTCCTACAAGAAATCATTTGTGCTCGCTTATGAACCTTGGATGGAAGGGGCTTATTTGGAAGTTCAGTTTTTTCAGGGAAAAAAGGAACAAGCCGAACCGTACCAAAAGAAGATTCTAGCCAGGGGTGTGATCACAACGCCTTTACTGGCAAAAATTGGCAAAGTAAATCCCGATGAACCAATTCCTCAAATCGGACTTTTCATTTCAACTGGAGTAATGGATGCAGATCTTTCCCGTTCGAGGGAATTCCTGATCAAGTTCGATGCAGGGTCATCCACCATAAAAATGAATCCTGCAAACACGCAAGCTATTGCTGATTTGAAGACATTTTTGATTGAAAATTCATCGGTGGCATCTTATAGAATTACAGGGATTCAATCCCCCGAAAATTTAGAAGGGAAGACTAGTAGATTGGGGATGGATAGAGCAAATGCAGTAAGGCGTCTGTTGGATAAATCAACTATTAACCTTCGGGATAGTTTGACTGAGGTGAGTTCAAGATGGAACGATTGGTTTGATTTTCGGCTGCTACTTCGAGAATATGGAAAGATTTCTACTCAAAGAAAAGATCAATTCTATGCTGTTTTGTTAAATGGGTCTGATTATCAAAGCCAAACTCAAGAATTGAAAAAGATTCCAGGATTCAATCAAGTTGCGAGCGATTTATTTTCAAATCTAAGAGCCGCCAAAATTGAGGTAGTGGCAAAACCACTTCCCGGACTTAACCAATCTCAGTCTGCTGTGCTTCAAAAGGCTTTGGAAGATAGCAGTGCAAATTCGGAACTGGATTTGGCGGATTGGGCAGTAGCCGGTGAGACTACACCAAGACTTGAGGATAAAGCGAAGATCTATGCCAAGATGACGGAGTTATTTCGATCCGTGATACCATATAATAATTTGGCAGTAGTGAAGATGCGTCTCGCCCAACGTACACTTGATCATGATACTCAGAATATGCTTTGGAAAGAAGCAAATGACTTGCTGTATCAGGCGACTAAAATCGGCACTGATCCTTATGTGCTACATAACCAGGGACAGATTATGGTGCTGCAGGGCAAAACTTGGGATGCGTATAAGAAACTATCTGATGCTTCAGTGCTTACTCGGAACCAGGATTTCCTGAAGTTTAATGAAAGTTTGAGAGGTGCACTTGATATAATGAGAGGGGATTATAAGCTGGCCACATTGCGATTTAATTATCCATATTCGGAGCCAAAGGATTTTTTTAATAAGGGATTAGCCTATTTTCTCGCCAAGGATTTTACCAATGCCAGTTTGTCATTTGAGGAGTCAGTGATGGCAGGAAGGAATTTTGGATATGGCTTCTATGGACTGGCAATGATCGCTGCAGAGAGTGGCCAAACTGAGGTCGCAATACTGCAATTGGATAAAGCAATTCACGCTAGTGAATTAATTTATCAGAAAGCATTGGTAGATCCGATTTTTGAAGAAATCAGGTCATCTGATGATTTTTTTCAATTATTCAGGCCATCTGTTACCATAAATGAAAAATAAGTAACAATTAAGTAACATTTCACCTAGAGCGAAATGTGATGATTTTTGAATTGTATTATTTTGATTTTTGGTAAACTCATTAAATGCGCTAAATTTGAATCGTACTAGTGGTTAATGATGTAATTAATTACAGTGATTTTAAAGAAATTCCAAATTTTATTATCGCCTTTGAATTTGAATTTCGTTTAAGATTCTTTAACATTGATGAATTAGTACAATTAACGTAACCCAAAATATCTGCCTATGACCTATTTTACTTAGAAGTAGTATGCCCTCCCCAAGCATCATCCGATGCTCTCAAACCTAAAGGTTTCTTAATTAGTCGGCTTAATTGCCAAGGTATAATTGCAGTTTCTTCTTGAATTCCAAGAGGGGATTTTATGCAATTATTTTGAGCAAGATCGCAAACGATTGCATTAACAAATAAGAAAAAGACAAGTTTTTGAAATTAATCTTGTTACCCAATCTATCTATGTTTATGAAAAATATTTACAAAAATCTAAGCGCACTTTTAGTGCTCTTAGTACTTACTGGTGCGGCTGCCTTTGCGCAAAAAACCGTAACTGGGACAGTCACTGACGAATTTGATTTAGGACTTCCCGGAGTCTCTATTCTCGTCAAAGGTACCACTACAGGTACAGCCACAGACATTGACGGCAGATTCTCCCTCAGTGTTCCTAATGACCAGTCAACTCTTGTTTTCTCGTTTATCGGCTACGGTAAAGTTGAACAAGTTGTAGGCAATAGAAGTGTAATTGACCTGAAACTGATGCCTGATGAGACTTCTCTTACAGAGCTGGTTGTAACAGGTTACACAATTGATAGCCGTAGAGAAACAACAGGTGCTATCGCCACGGTAGATCCTAAAGACCTTACTGTAATTCCAACTGGTAACGTAGAGCAGAGTCTTCAGGGCCGTGTTTCTGGCCTTACTGTAATTACCAATGGCCAGCCAGGTACTTCATCCATCGTTAGAGTAAGAGGATTCGGAGCCTTTGGAGGTAATGAGCCACTTTATGTAGTTGATGGAGTTCCAGTGGGAACTACGGATTTTCTTAATCCAGATGATATAGAATCAACCACTGTATTGAAAGATGCGGCGGCGGCTTCCATTTATGGAGCAAGAGCAGCGAATGGTGTGATTATCTATACCACTAAAAAAGGTAAAAGAGGAAACCAAAAGCTGAGAGTGGATTACAACGGAATGTTTGGTGTTACTACTCCAGGTACGGGACTTGATATGATGAACCCTCAGGATTTCGCTGAATATACTTGGTTAGCTGAAACAAATCAAGCTATAGAAGATGACAGAGCTCCAAAGTATGAGCATCCTCAATTTGGAACAGGAACTTCTCCCGTACTACCTTATTATATCAATGTAGGTGGAGTTGCAGGTGTAGCAGGGCCATTTTCTCCCGATAGATTGGCTGAGGAGGCTGAAAAGTACAACGTAGTTCCTTCCAAAGGCTCTATTCATCAGTTAGTACGTGCTGCGCAAGGAGAAGGAACAGATTGGTATAAAGCTTTAACCAGAAATGCACCTTTAAATAGACATTCTATTGGATTGAATGGTGGCTCTGAAACCAGTAGATTTTTCATTGGATTTGGATACCAAGACCAAGCAGGCATTATGATTGGTAATCAATTTAAAAGGATTTCATTTAGAGCGAATTCTGAATTTGATGTAACCAAAAAATTAAGAATCGGAGAAAACTTCCAAGCAACCTACCGCCAAGTGCTAGGACAGCAAGGTGGAACGGGAGGTAGAGGTGTTTCTGATGATGAGAATGACATTTTGCAAGCATTCAGAATGCCATCAATAATTCCTATTTATGATGAGTTTGGAGGCTATGCAGGTACAGCAGCGAGAGGCTTCAATAACCCAAGAAATCCAGTTGCAAATCGTGACGGTCTGATGAACAACAGAGGTTATTCAGGATCTGCATTCGGTAATGTATATGCAGAGTATGACATCATTGATAATTTGACTTTTAGAACTTCTCTTGGTATAGATTATTCCAGTAATTACTTCTGGGGATATTCTAGATTACAATATGAGAACTCTGAGAATAACTCTGCTTTCGGCTACAATGAAGGCTCTGGATTCAATTTCGGATGGACGTTTACAAACACAGTATCGTACAAAAAGAAATTTGAGAAGCATTCATTCGATGTTATCTTAGGTCAAGAGGCTTTAAACACCGGTTCTGGAAGGTTTATGAGCGCAAATGGACAGAATCCTTTCTCAACTGATCCTGATTTTGTCAATATTTCTAACTTACCAGTATCTTCTCGTCAAGTTAATTCGGGTCTTTATAAAGGTGTGAACTTCAATTCTTACTTTGGAAGAGTGAACTATGGCTACAATGACAAGTACTTGGCAAGTGTCGTCGTAAGAAGAGACGGGTCATCTAGATTTGGAGCAAATAACAGATACGGTATTTTTCCAGCATTCTCAGCAGCATGGAGAATTTCTTCTGAAGGATTCATGGCAAGCTCAACTTGGGTTGATGATTTGAAAATCCGTGGTGGTTGGGGACAAATGGGTAACTCCAATAACGTAGATCCAAATAACCAGTATTCTTTGTTTGGAGGAAATGTAGGAGCTTCTTCTTATGATATAAACGGGTCTAACTCCTCTGCAATTATCGGTTTTAGAAGAACTAGAATTGGTAACCCTAATGCACAATGGGAAACTGCTGTAACTCAAAATTTTGGGTTTGATGGTACTTTCTTTAATGGGAGATTAGACGTTATTTTTGATTGGTGGAAAAAGGACACAAAAGACTTATTATTCCAAGTGCCTATTCCTCAAACTGCAGGTAGCAACGCTGCTCCTCCAGCAGTTAACATCGGTGAAATGTTAAACCGAGGTCTTGATCTTTTGGTAAGTACAAGAGGTAATCTTTCTAGTGATTTTACGTATGACTTAACAGTAACGGGATCTGTACTGAAGAATGAAATTGTTTCTCTTGCTCCGGGATTAAATGTTATTACTTCTGTAAATCCATCATATAGAGGCATTACTCCAATTAGAAATCAAGTAGGAGAGCCATTATCTACTTTCTTTGGATATAAGGTAGAAGGTTTATTTAGCTCTGCTGAAGATGTGGCAAACCATGCTACTCAAGATGGCGCTGCTCCAGGTAGATTCAAATTTGAAGATGTAAACAATGATGGAGAAATCACTCCTGATGATAGAACTGTATTAGGTAATCCTATTCCAGACTTCACAGGTGGTGCTAATTTCACAGTTGGTTATAAGGGATTTGATCTTTCAGCATACTTTTATACTTCAATTGGTAATGAGGTTTGGAATCAGTCTAAATGGTTTACTGATTTCTTCCAAACATTTGAAGGAGCTGCTATTTCTGAGCGATTGAAAGATGCTTGGACTCCGCAGAATCTAGATGCTACTATTCCGGTTGTGGAGAAAACTTCAAACTTTTCCACGTCTAACGTTGCTAATTCATTCTATGTAGAAGATGGTACTTATTTGAGGTTGCAGAACGTGACTTTAGGTTATACGTTGCCAGCTCCACTATTGGAAAGATGGAGATTGGAGAGATTGAGAGTATTTGCATCTGCAAATAACTTGTTCACTATCACAGGCTACGAAGGATTAGATCCTGCGGTAGGTGGTGATGCTGATTTAAGATTTGGTATCGATGTAGGTAACTATCCAGTTACACGTGGTTATACCTTCGGCCTGAACCTAAGCTTCTAAGCTTTACAATTCAACTAGAATCGAGTTATAGAAACTATAATTGATTAATAATATGAAAAATATAAAATTTAAATTCGGCGCTATAATAGCATCCACACTATTGATGGTTGCGGTAAGTTGTAGCGAGGAGTTTCTGGAAGTCCCACCGACGGGCTTATTGGCAGAGGCTCAACTGACTTCCTTGGCAGGTATTGATGCATCACTGATTGCCGTGTACTCTCAAGTAAATGGTAGAGGTAATAGACTAGCATCACCTTCCAACTGGGTGTGGGGTAGTATAAGAGGTGGTGAAGCAAACAAAGGGACTGACCCTGGAGATTTTACTACGATTAACCCAATCCAAAGATTTGAGATTAATGCAGCTTCCGGCGACGTAGGATCAAAATGGAATGCAGCATATGAAGGAATTGCACGGGCAAATAACGTCTTGAGATTACTTCTAAATCCAGGACCAGATGTAACACCGGCAGATATTGTCAGAATATCTTCTCAGGCACGATTTCTAAGAGCGCACTATTATTTTGAGTTGAAAAGAGATTATAACAATACTCCTTATGTAGATGAAACCTTGGATTATGGTTCAGGACTAGAAGATGTCAGCAATACTCTGGATCTGTGGCCTATGATTGAGGCCGACATGAAATATGCAATTGATAATCTTCCTGCTACTCAGGCTCAAGTTGGTCGAGTAAATTCTTGGGCAGCAAAAGCCTATTTAGGGAAAATTTATTTATACCAAGGCAAGTATGGTGAAGCTAAGACTCTTTTCACTGATGTAATTGAAAATGGTATGACTAGTAATGGTCTGAAATATCAGTTGGTTTCTAACTATGGCGATGCCTTTAGAGGTGAATTTGATAACCACTCAGAGTCAGTTTGGGCTTATCAGTCTGCAGCAGGAACAGGTTCTACTAATAATGCAAATCCTGAATTTGATTTGAATTTCCCTTATAATACCGGTCCTAATGGTCCCGGTAACTGTTGTGGATTCTTTCAACCAAGTTTCTCCTTTGTGAATTCATTCCGTACAGACGCGAATGGGCTTCCGTTGTTGGATAAAACTTACAATGCTACAGCTAATAGAGTGAAAAATGATATGGGTATTCAAACCTCTGAATCTTTCACTCCTGATACTGGAAATTTGGATCCTAGACTTGATCATTCAGTAGGTAGAAGAGGTATTCCATATTTGGATTGGCAAGATTTTCCAGGAGCTGCCTGGATCAGAAACCAACCTAATGGTGGACCATATTCTCCTAAGAAGTATGTTTATGCCAAATCTGAAAAAGGTTCATTTCAGGATAATTCATCATGGACTCCTGGATATACTGGCATAAATATCATGATAATCAGATTTTCAGATGTACTTCTTATGGCAGCTGAAGCTGAAATTGAAGCTGGATCCATTGAGACAGCAAGATCTTATGTAAATATGGTGCGAGATAGAGCAATGAATTCTAAGCTCATGAGAGAAGACGGTTCAATGGTTGCCAATTATAAAATAGGGCTATATACTTCCCCTTGGGCAGACAAAGAGTTTGCGCGTAAAGCTGTTCGTATGGAAAGAATGCTAGAGCTGGGTATGGAAGGACATAGATTCTATGATCTAGTGAGATGGAATATTGCTCAAGAAGAGCTTGACTATTATTTCGCTTTAGATGGTCAAATCCTTGCCGCTGCTTTAGGAGGTGCAAAATATTCAGATAAGTATAAGTTAGTTCCAATCCCTCAAGATCAGATTGACTTGGTAGGGCCTGATGTTCTAATTCAGAATCCTGGTTTCTAATTAGTTGATTCACATAATTTTAAAGGGGAGGCATATGCTTCCCCTTTTTTTTATTTAATACCTAAAAAAGCTAAGTTTTATTTCTGATACGCGACCAAATGTGCTAATTTCAGCGCAATTCAAGCACCCAACCTATTTACTATGAAATTTACTTTATCTGGCCTTTTGATTTTATTCCTTTTGGTATTTTCATCCTGTAATAATAAAGAAGCTACTCTTTTTGAACTTATTCCAGCTGACAAGACAGGAATTGATTTTAATAATCTTATTGTAGAATCTGACTCATTCAATATCCTCACTGATGAATATATTTTTAATGGTGGGGGGGTGGCTGTCGCCGATTTTGATAATAATGGATTGCCAGATCTATATTTTACCGGAAATCAAGTTTCGAATAAGTTATACCTCAATCAGGGGAAATTTAAATTTGAGGATGTTACTGAGACTGCTGGAGTAGCTGCCGCAAGTCAATGGTGTACAGGATCTGTAGTCGTGGACATCAATGGAGATGGCTGGATGGATATATACGTCGCGTCCGCAATGAAGCTAGGTCCTGGAGAGCGTAATAATCTGCTTTTTGTCAATCAGGGAAAGGATGCATCAGGTAAAATTACTTTCAAAGAAATGGCTTCTGAATATGGCATAGCTGACTCTGGAAATGCGATGTGGGCTGCTTTTATAGATTATGATTTAGATGGTGATCTGGATTTGTATGTGCTAAACAATGAGCAAAGCCCAAGTGTGCCAAGTAACTATCGCCTAAAAATTACTGACGGATCTGCTATTAATAATGATAAGTTTTACAGAAACAATGGCGATGGTTCATTCACAGATGTTACGATTGAATCAGGCATTACCATCGAAGGATATGGTTTGGGCTTATTGGTTTCAGATCTGAATAACGATGGCTGGCCTGATATTCACGTTAGCAATGATTATGTCACTAATGACATCCTTTATATCAACAATCAGGATGGTACTTTTTCCAATCAATCCAAAGAAAGGTTGAGACACCAGAGCCAATTCTCTATGGGTGGTGATATTTCTGATTTTAACAATGATGGCAAGCCTGATATTGTCACCCTTGACATGCTGGGCGAGGACAATTATCGTAAGAAAACAACCATAGGGAACAACTCTTACCAGGTTTATATAAGCAACGAGCAATGGGGCTATGAATATCAGTATGTCCGAAATATGCTTCACATGAATAATGGTGCAGACGTACCTTTTAGTGAGATAGGAATGATGGCAGGCATCTATCAAACGGACTGGAGCTGGGCGCCATTGTTTGGTGATGTGGACAATGACGGCTTTCGTGATCTGTTGGTAACTAACGGGTTCCCCAGAGATATTACAGACAAAGACTTTGCTAATTATAGAGCAGATGTGGGAAGTATAGCATCAACTAGGCAGTTGCTGGATTCGATTCCTATCGTGAAAATCCCAAATTACGCTTTCAAAAATAGGGGGGATTTAACTTTCACAGATGAAGGAGTGGCTTGGGGATTGAATAAACCGTCTTTCTCCAATGGTGCGGCTTTCGTAGATTTAGACAACGATGGAGATTTGGATTATGTGATTAATAACATCAATGATCCGGCATTTGTATTTGAAAATACACTTAAAAACAAAGAGAAAAAAAATAACAATCTGCGGATCAGATTGAAAGGAACACAGTTTAACCCCCAGGGATTAGGTGCGAAAGTTTTAATCACCCTTTCAGACGGTAGTCAGCTCTATCAAGAGCAGCAGGTCGTAAGAGGATATATGTCCTCGATAGATGAAGTGATGCATTTCGGGGTAGGTGAAGTGTCAGAAATCACCTCTATTCATGTTATTTGGCCAGATGGAAAAGAAGGTTCTCTGGAAAATGTGAAGGTAAATCAGCAACTTGATTTTGCGTATTCAGATGCAAAGCAAGGCAAGAACAAACTGGCAATAATTTCTTCTGAACCAACAAATGCACTTTTTTCAGAGGTTTCATCAGCAAGAGGTTTGGAATACACACATAAAGAGGAGGATAAAATTGACTTTAATATTCAGCGGGTAATTCCTCATAAATTGAGTCAATATGGACCAAGCCTAGCTGTAGGAGATGTGAATGGAGATGGACTTGAGGACTTGGTGGTAGGATCAGCTTCCGGCTTTGCCCCTCAGGTATTTATTCAAGACTTTGCAGGGAAGTTTTCAGCTAAAAACATTGTTCCGGCGGATGGGAATTTCTTTGAGGAAATGGGAATTCTCCTTTTTGATATTGACAACGATTCGGATTTGGATATGTATCTGGTTGGTGGCAGTAATGAGTTTTTGGGAGATGCTACAGAATATTCTGATCGATTGTTTTTGAATGATGGTAGCGGGAATTTCACCCTTGATAAGAATTTTTCCTCAGTGAAAGCTAGTGGATCTACTGTGCGAGGTGCCGATTTCAATGGAGATGGATTTATGGATTTGTTTGTCGGAGGCAGGACGCCAGTTGCTCAATATCCTTTTCCTGATAGAAGTTTTCTTCTTAAAAATGTAAACGGTCAGCTACAGGATGTCACCGATGAAATTGCTCCCGGGCTTCGCAAAGTGGGTATGGTGACCGATGCAATCTGGTCAGACGTGGATGCTGATGGCTTGGTTGATTTAGTCGTTGTAGGAGAATTGATGGAGATTTCAGTATTCAAAAACACCGGTGACCAACTTTCAAAACTTGAAAATACCGGTCTTGAAAATTACTTGGGTTGGTGGAATTCCATTACCTCTGGTGATTTTGATCAAGATGGAGATACTGATTTTGTAGTTGGGAATCTAGGTGAAAACAATTCCCATCATCCAACGGCTGAAAGGCCGGTGAAAATCTACGCCAAGGATTTTGATAATAATGGCAGTGTGGACCCCATCACTTTTGCTTATTACAAAGATCGTGAGGGTAATTTCAACTCCTTCCCGAGTCATTTTTGGGGAGATTTATATGGTCAAAGTACGTTATTCAGGAGGAAATTTGAACGGTATAAATTATATGCACTGAGTACAGAGCAGTCTCTTTTTACTGAAAAAGAAAAGGAGGATGCACTCATTCTCACTGGCAATTATGACAAGACTGCCTACATTGAAAACCTTGGTAATGGTAAGTTTCAAGTTAAGCGACTACCAACTTTAGCGCAGATTGCTCCCGTAAATGGACTTGCCACTCAAGATGTCAATGCAGATGGATATCCTGATATTGTCATGATCGGGAATGACTATGGCAATGAGATCTTTGTGGGTCGCCTAGATGCTCATTTAGGATTGGTACTACTAGGAGATGGAAAAGGTGGATTTACACCTATGAGTCCACAGGAAAGTGGTTTTGTGGTTCCCGGAGATGGGAAAGCTTTGGTTAAAATTACTTCAGCACAAGGAGAACTATTATTAGTCGCTTCTCAGAATCGGGGAAAACTCCTGGTATTCCAAAATCAGACTAGTCAGACAAATAGCAGATCGATTACGCCAGATCAGGAAATCATGGCTGTCATATTAGAATTGGCTAATGGTCAAAAACAAAGAATTGAAACCAGCCTTGGATCTGGTTTCTTGTCTCAATCAGGAAGAGAAGTGTTCCTTCCTGAAGGAGTGACAGGAATTCAATTACAGGATTATAAAGGGAATACCACACCTGTAGATATGAATTCTTTGGATTGATCAGGTATATAATTGGCCTGCTTTTGCATCACAAATATCTACCATAAGCTCTGCAACTTTGTCGGTAACGTCATCAAAATACTTCCTCCCTTTTTCTGGGGAGGATTTTTTTGGATTGCCTATCCCAGTGTCTTCCGATACTTCAGACCATTTTCGCTCAGCCCAAGCCCATTTTTCCTGTACGCCTTTTATCACTGACTTTTTCTCTTTTCCATCTCCGGCTTGCTCCAGAGGCAATACCAATTCTGGGTGCAGATGCATGATAAGGGATGTTTCCATTTCATCGGCATGATCGCCTGCTTCCTCAAAATACTTGGGCTTGTCCAAAGCCTGAAACCAGTTGCAGGTGAAGAGCATCATCTCAGGAAACTTCAGCCCAAGTTCACGGAGCATTGTTTTGAAATCATTTCCACCATGACTGTTTACAATCAAAAGTTTTTTAGTGCCTTGTCGATCTAGAACGGTAATAATATCCTTTAGAATCATTAGCTGTGTACTTGGATTCAGATTGATGTCTAAATAAATATCGGATTGCCCCGTGTTCACACCATAGGGAATTGTAGGCATAATCGTAACATTTGCCCCTTTTTCCCAAGCTTTCCTTCCCGCCTCAGCAGCTACCGCATCTGCTTCATACACATCAGTACCATAAGGCATGTGATAATTATGAGCTTCAGTGGCTCCCCATGGCAATACGGCTAAGTCAAAACGGTGGTTTTTAAGAGTTTTCCAATTGGATTCTGCGAGCAAATAGGGTTTCATAGTTAAATGTTGTTTTCTGGTGGTTAAATAGAAATTGCATAATTGAAATCCAGTTTCTGTACATCTGAATCAATCCTGCGCAATTCATCAATTGATATAGAAGGAAATGAAGGATGGTAAGATAAAGTAGCCCCAAATTTAATAATTTGAGTGTTGATTCTAAATTAAGGCTAATGTCACAAAGAAGAAAGTTTATTAAGCAATCCCTGTTGGGCTCTGCATTATTTATACCTGGAGTATCTGCCCTCGCTGAGCCACAAGTACCACCTCTGTCCAAAGGAGAAATGCCGCTCATTCTATCAACTTGGAATCATGGATTGCCTGCAAATGTTGCTGCTATGCAAAAACTTACAAGTGGAGGAAGTATTGTGGATGCTGTAGAAACAGGCGTTAGAGATACGGAGTTGGATATGAGTAACTTGTCTGTAGGCTTGCAAGGCTTACCGGATCGCGAAGGCATTACTACGCTAGATGCTTCTATCATGTCTGGTGATGGTTCATGTGGATCAGTGGCTTTTGTAAGACAGGTAAAGCACCCCATCACACTGGCCCGAATGGTAATGGAAGAGACTCCTCATGTGATGCTTGCAGGGGAAGGGGCTCGTCAGTTTGCGATAGCACAAGGTATGCCAATGGAGAAAGAAGAATTAAGTCCAAATGCAAAAAAGGCTTATTTAAAATGGAAGGAGACTAGCCAATATAGGCCGATTATTAATATCGAGAATCACGATACCATTGGAATGATAGGAATGGATGCCACAGGTAACCTGGCTGGAAGCTGCACTACCAGTGGGTTGGCGTATAAAATGCATGGAAGGGTAGGAGATAGCCCGATCATTGGTGCTGGACTTTTTGTGGATAATGAAGTTGGCGCGGCGACAGCTACCGGTCTAGGAGAAGCTATCATCCGGATCTGTGGCAGTTTTTTGATAGTGGAATTGATGCGACAGGGACGTACTCCTCAAGAAGCTTGTGAAGAAGCCGTGAAGCGATTGATTGCAAAAAATAAGGACATCAAAAATATCCAAGCTGGGTTCCTTGCTATAAATAAGGATGCAGAAGTCGGGGCATATGCGGTCCATCCAGGCTTTAACTTTGCGCAAGCGACATTTCAAAATAACTTGATGATTGATTCAAATTCCCATTTCAAAGGATGAGTAAGATAACCTTAGAATCACCTGTTTTCAATGTAGAAGCTGCTATGGATGCAGCGGGATTTGGTGTGGACCGATTGGAGCTCTGCGCTAATTTTCCGGAAGGAGGAGAGACTCCAAGCGCAGGAATGCTCAAGTTTCTGAAAACAGAAATTGATATTCCTGTATTCGTCATGATTCGGCCGAGAGGTGGGGATTTCGCCTACTCTCAGAAGGAAATGATGGTGATGAAGCGGGATATAGAATTGCTAGGAGAGCAAGGCGCGGATGGATATGTGTTTGGAGTTTTGGACAATCAAGGCTTTGTTGACATCGATTCTTGTAAATCGCTTTTGAGAGCGGCCTCTGGAAAGCCCTGTACATTTCATCGTGGATTTGATGCTTCTGCCGATTACTTCGATTCTTTGGAGAAAATCATTTCTTGCGGCTTCGATCGTATTTTGACTTCTGGTGGTAGGGATTCTGTGAGTGATGGATTAGATACCATAAAGAACTTGTTGATCAAGGCTCAGGATAGAATCAGTATTATGCCTGGTGGAGGGACTAAACCTGAGCATGTCTTGGAATTGAAAACAACGGGTTATTTGAAAGAAGTCCATGCTTCTTGTAAGACTTGGAGACCTTCATCTAATCAATTTGTAAATCCTAATTTGTCATTTTCGGATGATCCAAAGTCCTTCACACACCACCTCAGAATAGATCAGGAAGTAGTAAATCAGTTTTTGGGGGTAATAAAATAATGAAGTTGAGAAGTCTGATTTGTTTACTTGTTGGGACACTTTTGTATTCCTGTAATCCGATTTCGGAGCGGAAGCAACCTCCACCGTCTTTGGAGCTATTAGCTTCTATGGATTTGAATTTAAGCGGTGAGCAGCTCGCGAATGCCTACTGCGCAAGCTGCCATTTAAAGCCTGAACCTGGAATTTTGGATAAAAATACCTGGCGGGAAAAGGTGCTTCCCGATATGCGTAAGCGTATGGGACTATTTTTACCGGAGGATTTTGGTCAAGCTCTGCCAGAGGATTTGGGTGTTCCTGCGGGAGTTTATTCCAAGATTCAACTCATAAGAGGAAAAGATTGGGAGAAAATTCTTGCTTATTATTTAGAGAATGCGCCAGAATCACCTTTGCCTCAAGACAAAAAAGCAACACCGATCAAAGGTATTCCGGGTTTTCAAGCTTCACAACCTGAATTCAAAACAATAAAAGGTAATCTATCTACCATGCTGAGGGTGCACCTCAAAACCGGTGACTTGTGGCTCGGAGATCGCTTAAAAGTTATTTATATCCTCGATCCTAAGAATGGTTTTCAAATCAAAGATTCTATTGCCACAGAAGTGGCACCGGTGGATGTCAACTGGAATGAAGATGGCACGTTCGATTTGCTGACCATGGGGAGAATGGATCCATCTAATGACACCTTGGGTAAGGTTTCAAGATTCTGGAACGAAGCTGGAAATTGGAAAAGTAAAGAAATATTGACCGACTTGATCCGGCCGGTAAATCTAGCAGTAGCAGATTGGAATGGAGATGGTGAATTGGATAGGGTAGTTTCTCAGTTTGGCGATCACTTTGGCAAGATGAGTATCTACCTTTCGAGATCTTCCGGGGCAAGCGAAGTGATTTTGCGCGCTGAGCCCGGGGCAAGACGAGCTATTGCAGTTGATTTTGATAAAGACGGGGATTTAGATGTGATAGGGCTGATGGCACAGTCCAAGGAAGGAATATATGTGTGGTTAAATGAAGGAGCAAACCAATTTAAAGAGAAAGCGCTCCTTCAATTTCAGCCTGCATTTGGATCAAGTGACTTTCGGTTTGAGGATGTGAATGGGGATGGGTACAAAGATATTATTGTAGTGAATGGCGATAATGCGGATCTGTCACAAGTGCTAAAAAACTTTCACGGCGTTCATATCTTTTTGAATGATGGTGAAAATGGATTTGAGGAATCGTGGTTTTATCCCATGCACGGAGCGAGTGGAATTGAAATTGCGGATTTTGATGGCGATAGTGATCAGGATTTCTTCGTGTTGTCCTTCTTTCCTGATAATTCACTAAGCTCAAAGCAAAATTTGGTTTATTTCAGGCAAAATGAAAATGGCAAGTTTGATCCATTTGTACTGAGTAAAATCGTTGATGGGAATTGGCTCACGATGACCTCGGGAGATGTTGATTTGGATGGGGATATTGATGTGATAGTTGGATCCTTTGAATTTAATGAACTGTACAAGGGAGCAACCAAACCTTGGAGGCCATTTATTTACTTAGAGAACAAACTAAATTAAAATTTTGAAGTTGAGATTATTTTAAAAATATAGTATTGATTTATCATATGTTTTAAATTATAATTTTTAATTGTGCTGTAATATCGGTAATTTATTCGTTCATCCTTAATTTTTAAGCTATGGTAAAAAGTTTTCAAGGGGTTAGAATGGCAGAACCCAAAAAAGCCCCAATTCCACAAATTCTCGTCAAAGAATACATGAGTACTAGCTTGATCACCTTTAAGCCGGATGATACCATTGATCAGGTGATGGAGCTACTCACTAAGCGAAAAATATCAGGAGGACCTGTGATTGACGCTTCTGGCGTATTGGTTGGAATTATATCGGAGGTTGATTGCCTCAAAGAGATTATCAAAGGGAAATATACCAATACTCCGAAATTTCCGGCTAAAGTAAGTGAACACATGTCCAAAGATGTCCTTACACTGTCGCCTGATTTATCAATATTCGATGCTGCATCAGAATTTTTATTACACAAAATCCGAAGATTCCCAGTAATGAAGGATGGAAGGCTGTTAGGACAGATCAGCTTGAGTGATATAATTCGAGCCTTTCCTACCTTGAGGCAGACTACTTGGTAAAATAGCTTTAGAGAAAAAAGTGAATGCCTCCACAAAGGAATACCTTGATGGAGGCATTTTTTTATTTTGAAGAGGCAATCGCTCTTTCTACATCTAATATGATGTCTTCATAATGCTCTAGTCCCACAGAAAGTCTCACTAGGCCATCCGAAATCCCTACTTGGGCTCTTTCATCAGAAGAAAGTTTGCTATGTGTGGTGGAAGCTGGATGAGTGATAATACTGCGGCTGTCGCCAAGATTAGCGGTTATAGAGATCATTTGGAGCTGATCGATAAATTTCTGGGCACGGCTCACTCCGCCTTTCAAGTCCAAAGTAATTACCCCTCCACCCTGACTCATTTGTTTTTTGGCGACTTCGTATTGTGGGTGAGATTTCAGGAAAGGATATTTTACTGCAAGCAATTCTGAATTACCTTCGAAATACTCCGCTACTTTAAGCGCGTTGCTACAGTGTCTATCCATTCTCACACCCAATGTTTCCATACTTTTTGCCAGAATCCAAGCGTTGAATGGGGATATAGATGGTCCGGTATGTCGGGCGAAAAAATGTATTTCTTTCATCAAATCAGCTTTGCCTAAAATCAAACCACCCAGAACTCTTCCCTGTCCATCGATGTATTTGGTGGCACTGTGAGTCACAATATGCGCACCCCATTTTGCTGGTTGCTGAAGGTATGGCGAAGCGAAGCAATTATCTACTACTAAAATCAGCTTATGTGCTGCTGCGAATTTACCAGCCCATTCCAGATCGATGATCTCCAAACCAGGATTGGATGGCGTTTCTATAAAAAGCATTTTGGTGTTGGGCTGCACGAGTTTCTCCCAGTTCAAATAGTCCGAAATGTCGCCGTACGTAGAGTTGATGCCCCACTTAGGAAACACTCTGGTTAATAACTGATGTGTAGAGCCGAAAAGTGATCGGGCAGCAAGCACATGATCACCTTGTTGCAGTAGAGCGGCAATGCTTCCAAACATTGCAGCCATTCCTGATGCTGTCGCGAATCCGTCTTCTGTTCCCTCAGCAGTGCAGACCTTTTCGATCAAATCACTGGAGTTGGGATTGGCATAGCGGGAATAGATATTTCCTTCTATCTCATCTGCAAAAGTAGCCCTGGCTTCTTCTGCAGAATCAAAGGTAAAGCTGGAAGTAAGGTAGATCGGAGCAGAGTGCTCTCTTTGGCTGGACTTTGAGGATGAAATCCGTACAGAATTCGTTTCGAAGTGCTTACTCATTTATTGATCAGTTTAGATTTTGACAAGACTCATCAAGCAGATTTGAGAAAATCAAACCCAAGGGCGAAAACGAACTAAAAGGGATTATTTGTGAAGTAAGCCAATCTATAGTTCCCGCATTGGGTAGGATTTGGCACCGTTCTCCGTTTCGGGATGGTTGCCAGAGGGTCATTGAGCCTAATCTCTCGCCTCTTCTTTATAAATCAGTTGCCTGAAGTGGTACAAAGAAAGAACGGGATTTGGGAATTTCCAAATCTTATTCGATCAATCGTTAAATTGATTCATGGTGCGGTCTATTCCAATAACGCAAAAACTGAGGCTCATTTCTATTGCTTTGTCCATAATCGTAGGTAAATCAGTAAATTCATGTTGCGTGAATTTCCCTAAAACAAAGTCAATTTGTCTTCCTTTAGGAAAGTCATCACCTATTCCCATTCTGAGTCTTGGATAGTTTTGACCACCTGTGAGTTCCTCAATGTTTTTTAGACCGTTGTGGCCAGCTGCACTTCCTTTAGGCTTTATGCGAAGTTTCCCGAAAGGAATGGCTACATCATCTACGATGACCAAGGTGTTTTCTATGGAAATCTGGAGCTCTTTCAACCAATAATTCATTGCCTTACCGCTTAGGTTCATGTAAGTAGTAGGTTTGATAAGGTGGATTATTCTGCCTTTATGCTTGAATTCCGTCTTAAAAGCAAGTCGGTCACTTTTCCAGAGACATCCTTTTGAGTCAGCTAGTCTGTCCACGGTCAAAAATCCGATGTTGTGTCTGGTAAGTTCGTATTCGGGTCCAATATTCCCGAGGCCTATTATTAGGTGTTTCATGAGTTGATAATTGTTTTTCAAAGGCCACATAGCCTGTCCCGAACTCGATTCGGGAGGGTCTCGCAGGTCTTATAATCATCCCAGTGTGTGAAGTTTGCGACATGCTCGATTTCATTTTACTTTCGCTAGAAGGCTTGAAAATAAAAAATCCTGCCCAGTTATGGGCAGGATTTTGAATGAATAAAAGACTGAATCTATTCTTCGTCTCCGCCTTTCTTGCCTCTAAGTGCTCTTGGAATACCAATAGTCAGGATAGAAACGTTTGGATTTGTTAGGATTTCGAAGCCTTCAACTTTTAAATCCTCAACTTTAAATGATTTTCCTAAGTCGAGGTTGGAAATATCAACAGGGATAACATCAGGGAAGTCTTTTGCAAGGCCTTTTACTTTCAGTACTCTGGTTTTCAACTCTAATTTACCACCTTTAGCAAGCCCTGGAGAGCTTCCTTCAACTTTCACTGGAATTTCAAACTTGATAGGCCTGTCATCAGCAAAAGCTACAAAGTCAGCATGAAGAAGTGCCTCACTTACCGGATGGAATTGTGCGTCCTTCAATACTGCTTTGATGATGGTTCCTTCGATGTTCAAGTCAACCATGTGTACCTCAGGAGTATAAATCAAGTCTCTGAAAAGGATGATTGGTGAATAGAAGTGAATCTGCTCTTTGATACCAGGTCCGTAAACCACGCAGGGAACATTACCTGATTCTCTCAATTCAGAAAGACTGGCACTGTCGAGATTTGCTCTTTTAAACCCTATAATCTCTAGATTTTTCATAGTGTATTTGTATTAAAATTGGTTCTTAAATAAATAAAGAACTGATAGAAGTATTTCCTGTCACGGCATGAATTGCCTTGGCGAACAGGTCAGCTACTGTCAATACTTTAATTTTGGATGAGTGTTGTTTTGGAAAAATGGTGTCAGTAATTACCAATTCATCTAAAGCTGAGTTTTCGATGTTTTCATAAGCTTTGCCAGAAAGTACGCCATGTGTTGCAATAGCCCTTACTGAAGTCGCTCCTTTTTCCATGACGATTTGAGCAGCTTTACAGAGTGTCCCTGCTGTATCTACCAAATCATCCACAAGAATAACATCCTTACCCTCTACATCCCCGATTACTTGCATGGAAGCAATTTCGTTGGCTCTTTTTCTGTGCTTATCACAGACTACCATTTCTACTTCAAAATGCTTGGCATATGCCCTGGCTCTTGCTACTCCTCCTACATCTGGAGCTGCAAAAATCATATTTGGAAGCCTTATCGAATTCAAATAGGGCACAAAAATAGCTGATCCATTCAAATGATCCAAAGGTATATCGAAAAAACCTTGAATTTGTCCGGCGTGAAGGTCGCACGTCATGATTCGATCTGCTCCTGCGGAGGTGATCATATTGGCGATTGCCTTAGCTGCGATCGAAACCCTTGGCCTATCTTTCCTGTCTTGTCTTGCATATCCGAAATATGGAATTACGGCACACACTTTATATGCGCTGGCTCTTTTGGCGGCATCTATCATTAGACAAAGCTCCAGCAGGTTGTCACTTGGTGGAGTAGTGCTTTGTACCAAAAAGACGGTGCAGCCTCTGATGGATTCATTGAAACTGGGCGATAATTCGCCATCACTGAATTTGGAAAGAGTTAGGTCGCCTAGCTTTTTACCATAGTTTTTAGCGACTTTCTCTGCAAGTGACTGGCTGTTAGTGCCTGAAAATATTTTAACCTCGGACATGGTTAGTTGTTTTTTTCGGGAAAGGTGTAGAATGGATTCAAGATCAAAAGTAATGATTTTTGAATGGAAGGCTAGGGTGTTTGGAGTTGGTTCAGAAGATAATTTTGACTTCTGATATTTTTAAACTCACTCTTAAAACAACTAATTGTGAAAAATATTTCTTTTTCAAGACTGAAGAAAGCAATTGGTAATAGATGATCTTTTCACCCTAATTCAGTGAATTGAATTTTAATTTACTATCGACGATTTCATTGGTTTCGTCTAGTGATTAGCTTATTGCTTTTATTTTCCAATCCTGTAAAATATCAACAAAAGAATATTTTGATTACGGGTGACCTCTTTTTTCGTGCTAATTTAGAAAGCGAATAAACTAACCCATAGGCTTATGAGATTAAAAACTACACTAGCTATTCTGCTTATATTCTTGTCCATAGGAGTATATGCCCAGCGTATTCCGACGCCAAAAGCTCACTTTGGCTTTGATATAGGAGATGATTACAAACTTGCCAATTTCACAGAAACTGAAGCTTACTTCAAGAAAGTAGCCGATGCTAGTGACCGAGTAAGAATGGTAGAAATTGGCAAAACTGAGAACGGCAGATCTCAGCCTATGATGATCGTGACCTCCCCGGAAAATTTTGCGAAGCTGGAGCAATACAAAGAGATTTCGCAGAAACTTGCTCATGCTGAAATCCCCCGTGAAGAGGCTGAAAATCTTTCTGTAGAAGGCAAGCCTGTGGTGTGGATAGATGGAGGTTTGCATGCCAATGAGGTCGTAGGTCCACATCAATTGATTGAGACACTATATCAGCTGGCGTCTAGAGAGGATGCGGAGACACTGAAGATCCTAGACAACGTAATTATTTTACTCGTGCATGCGAATCCTGACGGGATGGAAATTATGTCGGATTGGTATATGCGAAAGGATGATCCGGTGGCCCGTGATCAGAATATTCCTATCCTCTATCAGAAATATGTGGGGCATGATAACAACCGGGATTTCTACATGAATAACATGAGCGAGGCGGCTAATATGTCTTTTCAGCAATACGTAGAGTGGATTCCTCAGATTATTTACAATCACCACCAGACCGGCCCCGCAGGAACAGTGGTGGCTGGCCCTCCCTATCGAGACCCGTTCAATCATGTGTTTGATCCGTTGATTATTACAAGCTTGGATGCTGTAGGGGCTGCCATGATTAATAGAATGCATCAGGAAGATAAGCCTGGCTACACGAGATTAGATGGCTCTGTGTTTTCTACTTGGTGGAATGGAGGGCTGCGAACTACTCCTTATTATCATAATATCATAGGCGTTTTGACGGAAATTATCGGCAATCCCACGCCTACTAAGGTTCCTCTGGTGCCAGAGCGTCTTATTCCAACTAATGGCACTCCCTATCCTGTAACGCCCCAAGATTGGCATTTCAGACAGTCCATCGATTATTCTGTCTCATTGAATTACGCGATTTTAAATCATGCAGTGCGGCACGGTGATGAGTTGCTACTGAATATTTATTTGATGGGCAAGAAGTCTATAGATAAAGGCAGTGAGGATAATTGGACGATGTATCCTAAATATGCGCAAGCTGTGGAAGATGCTTTTAAAGAATCTCAAAAAAGTAAAGATGATGATAACTCTTCTAGGTCAAGATATCCTGTTCAGTTCTACGATTCTGTATATACAGATCCGTCCAATAGAGATCCTAGAGGGTATATTCTTTCAGCAGATCAGCCTGATTTTCCTACGGCAGTGAAATTTATGAATGCGTTGATCAAATCAGGGATTTTGGTGGAAAAAGCTACTGAAGATTTTACTTTAAATGGGAAAACTTATCCAGCGAATTCATTCATCGTGAAAACAGCACAAGCTTTCCGTCCACATGTGATAGATATGTTTGAACCACAAGATCATCCCAATGATTTCCTTTATCCGGGAGGCCCACCAATCCGTCCCTATGATGCGGCAGGCTGGACTTTGGCTTTGCAAATGGGCGTAGAGGTAGATAAGTTATATGAAGGCTTTGATGGGCCATTTGAGAGAATTCCATACGGGGAAATTCAAACTCCTCCAGCTAAAACTTTAGCAAATGGATCAGGCTATTTATTTGATGCGCGAAACAATAACAGTTTCATGGCGGTAAATGATCTATTGAAAGCAAAAGTGAAAGTTTATAGAACCACTGCTACGGTGGATGGACTGCCAGTTGGTTCTTTTTATGTAAGTGGAGGTAAAAAGGAATTGGAAGTGGCGGCTAAGGAATACGGAGTGTATCCGGTGCCTGCATCCATGCCAAAAGGAACCACTCAGATACAGTCTGCAAGAATTGGGCTGTATGATTACTATGGAGGTTCTATGCCTTCCGGTTGGGTTCGCTGGATGATGGAGCAATTTCATTTTGAATACCAATTGGTGTTTCCTCAAGAAATTGATGCTGGAAAGCTGAATGATAAATACGATGTACTCTTATTTATCAGTTCAGGAATCCCAGGTGTTGGTTCTCGAAGTTATGGTAGATCGCAACCTAAGCCAGAAGAAATCGATGAAAAATACCATCATATGTTGGGAAGCTTCAGCGTTGATAAGTCAGTGCCTGAGTTGAAATCCTTTCTGGAGAATGGTGGAAAGGTTATTTCCGTAGGCTCTGCCACTGAGCTGGCTTATCATTTTGAGCTACCCGTAGAAGATGCGCTGGTAGAAATCGATGCAAATGGGAAAGCCAAATCACTTCCAGGCGAGAAGTATTACGTGCCAGGCTCTGTGCTGGAAATGCATGTGGACAATTCAGTGCCTATTAATTACGGTATGGGTGAAGAAGCTTACATCATGTTCAACAGAAGTCCGGTATTCAAATTGTCACCTTCAGCTGGAAACAAGGGGGTGAAGCCAATTGCATGGTTTGGAGATGATGAGCCGTTGAGAAGTGGCTGGGCATGGGGACAGTCTTATTTGAAAAATGGAGTGACTGCCTTTGAAGCGCAAATCGGTAAAGGGAAATTCTATGCTTTTGGTCCAGAGATTACTTTCAGGGCTCAATCGCATGGCACATTTAAGATGCTGTTTAATGGACTTTACAAATAAATACAAGTAGCTATTTACTCATTTTAAACCGCCGTTAGGGTGTTTTTTTATGGAAATTCATTAACCATCGTGGTCGAAGTTAACCTGCTTCTCTAGATGCTAGACTCTATACACAGCCTTAATTCATAAATCTTTTTTATCTTAAACTTATATTCTTCACACCCCTCCTTTTTCTTTGCATCATGGCAAACATCAACTCAACTTTTATCTCAGGAATACATAATTGGTGCGGTCGATGGTGTGAGCGCTGTGCCTTTACGGCGAGATGTAGAGTTTTTGATAGTATCGCAAACTAAACTGATTTTATGGAATCCTATTTACACTATGCCCATGCTGAGCTTGCGCTTTGGCAATATAAAATGAAGAAAAAGCCCAGTCTTGGAGGGCGGCTTACGCATGGGGTTCAGAATAAAATCAATAGCTGGATTCCAGATAAAGTTCATAAAGCGATCACTATCGCGATAGAAAACATGGTCAAAGTCGTAATTACAGGCTCGAGTTGGATTGTTCCAAAACCACCTGAAAGTCTGTCGTTCCAGCAGCGGGAGTTCAAAGTGAGAAGTAGGATTAGGTGGTATAGGAATACGGCCTCAGCCGAAGGTGCGATCACAGGAGCAGGAGGTATTCTGTTGGGCTTTGCGGATTTTCCTGCTTTTCTCACTATCAAGATGAAAATGCTTTTTGATATTGCGGCACTTTATGGCTTTGATACCAAGGATTTTCACGAGCGCTTATTTCTGCTGCATGTCTTTCAACTTAGTTTCTCTGGTCAGCAAAGAAGGAACGATCTGATAGGACTTGTGGAAAACTGGGAGGAATACCGGGACACTTTGCCCAAGGATCTCAAGGACTTTGATTGGAAAACTTTTCAATTGGACTATAGAGATTACATAGACCTTGCGAAACTTGCACAACTGATTCCAATTGTTGGAGCTGGGGTGGGGGCGATTGCGAATTACCGCTTGACGGAGCATCTTGGGAAATACGCAATGAACGCTTATAGATTACGTGTGTTAGAGGTATAAGCCGCTAAGTCGGAACTGTTGCATTTCAAAAAGAGAATTAATTCAACATCTATGGACTCTCAGAAACACCTTTTTAGCCTTGACCCAGCTCTTCATTACCTAAATTGTGGGTACAAGGGGCCGCTTTTGAAATCAGCTGAACAAGCTGCTATTGGAGCACTTATACGGGAAAGAAACCCAACTAGTATTACACCTGAAGATTTTTTCACATTACCTAAAGAAGTGAAAGCACGATTTGCTGAGTTGGTAAATTGTGATCCGCTGCAAGTCGCATTGATACCGTCAAGTTCTTATGGTTTTGCTACAGCATTGGGTAATATTTCATGTGATCCGGGGCAGCATGCGATCGTGTTGGAGGATGAATTCCCTAGTGGATATTTTTCTCTGAAAACATGGAGCGATAAGAATCAAGCTATACTAAAAGTGATTGGGCCTGACAAGGATGTTCTGATGCCAGGAGAAAGCTGGAATAAAAACTTATTGGATAGTATTACTTCAGAAACAGCAGTGGTACTAATGTCTTCTGTGCATTGGATGAATGGATTGAAATTCGATCTGGAGAGTATTGGGCAAAAATGTAAAACTGTTGGAGCGATTTTCATTGTAGATGGCACTCAGTCCACGGGGGCTGCAGAGATGGATGTCAAGCGTTTTAAGATTGATGCCTTGATTTGTGCAAGTTACAAATGGCTCTTCGGGCCTTATGGATTGGGGATTTCCTATTTTGGGCCTGCATTTGACGGTGGAGAGCCATTGGAGGAATCTTGGATGAACCGCACCAATTCGCAGGATTTTGGGAATTTGACCAAATATGATCACGAGTACACGGAGGAATCTGGGCGCTATAATGTAGGGGAAATGAGCAATTTCATTCTTTTGCCTATGCTGAATGAAGCGCTGAAACAGATTAATGAATGGACTGTTGCGGAAATAGCCCGCTATTGCCAAAAGCTAACCAAGCCGCTATACGAGTATTTAAAAAGTCGTGAAGTTGTGATGGAAGAGGAGCACTATACTTCACTTCATCTTTTTGCGTTAAAACTGCCAGAGGATAGTGATGACGAGCTTTTGATGAATAATCTTCACGCAAACAAAATTTTTGTTTCTAACCGTGGAGGGAATTTGCGAGTGTCGGTGAACGTGTTTAATACTGCTGAGGATATTGACAAGCTGATTCAGGTTTTAGAGGCTAGTAGATCTTAAGAATGAGTTTTAGGTTTTCAAAAAAAAGAGTATAAAAAAACCGCTGATGTCAGCGGTTTTTTACGGTTAGTTGGCTTACCAGGGCTCGAACCTGGACTCTTCTGAACCAAAATCAGACGTGTTGCCAGTTACACCATAAGCCAGTTTTACTTAAGATCCCCATGTGTATCTCTTAAAGTGTCACAAAGGTAGAGTCTTGCTTCTTTTTTTCCAAACTAGCCTTCAAACATTTTTTGGTTTTTCAGCTAATTACCTTGGAATCAGCTGAAAATAATGATTCTTTAAGCTAGGGGTAAATGTTGTAATGTTTAATTCAAAATCAAATTGCTATTTCAAGAAACGAATGTATCACTCTTTCATATTGCGATATTGTTAACAGTGAGGCGCTTGTATTGCTTAATTAGAAATGTTTATTCATTTTTGTTAAAATATTGAAAAACTATTAAACCATTATTTACCATGCAAGTAGAGAAATTAGAGAAGATAGTACCCGAAGTAATAGAGAAACTGGGAAAATTGAAGTCAGGAGATACGCTAGCTGCGGAGCTTTCTTGGTGTTGGGTGAGCTACCAAAATGATCAAAACTCAGTAGGTGTGATCGAAAAAAGCCAGCAGGCTCTAGCCGTGTTCAAAGAAGCTAGAGAGAAAAATAGTAAGGCAGTTCCTACGAAACTGGTGGAAAGTCTAGAAAAAGCATTGAATTAAGCATAAAAAAACCCCGAAATCATCGGGGTTTTGATTTTTTTCCATGTGAAAGGATTATTCTCCTGACACGTTGAATTTTACGTTGGTCTTTACTTCTCTATGAAGATCAACTTCAGCAGCGAATTCTCCAGCACCATCTACTGGCGTATTGATAGAGATTTTCTTTCTGTCGATTTCGATACCTTGAGCTGCCAATGCATCAGCAATCTGAAGTGTAGTTACTTTACCGAAGATTTTACCTGATTCACCGATTTTCGCTTTGATCTCCAAAGTAAGAGCTTCAAGTTTCTCTGCGATATTCTGAGCTTCAGTTTTAATCTTTTCTGCTTTGTGAGCAGCTTGCTTGATATTCTCAGCAAGAATTTTCTTGTTAGAACCAGTTGCAAGTACTGCGAAACCCTGAGGAATCAGGTAGTTTCTTCCGTACCCTGGTTTTACAGCTACCAAGTCATTCTTATAGCCAAGACCTTTGATGTCTGTTTTTAGTATGATTTCCATTTGTAATGATCTTTTGTGATTGGACGATACAAGACCGAATTATTTCAACCCATCGGTTACGAATGGCAACAAAGCCAAATGTCTTGCTTTTTTGATAGCCTGAGCTACTTTTCTCTGGAATTTCGCAGAGTTTCCGGTAAGTCTTCTAGGAAGAATTTTACCCTGCTCATTGACGAACTTCAACAAGAAATTAGGATCCTTGTAGTCAATGTACTTGATGCCGTGCTTTTTGAATCGGCAATACTTCTTTCTGATTTCGCCTCTATTGATTGGCTCGTTTACTAGTGTCATTTGGTGGCTTCCTCCTTAGCTTCGACTTTTTTGTTAAACTCTCCTTTTCTTCTTCTTTCGGCATAAACAATGGAATGCTTATCCAAAACAGTAGTCAAGAATCTCATCACTTTCTCTTCTCTTCTGAATTCTACTTCGAATTTGCGGATGAGCGTAGGATCGGCTTTGAATTCGACCATAACGTAGAAACCTGTAGTCTTTTTTTCAATGGGATAAGCCATTTTCTTAAGACCCCAATTTTCCACATTAATAACGTCTGCCCCCAGTTCTTTTAACAAGTTCACAAACTTGTCGACAGTATCCTTCATCTGAACATCAGATAAAACGGGAGTTAAAATGAATACCGTCTCGTAATTTCTTTGGAACATTTTTTTAATGTGTTTAAGGAATTTAATAAACAGGATGCAAAAGTAGGGAAAACCCTGTTGTATTCCAAATGGATAACAAAGTCATGAGCAGTGATGTCAAAAAAAACCTCCCGTGGGAGGCTTTGATTATTTTACAGTGAAAGTCTTGGAGCCGACTTCGTAATTGTCTACGAAGACCTTGACCTGATGTGTGCCTGAAGCATAATCTGAGCCCTTCTCGTAGAAGAATGTTAACTCCTGCTCTGTGTTGTCAAAAATAACGTCCTGTTTGACTGTATAGAATTTCTCTGCGCCATTCATCATAAAGGTGCCAGATCCTTTTGCCACATCAAAGATCGGCTGCTCATTTGGTGCCAATACCTGGACATAAATGTTTCTTGGGCCTTTTTCAGCGACTTTGTTATCCGCAAGATTGAAGCTTACTTTGATTCGTTCGATCTGTCGGTTTTTAAAATCTTTGGTGGTCTCTACGCGTTCCTTTCCCCTAGAATTTACGGCATATATTTCTATGTTTTCAGCTTTCAGCATAGAAGCTACATTCACCTTGGCTTGCAGATCTTCCTTTTGGATATTCAGCTGTGCCACTTCTTCCTCAATTTCAGCTTGTGTGGTTTTTAGATCTTGGTTTTCGGTAAAAAGCTGTTGGTTCAAAGCTCGTAGTTCCAGAATCTCCTGATCTTTCTCTACGATCATGTTGTTATAGCTTTTAATTTTCTCATTCAACGCTATTATCTCTGAAGAACTTCTTTGTCTAGAAGTATTTCTTTCGGCGATTAATTGGTTACGAACGTCTTCGAGAGCTTTCACATCTCCCCCAAGTTTTTCGATTTCTTGAATCCTGAGATCCAGCTGATACGTGACAGAATCCAGGCGCTTGTTTAAATCATTGTTTTCAGTAGAAAGCAGTAGGATTTCCTCAGTCTTTTTAGTCCGATCTACATAATCCGTATACAGTTTGATTCCACTTATTAGTACTAAGAGGACCAAGACTATTATGATAATGTTTTTTCCTTGGTCTTTCTTTTCGGGCGAGTTTTTTTCAAATTCAGTATTCATTAGAATATGGCGTTATAATGGCTTTTTTAGATAATAATTTTTGGACTGAAAGATACTCCTCAGGCAAAACAGGATGGGATATTGGCTTTGCCTCTCCACCACTTGTGCAATATTTAGACCAAATTGAAAATAGGAGTATCCAAGTTCTGCTTCCTGGGGCTGGTTCAGGGTATGAAGCAGCGCATGCTAGGCAATTGGGATTCAATGAGCTACATATCTTGGACTTTTCCGAGGAGCCATTGGTACGGTTTAAGTCCTTGAACGGGGATTTCCCGCTAGATCAGATCCACAATGAGGATTTTTTTCAGCACAAGGGTCAATATGATTTGATTTTGGAGCAGACATTCTTTTGTGCCCTTGATCCAATCCTCAGAGCAGATTATGTATTGAAAATGAAAGACTTATTAAGGCCTGGCGGTAAATTAGTTGGTGTGTGGTTTGACAGGGAATTTGATTTTGAAGGCCCGCCATTTGGTGGGAAGAAGGAGGAGTATGAAGCACTTTTAGAAAAGTATTTTGAAATTAAAACAAGTGAGCCCTGTTACAATTCCATTCCAGAGCGATCAGGCTCAGAAGTATTTATGATTTTGAAGAATTCAAAAATCTAACACGTACTCAGTTTTTTCTCCGGAGTAATCGAAGAATACAATTCCACATTCGTAAAAATCCAAACTGAGTCGGACTTCTGGTCTGCTTTTAATTTCTATCCATGCTTTTTCCATTTCTCGGGACCAATGAATATCTCCTATGGCAATGATAGATTTGGAGTGGGTTTTTGGTAGAATTTGCTCAAAATACGTTAGTGTCCCTTTGTAAGTATGAGTTGCATCTATCAAGGCGAAGTCCACCTTCTTTAATGTCTTGAGCGTGGTGGGGAGGGCTTGCCAGAGCTCACCCACTACGATACTTATATTATTAAATCCCTGCCCAGGCTTAGCAAGTCTTGCGATTTCGTTAGAGCCTTCGAAAGTGTAGAGTCGTCCTTGCGTGACTTTGGATAGATACCTGCTCCCTATGCCCATGCACATGCCCAATTCTAGTACTGTTTCAGCTGGAGTAAGCGTGACAAAAAACTGATAAAGTTGGGCGAATTTCCTACTACTTGTGCTGAATTTGGTAATGGCAGAGACTCGTCTGTTGGCAGTATTGACGCTTTTGGATCCTGCGCCATAATCGTCCACCTCAATTATTTCATCTGAAGAAAAAAGGTTATTTCTATAGGTTTCAATTTCCAGATCTGCTTCCTTTCTAGCTTTTATAAAACAGTTGAGATTTTGATAAGTGTTGAATAAAAACGGCGATTGAAGCGAGTACTTGTCTTCTTTCTTGAGCCAGTAAGTCAGGTAGGATAAAAGAGGGTAAAGTTTGTTCAGCAAATCAGTTATGGAAATAACTGGCTATCATATGAAATTCTGGAATTATAACTTCAAAATTACTTCCATCAAAAAGTTTTTCCATATAGAAAATCCCAGACATCTTCCCCAAACCAGATTTTAAATTGCATCCCGAAACGTAGCTATGTGATTCTCCAGGCTCCAAATATGGCTGTTGCCCGACTACGCCGTCGCCTTCAACTATTTTTTTGACTTCTGCAGCATCATATATTTCCCATCTACGGCGTAATAGTTGCACAGTGTGGCTGCTTTTATTTTCAATAGTTACCTTGTATGTAAATACAAAATGATGCTGGTGAGGACTTGAGAATTCCGATTGGTAGGTGACTTCAACACTCACCTGAATCCCAGATGTAACTGCAATTGCCATATATTAACCGATTTAAAAGTCTGTAAAGATACGAATTATAGTTTTAATGTCAATAAATACTGATGGAAGTCAAAATAGAACCCAGCTGGGGAAATGCGTTGAATCATTTGTTCGACCAAATTTTTTTTAAAGACCTAGTTTCGTTTGTGAGAGACGAATATGTCAGTGCAAAGGTTTACCCACCAGCTAAAGAAATTTTTAATGCATTCAATCATTGCCCTTTAACGTCTGTGAAAGTGGTGATACTTGGTCAGGATCCTTATCACGGACCGGGTCAAGCACATGGGTTATCTTTTTCAGTGAAGCCAGGAGTGCCTTTACCTCCGAGTCTTGTGAATATTTTTAAGGAAATAGAGTTCGATCTAGGCCAACCTTTGCCTACACAGGGAGAGCTTACCCGCTGGGCAGGTCAGGGTGTTTTTCTACTGAATGCCACGCTGACTGTAAGAGCACATCAAGCAGGTTCTCATCAGAAAAAGGGGTGGGAGAAATTCACCGATGAAGTGATTAGAACGATCAGTGATACGCGTGAACATGTCGTTTTTTTGCTTTGGGGAGCTTTTGCTCAAAGGAAAGCTTTACTTATTGATTCTAAAAAACACTTGATTTTGACAGCTCCTCATCCAAGTCCACTTTCTTCTTATCGTGGTTTTTTTGGCAGCCGTCATTTTTCAAAAACCAACCAGTATTTGATGGCACATGGGAAGGAGCCAATTGATTGGTAAAAGAAAAGCCCTGAAATCCTCAGGGCTCTACGCTTAATTTATTCCGCTAAATATTCTGCTCCAGCGGATCTTGCTGAACATCGATTCATGCTTGTCCAATGAGAGCCACAGGAACCATGCTTTGCCTACGATATGATCTTCTGGCACAAAACCCCAATAGCGGGAATCCAGTGAATCATGTCGATTGTCACCCATCATGAAGTAATAATTCTGCTTGAATGTATAGCTGTCCACTTTTTGCCCATCGATGAAGAGTTGCCCTTCTCGCACTTCTACATTCTCTAGACCTTCATATTTCTCAATGGTGAAACTGTATTTCATGACATTTTCATTGCTCATTTCGATTGTCCAGCCTTCCGCAGGGATTTTAAGAGGACCGTAGTTGTCACGATTCCACCCCAAGGTCATTCCATCTGGGAAAACACCTGACTCTCCACCGCTTTTCTGGATTCGTTTAGTCACAGAAGTTACCACTGGCGATGATTCTAATCTATTAATTACCTCCACCGTAGCGAAAACCAAGTAGCCTGAGCCATCACTAAATGTCAAATGGCTTTCAGGATTGATCTCATATTGATTGAAGAAATCTTCGGTAAGTGGTCGATTAGTAATCACATCGTAGGAATACTGCATCTCTGCTGGTCTGGGAGCGAGTTCATTATTTACATATACATCTCCTTTCCTTACTTCGATTACATCTCCGGCAATTCCGATTGCCCGTTTGATATAATTTGTTTTCAGATCTGTAGGATATTGAAATTCAACAGGATAATTAAATACGACCACATCATTTCTCTCTACCTCTGAAAAACCGGGAAGTCTGTAATAGGGAAGCTGAATGGCGTCTGAATAGGATGGCATTTCTGTGCCCCAGACTTTCTGATGCGTAAGAGGAACCTGCAATGGTGTCATCGGAAATCGAGTACCGTAATGCATCTTGCTTACGAAAAGAAAATCGCCCACCAAAAGTGACTTTTCCATTGAGGCTGTGGGGATAGTGAATGGCTCTAGTAGTAACCACCGGATCAAACTGGCTGCTACTACTGCAAAAATCAAGGCATCACCCCATTCTCTGGCGGCAGATTTTTTTTTAGTTGACTTACTCATGATTGGTTTTTAAGTTCAGAAAGATAGAAAATCATCCATGGAAAGCACGCCTTTCTTTCCTTGAATCCACTCAGCCACCAAAATTGCGCCAAGGGCAAACCCTTGCCTGCTGTGGGCTGTGTGTGTGATTTCAATATCGTCGATTTCAGACGAGTAGCGAATAATATGCGTTCCAGGAGCTGGGTCTATCCGCTTGGAAGTGATTGGTAGCGAATGTTCATTTTCGTTCACTCCTTCGGACAGATTCCAGGTATTCAGTTCAAGTATATTTTTGATAATGCCTTCGGCCAATGTGATGGCCGTTCCAGAAGGCGCGTCTTTTTTAGCGGTATGATGAATCTCTTCCACTGAGCTTGTATAGCCGGTAGTTTCATTCATTAGCTTGGCTAAGAATTCATTGACTTTGAAAAAGATGTTGACCCCTATACTGTAATTTGAAGCATAGAAAAATGCCCCGTTTTTAGTAAGGGTCAATTGGTCTATTTCTGGCTTTTGATCTAGCCAGCCGGTAGTTCCCGAAACAACGGGAATGCCACGTTCAATTGCCCATTTTATATTATCTACAGCTGCCTCAGGTTGGCTGAATTCTATCGCCACATCAATACTAGTGGGGTCTAGAGAATTCAAATCACCCAGGTTGTCAATAGTGATTTTTCCGGCAATGCTATGACCACGGGATTCTGACAACTGGCCGATCAGCTGTCCCATTTTTCCGTAGCCTAGAAGTAAAATATTCATGATTAAAAGTTGAGTTTTATAGAAAGCCCCATAGATGTATTGTTGGAGGAAAATCTTTCGTAGTGAGGTTCAAATTTCAATGCGATGTCATCCGATACATCAAATCCAGAAAGATGTGCATCCACATTCGCATCTATTAAATTCAGTGCATAAATCCCTGCCAAAACAAGGTAGCAAAGATCACGGTTTTTTCTCCAATAGTTCACATTCCGCACCAAGCCATCACGGTTTAAGCTGGGGAAATCAGTTGGCAATTCATCATCAAAATCAGAAAGAGCCTGTTTGAAGACTTGATAGCGACGATTGTTAAAACTTATGAAGTAAATATCTGTAATAAGACCTCCATAAATTAGGGGGACTTTCCAGGATTTCCCATTATATACTTGCCCTGCTCCTGGCAAAATGGCAGAAAGTATCGTAGCTTTTTTAGGATTCTTTGGAAGTAAGGAATAATCTGGCTCCACTGTTGAACTCTCGGGTTTTTCTTCTTCCTGAGCAAATAATGTGGTGCTCAGACTAAAACAGAAAAGCAAAAGACCCACTAAAATCAGTGGGGCTTTATGTGGTAATATGCTAAGAGAAACTGGACGCTTCAAGGTTAGATGATTTCTAGGATTTCTAGAATCCGGTTCAAATCAGAGGCAGAATTAAAAGGTATTTTAATTTCACCTTTATTTTTAGGATTGGACTTCAATGCTACTTTAGTTCCAAAGTGGGAGGCAAGTCGCTGCTGGAGCTTGTTGATTTCATATTTTCTGACAGGGTCAAGTTCTGAACCAGTTGGTTTTTCGGGTTTTCCTTCATTCAAAGCCTTTACCAAAGCTTCCACTTTTCGCACACTCAATTCTTCCGCTACGGCTTTTTTGAAAATTGCCAGCTGCGTATCCACGTCTTCTACATTAATCAATGCTCGGGCATGCCCCATCGATAGTTGCTGATCTCGTATGGCGCCTTGGATACTAGGTGGAAGCTTGAGAAGTCGTAGGTAATTATTTACTGTAGTTCGGTTTTTCCCGACCCGATCTCCTAGCTCTTCCTGCTTTAAGTCACATTCTGCAAGCAATCTCTGATAGGATTGTGCGATTTCCAGAGCATTTAAGTTTTCCCGCTGAATGTTTTCGATTAGTGCCATTTCCAGCATTTGCTGATCGTTGGCAGTACGGACGTAGGCGGGGATTTGAGTTAAGCCAGCGATTTTAGAAGCTTGAAACCTGCGCTCTCCAGAGATTAGCTGATATTCATCTGTTTCAAGTCTTCGAACTGTGATAGGCTGAATGATTCCTTGAACCTTGATGGATTCTGCAAGTTCTGCTAATGTAGCCTTGTCAAAATGAACCCGGGGTTGGAATGGGTTGACCTGAATTTGCTCAAGAGGGATTTCGAAAATCCCGGTTTTAACTACCTGAGGTAAAATATCCTCAGATTTGTGCTTAGAAGGGCTATCTTCGAGCAAAGCTCCAAGACCTCTTCCTAAAGCACTCTTTTTTCGATTCGGTTTTTGGTCTGACATAGTTATTTGGGCACTTTTTGCAGGTCATTCTTCTGAGCGATTTCGCCAGCAAGGTTCAAATAGGCTACCGATCCTTTGCCATCTGCATCAAAAGATATAGCGGGTAAACCAAAACTAGGTGCCTCACTGAGTCTCACGTTGCGCGGAATGATGGTTTCGAAAACCATGTTTTTGAAATGTAGCCTAACTTCTTCCACCACTTGATTGGAGAGGCGAAGTCTCATATCATACATGGTTAGTAAGATTCCTTCGATTTCTAAATCAGGATTCAGTCTGGTTTGAATTATTTTTATAGTATTCAATAATTTACCCAATCCTTCTAAGGCAAAATATTCACATTGCACTGGGATAATTACTGAATGAGCAGCTGTAAGTGCATTGATTGTAATTAGTCCTAAGGAAGGAGAACAATCAATAATGATGAAATCATACAACTCTTTAAGGTCATGAATCACCTCTTTCATCTTTTCCTCTCGATTATCCAAATTAATCATCTCCACCTCAGCGCCGACCAAGTCAATATGCGATGGTACCAAATCTAGGTATTCCAGTTCTGTATGGTGGATGATCTCTTTTACATCAATGCCATCCACCATGCACTCGTAGATGCTTGTGTTGATGGATTTGGGATCATGACCCAGCCCGGAGGTCGTATTAGCCTGCGGATCAGCGTCAATCACCAGGGTCTTAAATTCCAGGACAGCCAAACTAGCCGCCAAGTTCATCGCTGTGGTAGTTTTGCCTACTCCGCCTTTCTGATTGGCTATGGCAATGATTTTTCCCATGGTGTTATTTGAAGAGTAATTTAATCTCAATATTAAGCAAAATGAATTCTTTTCTGGCTGATCTCCCTGCTTTTTTTAGCTAGAGGTACACGTTCTGGCTTAACTGTTTTCAGGCTATACGCAGGTATTAATAGGGTGTAATCTATTGGGATATAGGTTCTTTGTTTAGCTTTCGGTGGCCTCGAATGGCTTGTGTAAGCCGTGTTATTTCTAGCGTAGGCACTTGTTAATGCGAGTTAAGGCAAACAATGGGTGTGGGGATTAATTATCGTTCATCTTTTTAACCCGCATGATGCATTTTAACTCAAAAACTATAAAAGTACCCGATCTTTGCCCAAAGCCGAGTCCGGAAACCTTCCTGAATAAACTTATCCGTACGGTAATCTATACTCCATTCTAGTTTTTGACTAGAAGTGAGCAGTTTACCTAAGGAGAAAACCAAGCGATTTTCGATTTCAAACTCTCCTTCCTGAAGGCTAAGAATTGGCTCGTTGGATAAGACCAAATAATGCTCGCCCGGGTCCAAGGTGCTTCCCGCAAGCGGAATCTCAGTCGCCATCCGGTATCGAAGCCTGATTTCTACCGACTCACCTGTGGTGAACGTCTGGTCAGTCCTAATACGATGTGCTAGTTTCATTTCTCTAAGTCTGTTTACTAAAGCAAATTGCTGAATGATCCTTTTGGCATTGGCTCCCTCCTGGATTCTGTGGAATACGCCAAAAGCAATACTTTTTGTAGGGTTTAGCTTGACATCATAAAAGCTCATCAAATCAGTTCGGTAATGGGTAAGCTGCAAATTTTCCCTTTGCTCTATTGCATTGTTATAGACAACATTCTGATGCTCAATTTTGAAAATTATCTTTTGATCATTTTTTAATTTCTTGGTAAGTGTAGCTTCAGGAAAGAGGCCCGTAAAAAACTGATGATCTTGACTAAGAGCAGTAGCAAAACTCATAAGCAGTAAGAAAATGCTTAAGTATATTCTTATCATGTTAAAAAATGAGGTTTTCGCTAGGTGTCAAGATTATTTTACGCTTCTGGATAAGTTGGCCATCTTCGGAAAATAAGCCCTCCCAAAGTTCTGAAGCTCCATTCTCATCAGGTCCTATATATTCTATTTCGTAGCGGGTCAAGATTCCTTCTAGCCTATTTTCATCAAAAAAATCTTCGAGATCATCGGATTCTCCAGAATATTGGATTTGAATTCGTTTAATATCCGAACTTTTATAATCTGTAGAAAGATAGGCCTTCAAACCATTTTGAAGATCTGAAGGAAGCTTTTCAAAATCTAACTCAACTTCTACATCCTGGATCCTACCAATGGAATCAAATTCAACGCTGTAAAATTCACCCTGTAGCTTAAACTTAGCCTCATAGGAATAACCCGATTCGAATACTTCCTTGTACCACTTGATCCTCCTGGTAGATTCGAAAGCATCATATAGCCAATCTCTCGCCTCTTTAGGTACTTCATTTTCCTTTATTCCAAATTCCCGCTCTATCTTAACTTGGGCAAACGAAGACTCGGTGATCATCCCATAAAAAAGCAGAATAGGAATAAGTTTTAGAACAAGTTTCATCATGGATCTACTTTTTTGAACAAAAACCGGAGTAACTAAATACGATCATCTTTAGGAAAAGCTTAGAATTTAACGAAATCTTTTTGACTACCCTCACTGTGATTCGATGGAAATCAAATAATTCATGATATGGAAGAATAATTCCATTTATGGACTATTTCATAATAAAAGCAGGAAACAATTTGGAAGGCGAGTCAAAAAATATCCTTCTCAAAAACTAAACAGCAAAGCTAGACCCAGATAGTGATGTTGGGTACTTCCGACTTCAGTATCCTAGCCATTTTTCTCCCAAGAAAACCAAGACTACTGACAAAATAGAGGATGTATATATTTTTATCTCATCAGAAATAAACTTGCCTCCAAGTTGATTTGAAATGGTTGTGAATTGAATGTAAGCAATGGATATTTTTTCATTAAATCGGCCTAAAAATAACCTTTTTTGAAGCTTTCAAAATCAGTGAATTATATAAGCCTTTTCTTTTTTAATATAATTTTTTCGAGAAAGAGTGCCATCATCTTTGCTCCAGTAGACCTCAAAATATGTTTGCTAGGATGCCTAAAACCAAACTTTTAACCAATTACAGATTTGATATCACCAATCTCATAATTTGTTATTTAAGCGGTTTTATTACTTCCTCACTCGATTTGTCCTGAGGAATTTATAATGATTACACGGCATACTAATTAAAAAATAAAATTTAAGTTATATGAAAACAGAAAGTACAAAAAAACGATTTTGGCAAACCATTTTGGTTGCCTTATCTATTACAATAATCTTCGGAAGTTGTCAAGATACATTTGACGAAATGCTGGGGATTTGTCCGGAGGTAGAATCTACAAATCCAGATGATGAAGCAATAGGAATACAGCTGAATAAGGTCATCGCGGTGACCTTCAATGATGAAATGAACCCTTCCTCTATTACAGATGAATCCTTTAGTTTGAGAGTCGTTAATTCAGCGGGTGAAATTGAAAGCGATGTTCCCGGGGCTTTGACTTATGATGCGTCAAACAATACCATGAGTTTTCTCCCAGATGCTCCTCTTGCCCCTAACACAACCTATACAGGTAGAGTAGAGCCGATTGTGAGGGATCTAATGGGAAATGCTTTGCAAGCACCTTATATATGGACTTTCNGAGCCGATTGTGAGGGATCTAATGGGAAATGCTTTGCAAGCACCTTATATATGGACTTTCACCACTGGTGTTGCACCTACAGTGACGGCTACCAATCCTGCGAATCTATCAACAGGAATTGCCCTTAATAAATCCATTACTGCAAAATTCAGTGCTGAAATGGATCCTTTATCAATCAATGTGTCTTCTTTTACTATTCAAACCGACTCAACTTCAATAGAAGGAAAGGTAAGCTACCTTGACAGCATAGCGACATTTATCCCTTCAATCGATCTATTGCCTGAAACTACCTACACAGGTACAATTAGTGTTGAAGCGGTAAATACAGATGGAATTCCTCTTGCAAATAACTATACCTGGACATTTAATACAGGCGCTGCACCGACGGTTGTCTCAACAGATCCTGCTGACAAGGCTACGAATGTTTCAGTTAATACAGGAATCAATGTGATTTTCAGTGAAACGATGGGTCTAGCTACAATATCTGGATCAACATTCACGGTGAAGCAAGGAAATACGGCAATAGGTGGAAAAGTAACCTATTCCGGAACTTCTGCTACATTCACTCCGGACACTGCTCTTTCTCCCAACCTTGTTTATACTGGTATGATCAGCACAGGTGCTAAGAATACTTTAGGCATTGCCATGGCAAGGAACTATGTTTGGACATTTACTACAGCTGCTGCAGTATTTGCTCCGACTGTAACTTCTACAGATCCTGTAAACAACGCGACAAACGTGGCATTGAACAAGACTGTCAAAGCCGTTTTCAGTGAAGCAATGAATCCTGCTACAATAACAGGAGCAACATTCACACTGAAACAAGGTAATACAGCAGTTGCAGGTACGGTAACATATACAGGCACAACAGCCTCATTTGTACCAAACAACCCCCTTTCGCCTAGCCTTGTCTATACCGCTACTATTACTACTGGTGCTAAGAATTTATCAGG